>DATKCX010000197.1:0-6776 GCA_035512975.1 Ilumatobacter sp.
CAGCGGCGTGATCCCCCACCGGTGGGCGCTGTTCCACACCACCCACAACGAAGCCTTCCGCCGATGGCTCGAAGAACGGCTCGACACCGAAACACGCACGCGCCTCGCCGCCGAGGGTTCTGCTACCGAGCTCGACGAGCTCCTCACGCTTGCCCCCAAGGCGCTCGCGCTCCACCAATCAACGCGATTGTGATCCCGGCGAACGGCTGAAGAGGCTGATGCCCAAGAGCATGAAGACAACTCCGAAGAAGGCCCATCCGACCCGCACACCACCGCGTTGGCGCCAGTCGCGGCGAGCACTACAAGTATTGATCGAGATCACAGGCTGCTGTGTACAGCATGCACAGAACGCGCCGGGGGTGTCCGAGAACGACGGGGATAATGCCGACGGGAAACGTCCGGAGTTCGCCGGCAGCACGACGCTGCCGGGTGTCAGTTGCCATTGGCGTCAAGGTGGACGCCGGTGGGAAGGCGCTGGCAGCGGCAGCCCGGTGGCCGTGAACAAATGGACGGGTCGGTCACACTGTGAGCAAAGGACGGAGGACTGGCATTGAGCACCCATCCCACGACCGGATTCGACCTCGACGAGGTCGATCGACTGTTGACCACCACCAAACAGGTTCGAAAGCGGCTCGACCTGGCACGGCCGATCCAGGCCGACGACTTGCTGGAGATCATCGAGATCGCCAACCACGCCCCGATGGGCGGCAACCTCGAGCGCAACCGTTGGATGATCATCACCGATGGAGACCTCAAGACCCAGATCGCCGAACGGTTCGCCGCCGTCGGACGGATCTATCTGGCGGCGAACTCCGAGATCCGCACGGATGACCGAACTCAGAAGGTGATCGATTCGGCTGAGTTCCTCGTCGAGCACCTCGTCGAGGTGCCGGCGCTCGTGATTGCGTTGCGCCTCGACCGGCCTCCGCTCGACCCATCGACGCAGGGCGGCGCGGCGGCGTACTACGGCTCGGTCCTTCCGGGCGTATGGAGTTTCCAGCTCGCAGCACGAGCGCGGGGCATCGGCTCGGCGTGGACGACGTTCCACCTCGAGCACGAGTCCGAGATCGCCGAACTCCTCGGCATCCCACCGACTGTCACCCAGGTTTGTCTTCTCGCCGTCGGCTATTACACCGGCGAGACGTTCACAGCCGCCCCGCGGCGGCCGGCGCACGAGGTCACATTCCTCAACCGCTGGAAGCAACCGGTCGGGTAGGGGCCTGACGGAACCGTCGGCGACACGGTTGCAGCTGGACTCTCGACCGGTCTGGGAAGCGCGACGCGACATGTCAGCCTGGCCGGTGCGATTCGTGCCAGACGCCTTCAAGCTCAGCAGTCTCCTAGTCGCGCCATGCCGCCCAGTCTCACGCATGGCAAAACCTATTGGTTGCCGAAGCTGACCTGGGCTCGGGTCATTTCGCCGTCGGCAAGGACGCCCCCCACTCTTCGCCGCGTGCGGAGACACTGAAGCGCCTACTTGAGGGGGCTCATCCTGCAGTGGGCACGTGTCGCCGTTCTGCGCTGCGCGTTCTGTGCTACGCAAAGCGAACGCGAGGTGTGCGGCTCGCCTCCGGCACCGCTCGGCCGGCCCGAGGGTGTCACACCCTCGGCGTAGCCTCCGGCCATGCGAACCGTCAGCGCCAGGCCATCGCCCGAAGCGCGAAAGCGCGCCCGAGGGCTCGTCGTCGACCTGTGTGAGGTGGATGTCGGCACCGCGAACCTCTTCGGCCACCTCGACATTGCCCACCTGATCGGCCCCGTCGATCCGGCTGGCAACGACGACTCCACACTTGTGATCGAGTTCGAGTCTCTGCAACGACTTGTTCAAACCCTCACCGCCACGACGCAGACCCTCCTGTTGCTCGCAACGTGGGCGGCGGGCCGGGAGGTTGGCACCGACCAGCTGACACCGCCACTGCTCGCACGTCGAAGGCAATTCATCGATGCCGCCTTCGACGCCGCCGACGATTTCTAGGAACGCCTACTGGTTCAATGCGCCCGTTGACGTTGCTGATGGCTTCGTACGCAAAGGCCGCCGCTGGAAGCCGCAGACTCGCCAGCAGTGGCGTTGCTGTCTTCGCCTGCCGATGGGTCCGTTACCGCGGTGCACCCATCACTACGTGTCGTTGCGTGGTCGCAAACATGCGGTCGCGTAGCACGGCGATGAGAGCGAGGTGCTCCCACATTCGACCGCGAGCACATAGTGAGAACGGGTCGGGGGTGCGGCGATGGTGTGCAGCCGTCTTCCAGCCGTCGGTTGGGGTCCAAGATTCGTCGTGCGCCCAGTTCACTTGACGGGTGACTGTCTCTCCGTCACGGACAGCTTGGTCCGTGTTGTCTCCTACCTCGACCACGTCCGGGAACACGCCGACTGCTAGGAGCTCATTGACTGCGAGTTCATATAGGTCGCTGCGTTCAAAGACAGACACAAGGTCGAGGATGGCGGTGGCCGAGAGGCATGTAGTTCGACGTTCGACATTCACGTGCTCCAGGGCTGCGCCTGCTACGTAGTCCACCTCCTCGCGAGGGGTGGCGCCCAGCGGTGCAAGGCCGGGGGAGTCGTCGTAGCGGTTGGCGATCCACCGAACTACCTCCGTCGCCCAGCGACCAAACAGCTCTTGGTCGCTCAGCCCGACCACGAGCCCAATGGGGACGAGCGAGGCTGCCCACGCGTCGGAGAAAGGATGGGCTGCGCCGGGTTGTGCGTGCACGATTTCGAGAACCTGGCCCTCCAGCCCGCCAGCCCCGCCCGAGTCTCGGTACCTTTGACGCAACGCTGCCAAGGCGAGCACCTCAGCAGTTCGCAAGACCCTGATCGGGTAGGTCGTCCAGATTGCAATTTCGCCTGCTCCAAGGAAAAGATCGGGATCCGCTTCTCGACCGCGGCAACGATCACCCAACTCGATCGCGTATCGCTCGAAAAGGTCGCCCGCCACGTCGGCTAGCACGTCACCATCGGCGCTCCCGTCGGCAATGAGCCTGAACGCCGATGCCCGGACGAGAAGCAGACCGGTAACCGCCGCCAGGTCGAGCCGGTTGGCCTCGCGGCATCGGCTCGCGATGACTCCAGCCGACAGCGCTCCTCGCCACATGCTCTTCGCTGGGCCATCGAGCCATGTCCGCGAATACTCCTCAAGCATCGTGGGCGTGGCAGTTCCCGAGGCGATCTCGACAACTATCCGCAGGAGTTGCTCGTCGAGGTTGCCGGCGACGCTCAAGTCTGGGTGTCGCGTGAGGTCGCCGAGGATCGTCTCGCGATCCCAGACCTCGAAGCCGCCTTCGCCTAACTGGTCGAGGTGTCGGCCGTACTCCTGACTGCTGAGGGGAGCAGCTCCCGTGAGCCGCCCGGTCGTGACGAAGATGGTTCTCCGTGGGAGCGAGGCGTCGAAGTTGGGGTGTGCGAGATTGTTCGTTCGCATCTCATCGATCTGTCCACGTGCCTCTCGCCAGTCGCCAACTCCGATGTTGCCGCCCTTCGTCTGAAACGAGACCTGGTAGGTCACGCCGCTAACGTCAAGTTTGGCGATGAAGTCCTTGCCGAACTCAAATGCTCCGTGAAGAAAGTGGATGTCGTAGTAGCCACGGACTCGCAAGATCGCCAGGAAGGGCGCATCAAACTCGCGCTCAGTCAGAGTGTCGAGATAGTTGCCGAGAACGTCGTCGAGCATCGAAGTCCTCCTTCTTGCGCTGCATCATCGCTGCTAAGCGGGCTTCCTGTTCTGGCGAGGGTGGCGGAAGCGCCGCCAGGCGATCGGCCGTCTCGGGATGCATCACGAGTGTGGGCATCTTCGGGTTGCCGTCCGCATCAAAGGAAATCTCGATCCCCTCGAGGGCTTCGAGCAGCAAGTCATAGTCGAATGGACGGCCGCCAGCGTCAATCGCCTGGCCAGACGCGTCGCAGATCTCACCAAGGTTCGCGAAGAACTGCGGCATCAGTGACGACAGCCCACCTTCTGCAGCGGCATCGAGGGCCGCATAGAGGTCGTCCAGATCGCCAGCGATCGTCGCGTCGCGCGACAGAGCGAATGTTGATTCCATAACCAACGGAGCCGTCTCAACTACCTCGTCTGAAGCCAACGCCACTCGGTTACGTGGGAGCGAGTCGACACGTTCCTTCCGAATCATGCCGAAGATAGCGCTCTTGCTACTCATCAGCGCGTCCCTCGCATCTCCGAAAAAGAGGCGACCTGCTCGTTCGTACTCTGGGAGGTCGAACAGTGGATCCACGGGACGCGAGCTTAGGGTCCCAATCGCGTTTGATTCGTTGAGTACCCAACACCCGACTGGGCGTGCTGCCACCTGTGGGTCAGGTACGTCACGCGCACTCTGACATCAGCGGTGTCCAGGCGACGGCCGCGGTCGACTCCAGCTGCCGTTCGAAGGGGCGCTCCTCTTCGGGTGCTGAGCGTTCCCTGTCCCGGAGCGGCGATCCCGGCATCTGGGGCGACGTGCAACGTCGGGGCGCTGTAGGCAGCGGTGCACTGTCATCATGGTCGATAGGCACTCTGATCACAGGCTATATTCTGGCAAGTGAGGTGGTTTCGTAGGTCGCTCGCATCCGAAACCCGCCCGGCCCGAAGTCATAACGGATTGGGGCGCCCGGCACCGGTTAGATCAATGGCCGAGTGGGAGTTCCCGGAGCCTCAGGCCCTTCCTCGCGACCTCACAGGAATGTCAGTAGACGAGGCACTCTTCTATCAGGTACGGGACGAGGTAGCCCTCGACCTTCTAGCAACCGTGCCGGGCTGCGTCGGTATTGCGCTCGACTGGCTCCCCACGAAGCCGGTACAGGCGTCGGGCCCCGTCCGCTTCGGCGGGTTCACGATCTCTGTCGGATCCGAAGCTGCGCATCTAATGTACGTGAAGTCGGCATCGATGCTGCCCCTCCAATCATGGGCATCAGACAACTTTGGGATCCTATTCGCGGGCGGCGCTCCTGACTATCTGAGCTTCGATTTCCAGACTGCTCACGCGAGCCGCGCGCACAAGTTCGTCGTCGGGTTTGCCAGCCGCAGTGACGCCCACGCATTTGCCACGAAGTACATCAAGCACTTCATGCGGCCTATCGCAAACTTCAACGGCTGACCGGCCGATCGACCGTTCCTCGCCCATCGGAGCCCAGCGAAGGACACGCGCCTGGAGTCCGCCTGGGAGATCGGTAACTCCGATGAACTGGTTACCGCTGATCACGTGTATTCGGTGTGGGGATGCGGCGTCCGGCGACCAGCCGGCGGATGCTCCACACGTCGTTCGCGACTCCGCCAGCGAGCGGTTCGATGCGAGCAATGTCCTCACCCCACTGGTCGAGTCCCTGCCATCCCACTGACGACATCCTCGCGGAGTTGGGCGAACATCGCTCGCAGGCCAGGCACTGACATGAAACGCTCGACGCGAGTCGGCGGCAGTGAACCATCGCGTCGACCCGCTCACAAGTACCGGTCGAGGGCACCCGATAACAGCGCTCGGTAACACTGTGGGCGCCCGTTTCAAGGGCGCTCGTAACGGCCCTTACAGCGCGTCCGATAATGACAGCGCCCGCGAAGCAGTCCGCGCGTCCGATACCGCCGGATCCCCGGCGCATTCGTGTTCTAGCCTCGGGTGCGGTCGAGTTGAAGTGTCCGGCGTCAGCGTTGGGCGATCAACCAGTCGACTGCCTCGTTGAATGCGTCGGCGATGAGGTCCATGTGTCCGACGTCGCTGCGGATCGACATCATTGCGTCGGGGAGCTCCCCAGCGAGCCGCTGGGCCTGGTGCACTGGAGCGAACTCGTCGTCGACGCCGTGGGCGAGCCACACCGGCACCGCCACCTCGGCGAGGTCGAACTCCCACGGCGATCGAAACGCTCGGGCGTCGTCCAGCCATCCCCAACCGCCGCCGGCGAACGCCTCGACAACGTCGTCAACCATCACCCGACGCACCTGCGGGTCGCGCTCCATGAGTGCCACCGCGCTGGGCGGGAACCCGGCCAACACCCGCTCTGCGACCTCGGCGGGTCGGCGTCGAGTCATTGCCGATGCGATCCGACCGATCATCGTCTCGAGCGCACCGCCGGATTCGAACGCCGACCGCCACAGCTCAGCGCTCGCGTCAGCCATGCCCACGAAGGCCTCGTCGATCGCCAGATCACCAGCACCGGCCAACACCGCCACCGCCCGCGTGCCGGACAGGCGCGCGCCACAAGCCAGAGCGTGGGGACCACCACCAGAGACACCAACGATGCCCACATCGGACCCTGCGCCCAACACGGTGAGCACCTCGGCGGCATCACCCGCCCACGCCGCAACCGTGCGCCCCACCAGGCGATCGGACACGCCGTAACCGGGCCGTGACACCGTGATCAGTCGAACACCGCGCTCGCGCACATGCGACAAGCCGGCCGGACCTGGCCGCCATTTCGCCGAGCCTGGCGTGCCGTGCACCAACAGCACCGGCCAACCCTCGCGGTCACCCCACTCGCACACTCCGACGCGTCGGCCGTCGGACAGACTGAGCGATGAATCCATGCGCCCTCCACAACCATGATGGCAGTGTCGTCCAGCCTTCCCGCGATCTGACTCTCGCCGACGGAGGCCCGATCGGCCACCGTCGTCGCGTCCGAGTACCGCGACCGATACCGCGCCAGCGGAGTGTCCTGTACCGCCGGTTGACGGCGCCGCTGACCGCGAGTGCCTTCGGGTCCAGGACCGTGCCGGGGTAGCCGAGTAACGAGGGCCGCGCGGCCTGCGTCAGGTTTCCGGGACGGGCGGGTCGTGGGCGTTCGCACGGGCCTCCCGGCC
>DATKCX010000198.1:0-3950 GCA_035512975.1 Ilumatobacter sp.
TACGCGGCGCACAGTACGGAGGCGTGGTTTCCCACGATGTCCAATCAGATGAACGGGAGGTTACGAGCGGGTGCTGAGGACATTGCGCCGCCGTTGTGCTAGGGCAGCACTTGGAGGTGCTCGATTCGACGGACGTTGGGCACGAGAATCCATCGAGACCACACCGCAACATGAGTAAGTTGAGCCGCGGGATGGACACCTACTACTCGCTTCTCGCAGCTGCACCACAAGACGTTCGGGCCTACGAGGTGGAAGTTGGAGTCGGCGCGATCGCGCTGGCAGCCGCGGTGTTGGCGCTGATCGCGCTGGCGTGGATGTGGCGGAGCACGGCACCGCGCGTTCCAGCACCGGCAGCTGCCGGGATCGAGTTGGGACCGGAAACGCCCGCGCTCGCCGATCTGCTCACGGGCGGGTTCGTCGTCGAAGACGACGCAGTGCCGGCGACAGTGGTCGACCTGGCCGCGCGCGGCTACTTCACGATCGAGGATCAAGGGCCGCAGACCATCATTCGCACGCGGCAGCGCCGACCGGTGAACGACTCACTCGTTCCCTACGAGCAACGTGTGCTCGATCACATCGAGCGACACTCGAAGAATGGCGTGGTGCCCACTCCGGTGCTGACGCTCGGGCCGCGCGGCGTGTCGAACCGTTGGGTGAAAGGTTTCCGTCGCGACGTCGTCACCCATGGGCAGGCGCTCGGGTTGTGTCGTCCTCGTTGGAACTTCATCCACATGGCTGGTGCGTGGGGCCTCGTCGCCATCATCACACTGTTGGTGTGGGTGGCGACCGAAACCTCCACCGCCACCAGCGACGTGAACGGCTGGCTGACGCTGGGCAACATCCTGCTGGCCGTTGCCGGGCTGCTCGGGTTGCTGCTGCTCTACGGCGCGATCCGAATCGTCAGCTTCCACGCCCAGACCGACACCCCGGCCGGTCGCACGGCGGCGGCGCACTGGATGGGGGTTCGCACCTTTTACCGCGACACGGGCGAGTTCGAGAAGAAGCCCGCATCGTCGGTGGCCGTGTGGGACCGCCATCTCGCGTACGCCACCGCGCTCGGGCTGGCACCAACGGTGCAGCGTCAGATTCCGTTCGAGACCGAACACAACCGGCACGCGTGGAGTCACGAGACGGGTGATTGGCGTCGCGTCACCGTTCGGTATCGCTCCCTCCTACCCGGACGCGGCCGCCACCCGTTGCTGGCGGTCTTCGTCGGCCTGATCACCGCTGCGATCTTCGGTGCCCTGGCTGCTGCGGGCTTCTACCTCGCCACAGAAGGCCTCTCGGTGCAGACTCGACTGGCCGAGAACTCGATCGACATGACCGACGAAGCGCGCCAATGGATCGGGCTCGGTGGCCTGGTCGGCACTGTGCTGTTCGGTGCCTTCGCCGTGTTCGGTGTGCTGCAGATTTTCCTCGGAGCCGCCGACCTGTTCCGACGGCGAACCTTGGAAGGCACCCTGGTTCGGCGACGCGAGTTCGGAGGCGGCGATGACTCCGAACCCACTCGCTACCTTGCGATCGACGACGGCACCAGCGACAACGTGTTGGCGTACAAGGTCCGCAGCTCGATCTACTCCCAGGCGGGCCAAGGTGCCCGCGTGTCGATCGAGTACAGCCCGTGGCTCGGCTATGTGAAGCGCCTGAACGTCCTCGAGCCGTCGCCGTACGTCGAACCCGTGGCGATGGACCTCAGCGCAGCGGAAGCAGCTCTCGTGTCGGTGACGAACCGCTTTGCAGCGGCGGCCATGGCGGGTACCGGTGCATTGCAATTGCGCTCGCTCGAGAATCTCAAGGCACCCGATGGCACGCCCGTACTCGACCAGGTCGGCGCTGACGGGCAGACGTTGCGTCAACAACTCGCGGCGAACCGCACTCAGCTCCAGGCGCTCCAGCACGACCCGCGCATCGCCAACAGCCCGATGCGAGGTTTCCTCGACTCCTTGATGTCGGGCGGTGCAGCCGGCGGCGCATTCGGTGGTTTCAGCGCCGGTACCCCCACCGCAGTGAGCGGCGCTCCCGCCGATTCACCACCACCACCCCCGACATAACGCGAGGTGTCAGACACCTTGCGTCATGCGCTCGTCTACGGGCGGCCCGCGGCCTGGACACCCACGTCGACGGTGAAGAGCACCGCTTCGGTTGCCGCTTGGCGAGCGTGCTCGAAGAAGTCGGGAGCGGCACAGATCAGCAGCGTGGAACCGTTCGAACCGCCGAGTTGGCACGCAAACGCCCCCAGCCCGTCGGGCATGGGAATCGAGTCGAGGATGTCGCCGCCCGACGCCACGCGAATCACTCGCGAACCCACCGCGTCGGCTGCCCAGATGCAACCGTCGGCGTCGAGCCCGCAGCCATCGGGTGCGACGGTGACGGCCGCCATCACTTCTTGGGTGGTGCCGATCGCCGGGGTTGGGGCCAATTGCGCCCACACCCGACGGTCACTGAGCGAGCCGTCCTCTTCGATGGTGAAGGCGGTGTATCGACAGCCGAGCGTTTCGCCGACGATCAGGGTCTGTTCGTCGGGAAGAATGACTGAACCGTTCGGGAAGAACATCTCACTCGCCGCCAACGCGACTGAACCATCGGAGTCGACGCGCACCAGCGAGGCCAACGCCGGCGACTCGCCACCCATCAGGTCGAACCCAAAGTTTCCGACGAAGGCGCGACCCTTGGCGTCGACGACCATGTCGTTGGCGTGGCCGCCGCAGAACGAACTGATGTCGGCATGTACCGCCACATCGCCGTTGGGGTGACGGCGCATGATGAGGTGATCTTTCATCGACACCACGAGGAGCGAACCGTCCGGCATCCACCCGAGACCAGACGGCTGGCCATCGAGAGTGACCATCGTCTCGGCACCGCCAGCTTCGTCGATGGCGAGCACGCGATGGGAGTAGAAGTCGCTCACCCACCAACGCCCATCGTGCCACCGCGGTCCTTCGAAAAAGGTTCCGCCCGCGAACAGCGTGTTCAACTCACGATCCATCTCAACCCCCATGTGTCTCGCCGCTCGCAACGACTCCCGGTCGCCGCGTGTTGGCCGACCGTACCGGTCGGCCCGCACGCAATGGCACTCGGACGCTGCGCTTGGCATCATCTGGCGCGTCAGCGGCGGCGGATGATGGTGACCCCGTCGCCGATCGGCAAGAGCACAGCCACCACGTCGTCGCGGCGAGCGACGTGATCGTTGAACTCGCGCAACGCCACGGTCGACTCGCTCTGGTCGGAATCGTCGATGACCTGTCCACTCCACAACACGTTGTCGACCACGACGAAGCCGCGCTCGGTGAGTCGGGGCAAGAGCTCGAGCAGGTACGACAGATAGCCCGGCTTGTCGGCATCGATGAATGCCATGTCGATATGCGGCGTCGTTGGCATCGCCGCCAACGTGTCGAGCGCGGGACCTTGCCGAAACTCGATGCGATCGGAAACACCCGCCGCGTCCCACGCCTCGTGCGCGGTCGCCAGGTAGTCGTCGGTGATGTCGCAGCAGATCAACCGACCACCAGCAGGCAACCCTCGCGCCAGCCAGGTCGCCGACATCCCCGTGAATGTGCCCACCTCCACGACAGTCTGCGCGCCGGTGATCGCCACGAGCATCGACAAGAAGGCGCCTTGGTCTGCCCCCACGTTCATGCCGGCGGCCGCGCCGAAGCGGTCGCGGGTGGTTGCCGCGAGCTGCTCGGTGACTGGGTCGGTAGCGGGGTTGGCACTCGCCAACACGTACTCGTACAGCTCGTTGTTCAACTCGATGAAGCGCATGCATCCGTTCTAGCCGCACCGGCTGCTGGCACCACACGCGGGAAGGCATAGATTCCACGCCATGGCCGACCCGACTCACGCCGACTACGCCAGCGCAGAGAACTCTCACTTCACGGTCAGCGGGCCGAACAGCGAGGGCACCGTGTTGACCTTGCACGCCGTGAGCCCTGTGCGGTCGACGGGCGGTT
>DATKCX010000199.1:0-2975 GCA_035512975.1 Ilumatobacter sp.
GGTCGGTACTCGGAGTTGGGGTTCGATGAATTCATCGTCCCCGACTGGAACCTCGGCGACACCCATCACCAGCGAATCGAAGCGCTCGATCGGCTCCGCTCGGAAGTGTTCAATCAGGTCGAGTGACGTGTACCCCGGCTGAGCCCGGTCAGACAGACGGGTGGAATTTGTCGTACACGGCGTGCGCAACGGCGTCGGGCAGGAACGACAAGCTGGCCAGGTCTTCCAGCGAAGCCTGCTTCACCGCGTTGACGCCGCCGAACGCCTTGACCAGCTGCTTCTTGCGGGCTTCACCCAATCCGTGGATGCCGTCGAGCGAACTCGTGGTCATGCGCTTCGATCGACGCTCGCGATGGAAGGTGTTCGCGAACCGGTGCGCCTCGTCTCGCACCCGTTGGAGCATGAACAATCCTTCGCTCCCACGTGGCAACTCGACGGGCTCGGACCTGCCGGGAATGAACACCTCTTCGAATCTCTTGGCGAGGCCGGCCACCGGAATCTCATCGGTGAGGCCCAACGACTCGACCACTCGCACCGCAACGCCCAGCTGACCCTTACCGCCGTCGACGAGGAGCAGTTGAGGTGGATACGCGAACTTGCTCGGCCGGTCGCCGCGTTCTGCGGCCGGCCGATCGCGCTCGTCGATGTACGCCTGCAACCGACGGGTGAGCACTTCTTCCATCGCTGCATAGTCGTCGTTGCCAGGTATGTGCACCTTGAAGCGCCGGTACTCGCGTTTGTTCGGCAACCCGTCTTCCATCACCACCATGGACCCGACGTAATCGGTGCCTTGCAGGTGCGCCATGTCGTAGCACTCGATGCGCAGCGGTGCTTCGGGCAGCCCGAGTGCTTCCTGCAGCTCGGTGAGCGCACGCGACCTGGTGTTGTGATCGGCCGCGCGTCGCATGCGATGGCGGGTGAACTCTTCGCCCGCGTTGCGCGTGACCGTTTCCAACAGCGAGCGACGGTCACCGCGTTGAGGCACCCGAATCTTCACGTTCGACCCGCGTAGATGCGTGAGCCACTCCTCGTACGTATGGACGTCTTCGGGTTCGTACGGAACGAGCACGTGTTTGGGGAGCCCCGTGGGAGGTTCGTCGCCGTACACCTCTTCCAGGATGCGGTCGACCATGCGGCCAGGCGTGAGGTCTTCCACTTTGTCGAGCACGAAACCCTTGCGACCGACCACGCGGCCACGCCGCACGAAGAACATCTGCACCGACGCTTCGAGCTCGTCGTCGGCGATACCGATGACGTCGACGTCTTCGTTCTTGTCGGCCACCATCTGCTGCTTCTCGATGGCTTTGCGAACTGCGATGAGCCGGTCGCGCAGCCGTGCCGCTTGCTCGAACTCCAGTGCGGTTGCTGCTGCTCGCATCTGCACTTCCAGCCGGTCGACGATGTCGTCGGT
Source organism: Ilumatobacter sp. (assembly GCA_035512975.1). Classification (GTDB taxonomy): domain Bacteria; phylum Actinomycetota; class Acidimicrobiia; order Acidimicrobiales; family Ilumatobacteraceae; genus Ilumatobacter. Next base: position 1,412 of record DATKCX010000199.1, read on the forward strand.
GTCGCCGGCCAGGAAGTCGCACAGCTCGCGAACGAGCTCGCGATACGGCATCTCTTCGATCTCGCCCACGCACGGGCCGGAGCACTTCTCGATGTGGAACAGAAGGCACGGTTTGCCGAGCCGCTCGTGCTGGTTGAACTTCGCCTGGCTACACGTGCGAATGGGAAAGCTCCGCAGCAGCAAATCCAGCGTGTCGCGAATGGCGTAGGCATGGGCATACGGCCCGAAGTACCGAGTGCCTTTGCGCTTGTGGCCACGCATGACGGTGGCTCGCGGCCACTGCTCGTCGATGGTGACGGCCAAGAATGGATACGACTTGTCGTCGCGTAGCCGGACGTTGAATCGGGGCCGGTGCTGCTTGATGAGGGAGTACTCGAGCATGAGCGCCTCGACCTCGTTGCGCACCGTGACCCACTCGACCGTCTCGGCGGTTTCCACCATCTGGCGGGTGCGCACGTGCAGGTTGTGCGGCGCTTGGAAGTAGTTCGACAGGCGCTGGCGCAGGTTCGACGCCTTGCCGACATAGATCACTCGGCCCTGAGCGTCTTTGAACTGGTACGAGCCGGGAGATTCCGGAATCGTGCCGGTTGGGGGACGTTTGACCATCGTTGTCAGGATACGGGCTGGGTGTGGCGGGAGGGATACTGACACGGTGTGGCAGGCGTGAGGCGTGAACGGCAGGTACCGTGGCAGCCGTGGCTCGCCGATTTCAGTTCTCCCGCCCCGAACGCCACCGAGCAACCGATCCATGGTTCCGCGTCGGCGACATCGACGTCGGCAGCGCTGGCGTCCTCGCCCTACTCGGTGCGTTCACGATGGTGCTCTACGCCTTCGAGGGTCGCGACAAGAGCACGTTGCGATCCCTCGCGCTGATCCCGAGCGAAGTGCTCTCGGGCGAAGTGTGGCGAATTTTCACCTGGCCGCTGGCAAATGGGCTCACCCAGAGGTTGTTCGGCGTCGCCATCTCGATCGCCTTGTTGTGGTATTTCGGGGGGCGGCTCGAAGCGATGATCGGCCGTGTTCGCATGGCCACGCTGCTCGTCGGGATCATCGTGGTGCCTGGTTTGCTCGGCACCGTGCTCGACCTCCCAGCGGCAGGGATTCGGTCGATCTCGATGGCGGTGCTGTTGATCTTCATCGCCGAGTACCCGCAGATGCGATTCTTCTTCGGCATCCCTGCGTGGGTGCTCGGCGTCGCCTACGTGTTCATCGACGCGCTGCAGATCATGGGCGACTTCGGTGCCGGCCGAGAACTGCTGTTCTACCTCCTGTCTCTGGCGGTCGCCGCGCTCGCCGCCAGGGCCGTGGGCCTTCTCACGGCGTATCCGCAGATCCCCCAGATCCCGCTGACACCCGCGCTGTCGGGCACGAAGCGCCGTTCAGCGTCGCGCGGCCCCACACGCGGCCCGCGCCCTCCCCGCCAATCGAGCAAGCGCACCTCCAACGTGGTCGACGGTCCGTGGACTCCCCCGCCGCCGCCACCGCGTTCCTCGCCCGATGCGAAAGTCGCCCAGGAAGAACTCGACGGCCTCCTCGACAAGATCTCCGCCAGCGGGTTGGAGTC
>DATKCX010000200.1:0-3132 GCA_035512975.1 Ilumatobacter sp.
CGGGGTGCCACCGGGTCTTGCCCCGCTCACGGTTTCTGACCGAGCGCTCGGACACCTCCGACCGACGCCACAATCGTGGTACCTCGATCTGAACATGATCGCCAACTACGTCACGGGCAGCGGTGCGAGGGCGTACCACCACACGGCACCGATCTCGATGATCTATGCCTTGCATGCCGGGCTTGGCGTCGTACTCGAAGAGGGTCTCGAAGCCTGCCAGGCGCGCCATCAGGCCGTGGGTGATGCACTGCAAGCCGGGCTCGAGTCGCGTGGGTTCGAACTGTTCGCTGCGGCCGGTCACCGACTTCCGCAGCTCACGTCAGTTCGTGTGCCCGCCGAGAAACTCGGAGCTGACGGGTCCGAGGGTGCGGTCCGTTCCCGGCTTCTGCACGAGTACGGCATCGAAATCGGTGGTGGTTTGGGCGAGTTGGCCGGCCAGGGGTGGCGCATCGGACTGATGGGTCATACCGCGCGCATGCGGAACGTCACACTGCTGCTGGCCGCGCTCGACGACATCTTCGAGTGACGAACAGCGGGTCGCTCGCAATCTCGAGCGACCCGCCGAGTGCCCGTCACCGTGATACCGGCGGAATGTCGGCGTCGACTTCGGCTGTACGCGGCAGATCCACGAGATGGAATCCGTAGAACTCGGAATCGGTTTCGGGACCAGGAGCCACCTCGACCGCCGACAAGGTGCCGTGCGCCGGTCGTGTGGGTTTGTATCCCCGTGTGTCATCTCGTGGATCTGTACTGCTTCCCACTCTCGCATCACTTCGGCCATCGGTCAAGGGCATGCACCCATCTGCGAGACCGATGACGACTCCGAGTACGTTCGGCCAGATGGAACTGCAACTCAGTGGTCAAGTGTGCGGGGCGTCGGTCACCGGCATCGATCTCCACGGCGAACTCGACGACTCCACGGTGGCTGCGATCCGTGAGGCGTGGTTGGAGCATCACGTCCTCTCGTTTCCCGAGCAATATCTCGACGACGATGAGCTCGAGCGGTTCACTGTGCGGTTCGGTCCGTTCGGCGACGACCCGTTCATCGCTCCGATCGCAGGACGCGCACACGTCATCGCAGTACGCCGAAGTGCCACCGAGACGGCACCGCTGTTCGCCGAGAACTGGCACACCGATTGGAGTTTTCAGGCTCGCCCGCCGGCGGGGACTTGCCTCAACGCAGTCACGATTCCTCCGTACGGTGGCGACACCTGGTTCGCCGACCAACACGCGGCGCTCGACGCCATGCCGGCCGATCTGCGCGGTCGACTCGAAGGGTTGATGGCGGTGCACTCGGCACGGGGCGCGTATGCGCCGAGTGGGATGTTCGGCGACGCCGACAAGACCACCGACCGGTCGATGGACATTCGGTCGTCCGACTCGGCGATGGCCACGCAGGAACACCCGATCATCCGGCCGCACCCGGAGACCGGGAGGCTGGGAATCTTCGGCTGTGCCGGCTACATCATCGGTTTCACCGGGCTCACTCAGGCCCAGTCTTCAGACCTGCTGTTGGAGTTGTACACGTGGCAGACCAGCGACGAGTTCGTGTATCGGCATCGTTGGGAGCCGGGGATGCTGGTGATGTGGGACAACCGGTCGGTGCTGCATCGCGCCACCGGCGGCTACGAGGGATTCGACCGAGTGCTGCATCGCACCACCATCGGCGCCGCGTGATCGATGACCGAACGTTCACGCCGCTGGCGGTGCCGGATTCCAGGTTCCGGTGGCGATGAACTCTCTCACCACGCCACGCGGCTGTTCGAGTGACCATCCCTGACGGGCCACCCAGTCATCGTCGTAGTACGTGTGGGCGTAGCGCTCGCCGCCATCGCACAACAAGGCGACGATCGAACCCGGTCGGCCGGCGTGCTGCATCTCGGCCGCCAGTTCGAACGCAGTCCACAGGTTCGTTCCCGTCGACGGGCCCACTCGCCGACCCAGCAAAGGCCAGGCTTCCCGCATGGCCGCGACCGAGTGCTCGTCGCGCACCATCGTCATGCGATCGATCACTTGGCCAACGAAAGACGGTTCAACGCGCGGCCGCCCGATGCCTTCGATGCGCGACCCGCGATCGGTACGGCTGGGGTCTGAGGCGCACCATGCGGCATAAAACGTGGAACCTTCGGGATCTGGAACGCAGAGTTTGGTGGCGTGCCCGCGGTAGCGGATGTACCGGCCGAGTGTTGCACTGGTGCCGCCGGTACCCGCACCCACCACGACCCACTCGGGAATTGGGTGAGGCTCTGCCGACAGCTGCTGGAAGATCGACTCGGCGATGTTGTTGTTGCCACGCCAATCGGTCGCCCGTTCGGCATGGGTGAACTGGTCGATGAAGTGCCCGCCGAGTTCTGCAGCCAGCTGTTCGGCCACCTCGTAGATCGCCCCAGGGTTGTCGACCAAGTGACAGCGACCGCCTTGCCGCTCGATGAGTTCGATCTTTTCGGGCGATGTGCTCGCTGGCATCACCGCGACGAAGTCGCAGCCGATGAGCCGGGCAAAGTACGCCTCGGACACGGCCGTGGAACCGCTCGATGCCTCGACCACCGGCATGCCCTCGAGGAGCCAGCCGTTGCACAGCGCGTACAGGAACAATGAGCGCGCCAATCGATGCTTGAGCGAACCGGTGACGTGCGTGGACTCGTCCTTCAGATACAGGTGCACATCGGGAACCGCCGGCAATGCCAGCCGAATGAGGTGCGTGTCGGCCGAGCGGTTCGCGTCGGCTTCGATCTCACGAACAGCCGCCGCCACCCACGCGCGCTGCTGCGGGTTGGAGCGATCGGTGCCCGTCATGGTGGCACCGTACCCCCGAAGGGATAGTGCCTGGAGAGTCAGCGGATAGGTCGCTGCGCTCCTTTTCATTCCGCTGACTTCTCCCCGTGTCTATTGGGGTTGCCCAGCAGACAGTCTCGGCAGAACCTCGCCTATCCGCTGAGCCCCCTGGCACTATCCCTTCAGATGACGAGGTTGATCATGCGGCCGGAAACGACGATGACCTTCTTGGGGGTTGCTCCGTCGAGGGCGGCGATCACCTTGGCGTCTGCCAGCGCCGTCGCCTCGACGGTGGCGTTGTCCGCGTCGGTGGCAACCACCACGCGTGCACGAACCTTGCCGTTGATCTGCACCGGC
>DATKCX010000201.1:0-20400 GCA_035512975.1 Ilumatobacter sp.
ATCTTCCCGCCGAGTTCTGTGATGTGGATCACAACATCGAATGGGTCGACGGTGGCCGAACCGATCAGAACAATGCGCGACCGAGATGTTCGGCTCATAACCGGTTCAAATCCCGGAACCGATGGCGCAGCAAACAAGCCATCAACGGACACCACTACACCATCCGAGACGACGACACGATCGTGCTACCCATCGGCGCACGCCCACCCACCTTCCCGGATGAAGCTGAACCAACCCAACCAACCCAACCTGCCACGCCCCACTTCGGGTACGAACCCGAAGACCCCACCGAAGTCGAACGCCTCAACCACATCATCAAACAACGAATCACCGCCCTCACAGCCGCCTGACCGCCGGGCTCAAGGCAACGCAAAGCAACGCACGCAACCGGGCCCTCTCCGACCACGCATCACGCGACCAGGCGTCGATCTCCCGGATGAGTGGCGCAGCTGTCTGTCGGCAGACCAGGCCGCCCTCGTGGGCAGAGCCTCGCCTATTCGCTAGGCCTCTACGCGTCGGTGGGCTTCTCGGGCTCGGGTGTGATGGCCTCGCCGGCTGGCGTGGTTGGAGCAGCTGGCGTGGTTGGAGCGGCTGACGTGGTCGGGGCAGCAGGCCCTGTCGACGTGGTCGTGCCCTCTCCGGCGTACTTGCGGGCTGCGGCGGTGGCTTTGGCCGACACCGCGGCCGTCTTGCCCTTGGTGGCCTTGTCGAGCCCGGTCGCTGCCTTGCCGACAGCGTCGGCGACTTTGTCGCGGTTGTTGTCGAGCGCGGCCTTGGCCTTCTTCAGATTTCTGGCGTTGAGGAGTCCCATGGGGCCGATGCTACGCCGACTCACCAACCAGTAGGCAGTGCCGCCAACCGTGACTCGATGGCGACCGATCGAGCGGCTTCGGCGAAGTCGTCGCCGCTGCTGGCGTACAGCACGGCGCGAGACGACGAAATCATCAATCCGAACCCGTCGGGCGTGCCGCCGGCCCGCATCGCCGCGGCAGCATCGCCGCCTTGCTGGCCGAATCCTGGCACCAGAATGGGAAGGCTCGGGGCAACAGCGCGCACCGCGGCCAGTTCGTCGGGGTAGGTGGCACCCACCACCAGGCCGCACTCACCGAACCGCGACCAGTCGTTGGCCACCAGATCGGCAACATGCATGTACAGCGGGCGTGTGCCGTCGCCGTGAGGGACGGCGAGGTTCTGCAGGTCGGCACCGCCAGGATTGCTGGTTCGACACAGCGCCAGAATCGCCCCATGCTCGAAGTACGGCTGTACCGAATCGAGCCCGAGGTACGGGTTGACCGTGACCACGTGGGCGCCGTAGCGGCTGAACGCTTCGAGCGCGTACTGCTCGGCAGTGGACCCGATGTCGCCGCGCTTCGCGTCGAGCACGAGGGTGACGTGCGGATAGTTCTCGCGGATGTACGTGCAGACCCGTTCGAGAGCCGGTTCGGCGCGTTGCGCCGCGAAGTAGGCGAACTGCGGTTTGAACGCACACACCAGGTCGGCCGTGGCGTCGACGATCTCCACGCAAAACCGATACACGGCGTCCGCCTCGCCTTGCAGCGGAGCAGGCATTCGAGCGGCGTCAGGGTCGAGGCCCACACACAGCGACGAGTTCGACCGCCGCCACGACTCACGGATGTGAGCGTGGAAACTCACGTTTCGAGCGTGATCGCCGCAGTGGGGCACGAATCGGCAGCATCGAGGACCTTCGCATGCAGGTCAACGCCGGGCTCGTCCTGCAGGACGTACAGGTATCCGTCACTCCGCACCTCGAAGACCTCGGGCGCGATCTGGGCACAGCCACCGGTCGAGGCGCACAGGTCGAAATCGACGACAACCTTCATCGTTCAGTTCCTTTCAGAGGGCAACACCCGGCGCACGTCGGGCGCAGAGTTCTAGTTCTTGGCACGACGATAGCCGTCGGCTTCCGCGTCGTCGGCGAGGGCGTAGCACCGTTCTGCGCCGGTGCGGTTGTAGAAACGCCCACCGGGCACGTGGTAGATCCCCGAGTTGTCGTTCGCCTTGATCGGATGACTGTCCGGGCATGAGCCGCCGTCGGGTGCCACCCACATCAGCGGCTCGGTACCCACCGCCGTCACGGGAGGGGCGACTGGTGCCGCTGCCGGTGAAGTCCCGGAGACCGCCGTTGGCTGCGCATCGTCGGTGGGTGGCGCCGCGAATGTCGGAGCATCTCCGGTGCTCGACACGGTGGTGGCATTCGCAGTGGCGTCTGGAGCGGCACGAACGAGCGGCTCGATGGGCGGCCACTCGGGCGGGGATGTGGGCAGCGCGCTGTTTCGCCGATTCCACACGGTCCATGCTGCGAACGCACCACCGCTCAGCGCCACCAGCCAGAACACACGTCGTAGCAGCGTCACCATGCCAGTGACCTTACTCAAGGTCATTCGCCGATGTGTTGTTACGTCAGTGCATGCCACCGTCGACCGGAAGAATGGCACCGGTGGTCCAACTCGACGCATCGCTCGCGAAGTACAGGGCGGCACCGACGACTTCGTCGGGGTTGCCTGGCCGCTGCATGGAGAACGTCGTCTTCATCGCGGCGGTGACCGCGTCGAGGTCCCATGCGTCGGCGATGTCGGTGAGGAACGGCCCGGCCATGATGCAGTTCACACGCACCTTGGGGCCGAGCGCGCTCGCAAAGCCGACCGTCATCGTGTTCAACCCAGCTTTCGCCGCCGCGTACGGGATGATCGTTCCGTTTGGCCGAATCGCGCCGCCGCTCGACACGTTGATGATCGAGCCACCACCGTCTTCGGCCATGCGAGTACCGACCGTTGCCATCAGCCGGAACGGCCCCTTCAGATTCACGCCGAAGACCTTGTCGTACAACGCTTCGGTGTGATCGGCCAACGAGTCGTAGAGCGGTGACATCCCGGCGTTGTTCACCAGGACGTCGATCCGGCCGAACCGCTCGTAGGCCGCAGCCACCGCGGCGTCGATGTCGTGCCAGCTGCTCACGTTGCACGCAATCGGTAGCGCTTGCCGATCGGTGGTGGCCTCGATGTGGTTGGCCAGTTCGACACAGCTGTCGAGCTTGCGGCTGACGATCACCACGTGCGCGCCCGCCGCAGCGAACGCCAACGCCATCTCCTTGCCCAGCCCGCGGGAGCCGCCCGTGATGAACGCCACCTTGTCGGTGAGGAGAAAGCGATCGCGAGGGTCCATGGCTGATGCAAGATCGTTGCTGATCGGCCGAACACTATGGCGAGCCCGCTGCTTGGCGATAGTGCGAATTGCCCGGCAAACCGCGCCGGCTTCCGGTCGGTTTGTACTTGTGTGGCGGCACCGTCGACAATGGTGACCTGCAAGGTTTGTGTACCGGGGAGCGTTCATGCATTTGTCGTCATTGGTCGAGATGGTCGAGTCGGGCTTCGACGACCGCGTTTTGCTGGGAACTGCCGACGACCCCGTCACCGGCACCCGCTTCGGACAGATGGTTCGTGCCGGAGCGTCCACACTGCAGGGCGCGACCGCCGTCGTCTACGCGGGTGAGAACCACCCGTTGCTTCCGATTGCCCTGTTCTCGGCGGCATGGGCCGGCGTGCCGTTCGTGCCGGTGAACTACCGGCTCGAAGATCATCAACTCAACGCTCTCATCGCTCGCCAGCCTGGTGCGCTGGTGCTCGCCGACTCCACCACGGCACCCAGGCTCACCGGCGACTCGGCACCGGTGGTGTTCGACGATTGGCTCGACTCGCTGCCTGCGGAACCTCCGGCGATCGACCCCCCGTTCGACGACGACGAAGTTGCCGTGGTGCTGTTCACCAGCGGTACCACATCCGAGCCGAAGTCCGCGTTGCTCCGTCATCGTCACCTCATGGCCTACCTGTTGGGATCGGTCGAGTTCGGTGGTGCCGGGCCAGACGAAGCGGTCCTCGTCACCGTGCCGCCCTACCACGTTGCCGGCATGGCCAACATGTTGTCGAACACGTTCGCCGGCCGCCGCCTGGTGTACCTGCGGGCGTTCGAACCCACCGCCTGGCTCGACGCGGTTCGCCGGGAAGGCATCACCAACGCCATGGTGGTACCCACCATGCTGTCGCGCATCGTCGACGCGCTCGAGGGTCAGGTGGCCGACGTGCCCACCCTGAAGTCGCTGTCGTATGGCGGGGCGAAGGTGTCAGAGCGGGTGCTCGTCGATGCGCTCACGTTGTTCCCGGCCACCGGCTTCGTGAATGCATACGGTCTCACCGAGACCGCGTCCACCATCGCCGTGCTCGGTCCCGACGATCACCGAGCTGCAATCGAGAGTGACGATCCGCTGATCAAGCGACGACTGAGCTCGGCGGGTCAGGTGCTGCCGATGGTCGAGATCGAGATCCGCGACGAGTACGAGCAGCCGGTGCCTCCTGGCGACCCGGGCATGATCTTCCTGCGCGGCGAGCAGATTTCGGGCGAGTACGCCACCGGCAGCCTGCTCGACGCCGACGGGTGGTTCTGCACCCGCGACCGCGGGTTCGTCGACTCCGATGGGTACCTCTTCATCGAAGGACGCTCCGACGACACGATCATTCGTGGTGGCGAGAACATTGCGCCAGCGGAAATCGAAGAGGTGCTCCTGGCGCACCCGGCGGTCGCCGAAGCCTGCGTGGTCGGGTTGCCCGACGACGAGTGGGGCCAACGAATCGTCGCCGCAGTGGTGCTTCGTGAGGGCGAAGCAGTCGACGCCGACACCCTGCGCGACGTCGTTCGGTCGCAGCTTCGAGGTTCGAAGACGCCCGAGCAGATCGTGTTCAAGTCGGAGCTGCCGCACACCGAAACCGGCAAGCTGTTACGCCGCTTCGTGCTGCAAGAATTGTCCGAGTCGCTGTAGGACGAGCCCTGCACGGCGAAGGGATAGTGCCTGGCACTATCCCTTCGCGGTGGGGAAGTGCCAGAATCATCAAGAGTTCGCAACAAGGAGCAACGAAAAGATGTCCATGAATCTCAAGCCAGGGGCGCGACTGTTCAGCGCCGTGTGTTCCACCGAAATGATCGCCGTGAAGGCACCAGCCGACGCCGTCGAGATCACCATCGGTGGTGTGGCCCCGGTCGCGTCGGCCGCCGATCGTGAAGCGTCCGGCGCAGTGGCCGACGGTTTCGGCGGTGGCACGGCGATGGGCAAGCGGTACGTCGATGTCGACGACACCGTGGAACTGCTGTGCACCAAGCCGGGCGATGGCGTCCCCGCCGTTGGCGGTGCCCTGATGCAGCTCAAGGAAGCCAAGGCGCTTCCCGCCAGCGACTGACCCCAGTGAGTCACTCAGCTCGCGTCGTATCCATCGCTCGCCGCGGGGCGCTTGCAACCGTTCTCATCGACCATGCGGCAAAGCGCAATGCGTTGTCGGGGTCGGTGCAAGACGGGCTGATCAGCGCGTTCGAGGAGATCGCACGCGACGACAACGTCGCCGTGGTGGTGCTCACGAGCGCGGGTGACAGCTTCTGCTCCGGCGGTGACTTGGCGGAGATCCAGAGTCACCGCACCGTCGAAGCGGCCGAGGCGATGGCCCGCCGATCCCGATCAGTGCTCGACAGAATTCGTCGTTGCCCAGCGCCTGTCGTCGCCGGTCTGAACGGCGACGCGATCGGTGGTGGCACCGAACTGGCGTTGGCGTGCGATTTCAGGGTGGTGGCACACGGCGCGAGCATGCTGTTCGCCCAAGGGCGCCAAGCCCTGTCGCCCGCGTGGGGCGGCGGCGTCGACCTGATCGAACGAGTCGGCCCGTCGATGGCCCAGCGCTTGCTCGGCACCACCGCCCGGGTGAGCGGCGACGAGGGCCTACGGCTGGGATTGTTCGATGCGGTCGCCGCAGCCGATGAAACGATCGACGACGCCGTCGCCGCCTTCGTGGAACCGTTGCTGCGCCGGCCCACCCAGGTGCTGCGAGCAAACAAGGCACTGGCGATCGCCAGCCGAATGAACGCCCGGCGCGACGAACTCGAAGCGATCGAGTTGGAGCAGTTCACTCGCACCTGGATGCACGCCGACCATTGGGAAGCGCTCGACGGCTTCTTGAACCGGCAGCGCTGAACCGGCAGCGCTGAACCGCGCGCTGAACCGGCACCGAAGCCACGAGCAAATTTGCACGCGAATTTCAGGTGGGCAGCGGTACCCAGGGGTCGTGGTCGTCAGGCACGAGCGGGAACCGTTGCTCCATCCAGTCGACCTTCGCCGCTTCGATCCGCTCGGGGTCGCTGTGCACGAAGTTCCACCAGATGTGGCGTTTGCCCACTGGCTCGCCGCCGAGCACCACGACTCTGCCGCGGCCGGTGATGGTGGGCCGCGCCCCGCGCTCGATGACCGCGAGGTGTTCGCGCTTCAGTCGGTGCCCGTCGATGGCAACGTCGCCGTCGACGGCCAACACGGCTCGCTCGGGGTGGGTGTCGTCGAGCACGAGGGTTCCGTTGTCACCCAGATTCACCTCGGCCAACACCAGGGGAGAAGCGACTTCGACCGGAGACTCGATCCCCCATGAGGTCCCGGCGAGCAGGCGAATACGAGCGCCGTGCGACGACTCGACCGGTATGTCGGCGGCGGCATAGTGCGCAAACGCCGACTCGACGTCTTCGGAATTGTCGGGAAGCGCCACCCAGGTCTGCAACCCGTGATGCATCCGACTCGTGCCCCGGTCTTTCGGATGGTTCCGTTCCGTATGGGTGATCCCGTGGCCCGCAGTCATCCAGTTGATCGCTCCGGGCTCGATGGTTTGCACAGCGCCAGTGGAGTCTCGATGCACCATGCGGCCGGCGAACAGGTACGTCACGGTGGCCAAGCCGATGTGGGGATGTGCATCGACGTCGGCTGCCTGGCCGGCCTCGAGGGTGACGGGCCCCATGAGGTCGGCAAAGATGAACGGGCCCACGGTTCGGCGGGCGCGCCAGGGCAGGAGTCGCAGCACCTGGCCGGTGCCAACCGGGCGAACCCGAGGTTCGATCGTGAGTTCCACCACAGCCACCGCGCCGATCGTACGACTATCGCTGCGCTGTGAGAAGGTCGGGCGGCCCTCGCGGCGATCGTGTTGCAATGATTTCGCGAAGCGGGGAGCGATACGTTCGGTGTCATGACACGTCCACACTCCGGCAAGTGGCTCGAAGAACTCGTCCCAGGGATGGTGATCCAACACGCCATCCGGCGCACCATCACCGAGGCCGACAACGTCTTGTTCACGTCGATCACGATGAACCCCGCGTGGTTGCACCTCGATTTCGACTACGCCGCGAACGAGACCGAGTTCGGCAAACCGCTGGTGAACTCCATGCTCACGGTGGCCATGGTGATCGGTATCAGCGTGCACGAGACCACGCTCGGCACCACGGTGGCGAACCTCGGCTTCTCCGAGGTCTCGTTCCCGGCCCCGATGTTTCACGGCGACACCCTGCACGTCGAGACCGAAGTGCGAGCGGCTCGGGCGTCGAAGAGTCGTCCGAATCAGGGGATCGTCACGTTCGAGCACCGTGGGTACAACCAACACGACGTCCTCACCTGTCGGGCGGTGCGTGAAGCGTTGATGCTGAAGGCCCCAGTCACAGAAGCGTGACGGGTCGCCAGGTCGACGACATCGATTACTACTGCGTGCTCGCCAAGTGGAAGCTTGGTGTGATGTTCGAACAGAGCTTCCAGCGCGCCGGTGACAATCCGAAGTTGCTCGGTTTCGGCCCGTTCGTCCTCGACCTGATCAAGGGCGCGGCCGACCTCGCCGAATCAACCGACTACAGCGGCTGATGGGTATTCGCGCCGCCGTCTGCCACGAGTACGGCACACCCGACGTGGTGGTGGTCGAAACCGTCGACGCTCCCGACCTGGAAGCCGGTCAGGTGCGCATCGACGCGGCCGTGGGTGCGGTGAATTACCCGGATGTTCTGCTTGTCGCGAATCAGTACCAGATCAGCGCGCCCACTCCCTTCACACCGGGAAGTGAACTCGCCGGGGTCATCTGCGAAGTTGCCGACGACGTCACCGGCATCGCTGTGGGCGACCGGGTGTCGGCCACGATGATGGTGGGTGCGTTCGCCGAACAGGTCGTGGTGCCGGCGGCGTCGGTTGCGCCGATCGCACCCAACGTCGACTTCGTCGTGGCGGCCGCCGTGGGAGTCGCTCACCGAACGTCGATGCACGTGCTGCGGTCGGTGGCCAGGGTGCAACCAGGCGAGTACGTGGTGGTGCTCGGCGCCGGAGGTGGCGTCGGGCTGGCGGCCGTGCAGTTGGCAACGCTCTTCGGAGCGACGGTCATCGCCGTGGCATCGTCGGACGAAAAGCTTCAGGCGGCCGCCGATGCCGGGGCAGCGCACCTCGTCAACTACAAGACGCAAACCATCCGCGACGAATACAAGCGCATCGCCCCGCGAGGCATCGACGTCGTGGTCGACCCGGTAGGCGGGCCGTTGGCTGAGCCAACCTTGCGGTCGATGCGTTGGGGTGGTCGGTACGTCACTGTGGGTTTCGCGTCGCAAGAGGTGCCCAAGATTCCACTCAACCTGGTGTTGCTGAAGGGCATGACCATTCACGGGTTTGAGTTCCGTGCGTTCACCAACAACGCTCCGGAGGAGTTTGCTCGTAACGAAGCCGAGCTGGCGACCCTGGTGGCATCGGGCAAGATCGTTCCGCTGATCGGCGCGTCGTTCCCGCTCGACCGAGTGGTCGACGCGCTTCGCCTCGTCGGCGACGGTGCAGCTGTTGGCAAGGTCATCATCGAAATCGCGCCCACAACAATCCTGCGACCGAAATAGCTGCTACCTGGCAGCAGGCGTCATGATGGTCGAAACCGTCCCGGCGAGCGTGACGTTGATCCGAGTAAGTCGATCGGGGGGAACTGCAATGACGGAACCAGCCCAGCAAAAGCGTGGTCGCAAGATCGCCATGTCGAGCGAAGAACTCGACGCGTATCTGGCCGAGCAACGCACCATCCGCGTTGCCTGCGTGGGTGCCGATGGTGCGCCGCACGTCACGCCGCTGTGGTTCGTGTGGGACGGTTCGTCGATCTGGCTCACCTCGATCGTCGCCAGCCAGCGATGGACCAACATCATGCGTGACCCGCGAGTGAGCCTGGTGGTCGACTCGGGCGGTGGCTTCATGGAGCTGTGCGGCGTCGAAATCGACGGTACCGCCGAGGTCGTTGGCGAAGTGCCGCGCACCGGTGAGCCGAACGAAGCGTTGACGGAGCCAGAACGCCTCTTTGGCGAGAAGTACGCCGGAGGAAGTTTCGGTCATGACGGACGTCACGCCTGGCTTCGGATCACCCCCATCAAGCTCGCCAGCTGGGACTTCAAGAAGATCAACCTCGGCTGACCTTCACGCGTGCATTCACGCGAAGTCGGCGGGGCTCCACTCGTCGTGCCAGTCGAGGAACGCCATGTCGCCCGATCAAGGGCGACTTTCGACTGTCGCGGGTTCCCACCACCGTCGGCGGTGTCTACATTCCCGCCGGGACCACCGTGATGCTGGTCAACGCAGCCGCCAACCGCGACCCTCGCAAGTTCGACGACCCGGCCACGTTCGACGTCAAACGAGCCAACGCGCGTCAACACGTGGCGTTCGGCCGAGGCATCCACACGTGCCCCGACACACCGCTGGCTCGCACGGAAGCCAAGGTGTTCATGGAACGCCTGTTCGACCTCACCGACGACATCAGCCTGTCCGACGAGCACCATGGGCCGGCGGGGGATCGAACGTTCGCGTACGTGCCCACGTTCATCCTGAGGGGTCTCACCCGGTTGCACGTCACGTTCACGCTGAGCGATGCCGGCCGCGAAGCGGTTGCGGGGAGTGGGTCATGAAGGTGTTCGTCGACAACGAGATCTGTGCAGGGCACGGCAACTGCACGGCGATCTGCCCCGACGTGTTCGACCTCACCGACGACGGTTTCGCGGTTGTCCTCGCCGAGGACGTACCAGTCGAACACGAGGCCACCGTGCGTGACGCAGTAGCCCAATGCCCCGAACGAGCCATCGGTATCGCCGAGTAGCCACATCGGGCAGGGCTGCAACCTACTGGTATCGGATCCGATACCATACGGTTATGATTCGTCTCGTGGACGCTGCGTCGACCGTGAGATCTGCGAGAACGTTGGCTGGGCTCACCTTGCGCGAGCTCGCCGACCGGGCCGACACGTCGCACTCTGCACTGGCTGCGTATGAGACCGGCCGCGTGACACCGTCGGTCGACACGCTGACACGGATCGCTCGGGCGGCAGGCTTCACGATCGACACGGCGCTGGTGCCTGCGCGTCAGCCGACCGATCGGCTCAGCCGAGGCCGCGAGCTCGTCGAAGTCTTGGAACTCGCCGGGATGTTTCCGGCCCGTCACGCCACGCACCTCGAGGCTCCGGTGTTTCCTCGGCGGGCAGAGGTGACCTGAGTTGGATCTCACGCCCGGTCAGCAGATGTCGTTGGTCGATCGCATCGTCGCGATTCACCTCAGCCTGCAACGCGCCCGGTTGCCACACGCGTTCGGCGGCGCTCTGGCATTGGCATGGTGCACGCAGCGAGCGCGGGGCACGATCGACATCGACGTGAACGTGTTCGTGTCTGGCGACCGCATGGGTGAAGTGCTCGCGGGGTTGCCAGACGGCGTGAAGCTCGACGATGCGGGGCGACACCACCTCGAACGCGACGGCCAGGCGCGCCTGTGGTGGGACGCAACACCGGTCGATCTGTTCCTGAACACCACCGACTTTCATGTCGCCGCTTCCGGCCGGGCACGCACCGAGTCGTTCGCCGGCCTCAATGTGCCGTTCCTTGCGTGCCGTGATCTCGCTGTGTTCAAGGCGTTCTTCAACCGGACGAAGGACTGGGCCGACCTCGAGGAGATGCACGCTGCCGGGGAACTCGACATCGAAGCGGTGGCAGGAGTGCTCGTGCGCTACCTCGGCACCGACGACCAGCGGCTCGCCCGTCTCCTGTCGCTACACAGCTAGGCCGACGTTCTCCGGAAGTTGGGGGTGACGTCGAGTTTCAGGCAAGGCGCAGCAGGAACTCGGCGACGACGTCGGGTTCGGTGATCATGACGTCGTGGCCGGTGTCGACTTCCCAGTTGGTGTCTCCGTCGAGTTGACGGCCGTACGGCGCGTTCTCGGCTGCGCTGTATCGCGACCCGATGACACTCGACGATTACATGAACGCGCGCATGATCACCACACCGTTCGGTCTGTTCGATTGCGACGTTCCGTGTGATGCGGCGATCGCGATCATCGTGTCGGCCGCATCACACGCCAACGACATGCCGCATCCTGCGATTCACATCGAGGCCGTCGGCACCCAGATCACCGAGCGGTTGTCGTGGGATCAAGACACCATCACACACGAACCACAAGTGCTCGGGCCGGCCACCCACGTGTGGACCCGCACCAGCATGCGCCCGAGCGATGTCGACGTGGCGTTGCTGTACGACGGCTTCACGTTCAACGCGCTCACGTGGCTCGAAGCGCTCGGGTTCTGTGAGTTGGGCGAAGCGAGCGATCTCATCGGTGACGGCAGCACGATCGCGCTCGACGGCGAGATTCCGCTCAACCCGCACGGCGGCCAACTCTCAGAAGGCCGCACCCACGGTGCCGGCTTCGTCTACGAAGCGATCGCACAGCTGCGCCATCAGGCCGGCGATCGCCAGGTCGCGAACGCCCAAACCGCAGTAGTGGCCACCGGCGGCGGCACCCCCAGCGGAGTACTGCTACTCCGCCGAGCCTGACACGCCTGGTGCCAGGCACCAGGCGTGTCAGGCTCGGGTGACTGCGAAGGTTGTGGATAGCTGGGCGGTGGAGCAGCCGCCGACCCACACGTCGAACACCGACATGTCGCTCACCCAGTCGTGCTTGGCTGCATTCCAATAGGTCCGCTCGGCTGGCGAGATGGCGAACTGCAGCGTGCGTGATTCGTTGGGCGCGAGCGTGACTCGTTGGAAGCCTTTGAGTTCGCGCACCGGGCGCGACGCGGTGCCATGACGTTGGTGGATGTAGAGCTGGGCAACTTCGTCGGCCTCGCGAACTCCGGTGTTGGTGACCACGACCGACACGGTGACCGTGCCGTCGGTCGACACGACGGTTTGGTCGACGGTGAGGTCGGAATACTCGAAGCTTCCGTAGCTCAGGCCGTGCCCGAACGGGAACAGCGGGGTGCCGTCTTCGTTCCAGTACCGGTGCCCCTGGTTGTCGGGGTCGTGCGACAACGTGTGCGAGTACACCATGGGCACTTGCCCGACGTTGCGGGGCCAGGTGAACGGCAGCTTCCCGCCCGGCGACACATCGCCGAACAGCAGGTTGGCGACCGCCTCGCCCCCTCGAGTTCCCGGGTACCAGATGTCGAGGATTGCAGGCACGTGCTCGGCGGGCCAACGCAGGTCGAGTGGTCGGCCGTTCATCACGAGCAACACCACCGGAGTGCCAGTCGCTGCCACAGCCTGGAGCAACTCCAACTGACGCGCTGGGAGTTCGAGGGTTGAGCGCGACGCGAGTTCGCCGATCATGTTCTGCCATTCGCCGACGACGACGATCGCGACGTCTGCGGCATCGGCGATGTCGATGGCGCGTTGCAGCTCCACGGCGTCATCGAACCCGGATTGATCGGCCGCGACATGACGGTCCATCCGATCAAACGGAGAAGGGAACAGCCGGTCTTCGCGAGAGACCCCTGGCGCAAATTCCACGCGCACTGCATCGCCGACCTTGTCGCGGATTCCTGCCAGCACGGTGACGGTCTCGGCGAGGTCGTAATCGAACACCCACGGGCCGAGCGTGTCGCGTTGCGAGTCGGCCAGCGGCCCGATCACCGCAATGCTCGACAGCTGGTCGACAACGAGCGGGAGCAGGCCGCCCTCGTTGCGCAGCAACACCGCCGAACGCTCGGCGGCGACGCGGGAGACATCACGGTGTGCGGGGTCCGCCAGCACGTCGACGGCCCGATCCTCGTCGACGAACGGCTCATCGAACAGGCCCATCCGCATCTTGGCGGTGAGTACCCGACGAACGCTGGTGTCGACCTTCACCGGGTCGGCCGCGCCGGATTCGATCGCCTCGACCAGATGATCGAACGCTGCGTCCATCATGGTCATTTCCATGTCGACACCGGCATTCACAGCACGTGCAGCGGCATCGGCAAGATCGGCGGCGAAGCCGTGCGTGACGAGACTACGGGCTGCGTTTGCGTCGGTCACGACGAATCCTTCGAAGCCCCAGGTGTCGCGCAGCACCTCTTGGAACAGCCAATCGTTCCCGGACGCCGGAATGCCGTTCAGATCCATGTACGCGGTCATCACGTTGCCGGCACCGGCGTCGACGGCCGCCTTGAAAGGCGGGAAATACACGTTCCAGAGTTCGGAGTCGGACAAGTTGACCTCGTCGTAGTCGCGGCCGCCGAGGGCGGCACCGTATCCGGCGAAGTGTTTCGGGCCGGCGATGACGTGCTCGGGCGAACCGATCTCGCCGCCTTGGAAACCGCGCACCTGTGCTGCGGCCACGGCGGAGCCGAGGAACGGGTCTTCGCCGGCTCCTTCGATGATCCGACCCCACCGGGGGTCGCGAGCGATGTCGACCATGGGCGCGAACGTCCAAT
Source organism: Ilumatobacter sp. (assembly GCA_035512975.1). Lineage (GTDB taxonomy): Bacteria > Actinomycetota > Acidimicrobiia > Acidimicrobiales > Ilumatobacteraceae > Ilumatobacter. Next base: position 13,537 of record DATKCX010000201.1, read on the forward strand.
GGATGCCCACGGCTCGCGCCTCCCTCGCCGCGACGGTCTGGGCACCTTCGATCAACGCAGGGTCCCATGAGGCAGCCAGCGCGATCGGCACCGGGAAGATCGTTCGGAATCCGTGAATCACGTCGAACCCGAACAACAGCGGGATGCCAAGCCGACTTTCCTCCACCGCCCGGCGCTGGAGTGCGTTGATGGCCGACGGGTTGGTGACGAACAACGCCGAACCCGCACCTCCCGAGGCCACCGTGTCAGCGATCGATTGCGACAACTGCGCCATTCCCGAGATGACCGGTTCGTCTGCAACTCCGCCAACACCATGATCGACGTCGACAGGGTCGGTGGCCGCCCATCCACCGAAGTAGAAATACTGGGTGAGTTGTCCGGCCTTCTCGGCCGGGGTCATCTGAGCGATCAGCTCATCGAGCCGTGACGTATCCAATGTCATGTAGTCCTCTTCCGTGCGTGCTGCGGTCCGCGGCTTCTACCGTGACGGAAGGGGTCTGACCCCAACCGTCACGAAGGCTAGCTGGCGTGTTGTTCGGCCATGGTGTCGAAGTCGGTCGGTGGGGCTGTACGCGGAGCGCGTGGCGTGAGGATCATCGTGGGGATGGTGAGCGATGCACCAGCTTCCACCAGGCCGCCGGATTGCATCGATGATGCTCGACGTCCATCAACGCCCCGGTGAGGAGGTTCCGCGAGAACCAACTGGGTGCCAGTGCCATCGTGACTTCCGGATCCCAACCCACATTGAAGTGTGACTGTAAATCGCCTTCACCCCCGCCGCACTCGCCAACCGATTGCCGGGTCCCTCGGTGCCGAGATCCAAGGCGTCGACGTACCGCTCGACCTCGCGACCGTTCGCGGCTTCGCCACACGGCATGTTGTTGTTGAATCGCCACGACGCTTCACGGATGGCGAGTTCGGCAGCGCGGAGATGCATGTGCGCTTTGGCGAGCGGAAAGGCGAGGCCCTGGTTCTGGCCGATCGGGCGACCGAACACCACGCGATCCTTGCCGTACGCCACCGCCTTGTTGATCGAAGCGCGACCGATGCCGAGCGCCTCGGACGCCAGCAGGATGCGCTCGGGGTTGAGGCCGTCGAGCAGGTAGGTGAAGCCCTTGCCTTCTTCGCCGATGCGACGGCTCACCGGCACCCGCAGATTGTCGTAGCGCACCTCGCAAGACACCACTGCGTTGCGACCGAGCTTGGGAATTGGCCGAATGTCGACCTCGGGACGCTGCAGGTCGACGAGCAGCAACGTCATGCCGTCGGCGGGCTTGGCGCACTCTTCGCGAGGCGTGGTGCGGACCAGGAGCAAACACAACTCGCAGTACGGTGCCTTCGTGGTCCACACCTTCGCTCCCGACACGAGATAGTCGTCGCCGTCACCGACGGCCCGCGTGCGAATCGCAGTGGTGTCGGTGCCGGCGTCGGGTTCGGTGACGCCGAACGCCACGTGCAACTCACCGCAGGCAACACGGGGAGCACCTCGGCGGAGAGTTCGGGCGAGCCGTACCGTCGCACGGGCTCCATGCCGAAGATCGACAGGTGGACCGCCGAGCAGCCGTTCATCGCCGCGCCGGACGCGGCGCGCACAGTTGGCGTCCACCATGGCGGGAACCGCGGCCGGATTCGTTGACGGAGATGGGGCGGAGGACATACGGGAGATCATGACCAGTCGGACGCGACCCATGGGAAGGAATGGAAGATAGGGCTATTTCCAGGAACGAGAAGCAAATTATCGAGTTTGGGGCACCCAGGTCAAGGCGGAGGGCGTTGTGTCGCTCTCCGGCCGCGCCCTGCAGCGCGGCCGGCCCGATCCCACCCGGTGAAATTGCTGATCGCCGAGAACACCGACTTCCCGGCCGGGGTGATCAATGTGTTGGCGTCGAGCGAAGCCCAAGTGGGCGCGATCCTCACCACCGACCCCGATGTCGACATGATCACCTTCACCGGCTCTACCCCAGTCGGCCGCGCGATCATGGCTGCAGCCGCGCCCACCCTCAAGAAGTGTTTTCTTGAGCTCGGCGGAAAGTCGGCGTACCTGGTGCTCGACGACGACGTGCTGCAGCACGCCGCCATGTTCAACTCCTTCGCGGCGGCCAGCCACTCGGGTCAGGGTTGCGCGATTCCCACGCGGCTCGTCGTGCCGCGGGCGCGACTCGACGACGCGGTCGGCATGGTGGTCGCAACCATGGAGGGGCTCACCATTGGAGACCCGTCGTCGCCCGCCAACTACATGGGCCCACTCATCAGCGCGGTGCAGCGCCAGCGGGTGCAGGCACACGTCGACCGCGCCGTCGCAGACGGTGCGTCCATCGCCACCGGTGGTGAAGCGCCCGAGCAGTTCGACAAAGGCTTCTTCTTCAAGCCCACGTTGATCGTGGGTGCCGACGAGAACTCGTCGGTCGCGCAAGACGAGGTGTTCGGTCCCGTGCTGGTGATTCTGCCGCACGACGGCGACGACCCCGTCGGTGCCTACTGACAACAACACTATCAACCAACGGAAACAAGGTTCTACTCGTGCGTCTGGCTGAGGCGACAGGCGGCACAAAAATGTGAACGTCATTGCCGAATGATGAAAGAACGATGACCGGATCGCGTAATGTTTCCGTATGACCAGCAGTACGAAGGTGGTGCGGCCGTGAGCGATTCGCTCGACACGCCAATCGCGAGCGCCACCGCGCTCGTCGAGACGGGCAGCGAAGACAACGCAGGCCCAACGAACGCCGACCCAACGAACGGTGACGCGGATCATGAGGGTCTCGACGTGCTCGATGTCGTGGGCGAAGACGGCGGACTCGAGCCGGCGTGGCGTCAGCGAGCCATCGATCGGTCCACGCAAGCCGTTCGCCAGCGTGCTGCAAAGCGGGTGCAGCGGTTCCTCAACTCTGCTCGTGAGATCATCACCGAGAAGGCGTCCACCGAGATCACCGTGCAAGAAGTGGTCGATCGGTCGGGCCAGTCGCTGCGCAGCTTCTACCAATACTTCGACGGCAAGCACGAGTTGCTCTTGGCGCTGTTCGAGGAAGAGATGTTCATCGCCGCGGGCCGCTTGCGTGAGGCATCGGGCGAAGGTGATCCGCTCGAGCGTCTGCGCGCTGCGGTGGTGATGCTGTACGAACTCTGCAGCCCGAGAAACAGCTCGTCGCAGCCACTGTTCTCAGACTTCGCGAGCCGTTTGATGGTCGATCACCCTGAAGAGGTTTCGGCCGCATATGCGCCAGTCTTCGAGTGCGTTGCGTCCATCGTCGAGGCGGCTGGTGCGGCCGGTTTGCTGCGTCCCGGGCGGCCGCGCCGCATGGCGAACCTCGTCACGCAGGCAGCAACGGTCACGGCGGGCCGGACTTCTGCTGTGGGATCGCAACCGATCACCGGCGATGAGGTCTGGTCGTTCTGCCTACGCGCGTTGGTGCCCGACGACATTGTCGCGGCGCGCGGTTTGGGCTGATCGCCACCGAGTTCGCCCGTGGGCCGGTGAACAACAACGCCATGCTCACTGCCGACCCACATCTGGAGTCGCGCGAGATGCTCGTTGGAGACGCCGGGCGGCGACCGCCCGACCGTGTTTGCCAACAGCCCGATCAAGTTCACCCGCACCAAGTCGGGTGTGAGCAGCAGGGCACCGCTGCTGAATGAGCACAGCGACGAAATCCGGGCCGAAATCGCCGGTCGGGAGCCGACTACTGGATGAGTGCCGGCGCGAGCAACCTCCATTGGTCGATCGGGTGGCCGACTGGATCGGCACTGAGCGCTTGGATGCAGACGTGATCGGCCCCCGCGTCGCGATGTTCCTGCACCCGCTTGGCGACTGCGGTGTCGTCGCCCCATGCCACGAACGCATCCACGAGTCGATCGCTGAGACCACTTGCCAGGTCGTCGTCGGTGAACCCTATGCGCTTCCAGTTGTTCGTGTAGTTCGGCAGGAGCGCGTATCCCGACAAATGCTGGCGAGCAACGGTGCGAGCGATCGTCGGATCTCCTTCGAGTACCACCGCTTGCTCGACCGCAATGAGCTTGTCGGGGCCGAGCGCCTCGCGGGCGACTGCGGTGTGCTCGGGTGTGACGAGATACGGATGTGTGCCGGTGGTGCGGGTGCCTGCGAGTTCGAGCATCTTGGGTCCGAGCGCTGCCAACACGCGATCATCAGGAGCGAGCGGCGTCGGTGCCGCATCGAGCCCGTCGAGGAACTCGCGCATGCGCATCAACGGCTTGGAGTAGCGACCGGCCTCGGCTCGGTCGATGAGCAGGGAATGACTCACGCCGATGCCGACGAGGAACCGATCGCCATGCTCCGCGGTGAGTCGCGCATGCTCGGCTGCAGTCTCTTCTGGAGTGTGCATCCACAGGTTCAAGATGCCCGTCGCGATGGTCATGGAGGTGGTGGCCTGCAGCAGGTTGTTCACCGCACCGAACACGTCGCCCCCGACGTCGGGTATCCACGCCGCGCCGTACCCGAGAGACTCCAGTTCGGCCGCTGCTTCGGCGATACTCGCTGGCTCGCCGTAGCGAAGCGACGTGGCGTGATGAGTGCAACGACCGACGATTGAAGGACAGATGCGCCCGATTCGGTGGCTCCGCTGAGAATTGCGTATCGCAGGAACGAGAATGGTCTTGACAATGGGCCGGTCGGCGGACAGTGTGACGGCATGACAGTGTTGGGCCATGACAGCGGTAGGCCATGACAGCGGTCAGCCATGACGATGGGCAATCGGCACATCGAACGGGTGAGCCCGCCACGGGTGAGCCCGCCACGGGTGACGCCGCGACGGGTCACTTCATGGGTGGCAGCTCCGTGACCGGCGGCCAGGAACCAACCGCACCGGTGCGCCTGCGGATACCTGAGCCCATCGCTCACACCGATCTCGTCGCGGCGGCTGGCACGCGCTGCGCCGCGATCGCTGGTGAAGCTCGACGCCCCGAGCTCGACGAGACCGCGATCAGCGTCGCATCGATGCGCGACCACGTGATCCGCGTGCTTGACGATGATGGCAACGCGGTTGGCCCATGGGCGGGTGCGCTGTCTCGTTCGGAACTCGAGGCCGGGCTGCACGACATGATGCTGGTGCGCAGCTTCGACTCCCGAATGTTGCGAGCCCACCGCCAGGGCAAGATCTCGTTCTACATGCAATGCCTCGGTGAAGAGGCGATCGCCTGCGCCAGCCAATGGGCGCTCAAGCCGGGCGACATGAACTTCCCCACGTACCGCCAACAGGGCCTGCTGGTGTCGAGCGACTATCCCATGGTCGACATGATGAACCAGATCCTGTCGAACACCCACGACCCGCTGCTCGGTCGCCAACTCCCGGTGATGTATTCGTCGAAAGAGCACAGGTTCTTCTCCATCTCGGGCAACCTGGCCACGCAGTTCGTTCAAGCCGTGGGCTGGGCGATGGCCGCCGCCCTCGACGGCTCTGATGCCATCGCCTCGGCGTGGATCGGCGAAGGCGCATCGGCGGAATCCGATTTCCACTCGGCGTTGGTGTTCGCCTCCACGTACCAAGCGCCCGTCATCCTCAACGTGGTCAACAACCAGTGGGCCATCTCCACCCCGGAAGACTTCGCCCGAGGTGCCGCGGCAACGTTCGCCGACCGCGGTCTCGGGTTCGGCATCCCATCGCTCCGGGTGGACGGCAACGACTATCTCGCGGTGCACGCGGTTACGGCGTGGGCCGCCGAGCGTGCCCGAACCGGCCTCGGTCCGACCCTCATCGAGTGGGTGACGTTCCGCGTGGGCCCGCACTCCACGTCCGACGACCCCACTGGCTACCGGCCGGACATGGCTGGTCAGTTCCCGCTCGGCGATCCGATCGACCGGTTGCGCCAGCACATGGTGGCGCGCGGCGAATGGGACGATGCTCGTCAGACAGAGTTGCAGGAGTCGGTCGACCAAGTCGTCACGAAAGCCTTCGAAGAGGCCGACTCGTATGGGTCGGTCATGCGTGGCGACGTGTCGAGCGCGGCAACGATGTTCGACGATGTCTTCGCCACGATGCCCCGCAACCTCGTCGACCAGCGGGCGCAGTTCGAACGGTCACAACGCTCGCCGAACGGAGGTGTGTGAGATGCCCGCCATGACGATGATCCAGGCGATCCGCGATGCTCACTTCGTCGCGATGGAACGCGACCCGAAGGTGGTCGTGTTCGGCCAAGACGTGGGGTTCTTCGGTGGCGTGTTCCGGTGCACCCAAGGACTGCAGGAACACTTCGGAACGGGTCGCTGCTTCGACGCGCCGATCAACGAGAGTGGCATCGTCGGCGTGGCGATCGGCATGGCTGCGTACGGCTTGCGCCCGTGCGTCGAGATCCAGTTCGCCGACTACATGTACCCGGCGTACGACCAGATCGTGTCGGAAGCGGCGCGTCTGCGGCATCGCTCGGCCGGTGATTTCACCGCGCCGCTGACGATTCGCATGCCGATGGGCGGTGGCATCTTCGGTGGGCAGACGCACTCGCAGAGCCCTGAGGCGTTGTTCACCCACGTCGCCGGCATCAAGACGGTCGTGCCATCGAATCCGTACGATGCGAAGGGCTTGTTGCTGGCAGCGATCGAAGACGACGACCCGGTGATCTTCCTCGAGCCCAAGCGCGTCTACAACGGCCCGTTCGACGGCCATCACGACCGGCCACTCACACCGTGGTCGGCGCATCCGCTCAGTGACGTACCCGAGGGGCATTACACCATCGACCTCGGCACGGCGCGGGTGCATCGCCCGGGCAACGATGTCACGGTGTTGGCATACGGCACGCTGGTGCACGTCGCCCAAGCGGCCGCCGACGAGACCGGCATCGACGCCGAGATCATCGACCTGCGAACACTCGTCCCCCTCGACATCGACACGATCATCGCGTCGGTGGTGAAGACGG
>DATKCX010000202.1:0-6516 GCA_035512975.1 Ilumatobacter sp.
GGGCCCGGCTGTCGCCATCGACATGCTCGATGGAACGTGGCTACCCGCCGACGAGTCGCTGACCACTCGGTTTCGGGGCAGCCGCGCGGCAGTCGTGGCGGCACACGAACTCGCCCGCATCGGTCTTGACCGCCTGACCAACGCGGTCGCCGTGAGTGGCACGGCACCGGATGGATGCACGCCTCACTGAACACCGCAGGGCGTCAGCTGCTCCCCACCAGCCGAACGGCTTGCGGAGATACGTGCAAACGTCTAGCTGCTCACCAGTTGAGGGTGAGGAAGTCCGGGTTGACCGGCTGGCCGGTGACAATGATCCGGTACTTCAGGCTGGTGGGTGCCCAAGCATCTGGGTAGCGCGACTTCGTGCGGTCGAAGCCCACGGTGCAAGCAACGAGTGACAGCGATGGCGCACCGTGGAACCGGGTGGTGTCGAGCACGTTGCTGTTGTTGACCGCTTCACTGTTGCTCGACGTGTCGGCGAGGTCGCGACGCACCATTTCGTACGTGTAGCGCCGTCCGTCGAGCGTGGATAGGGAGAACCGATCACCGTTCTGCATCAGGTCCATGTAGTACAGCGGGGCACCCGCTTCGGTGCGGTGACCGAAGATCACGACCGCGGCGTTCTGCCCCATCTCGCCGGTGCCGGTCCAATGCCAGGCAAACCCTGAATCGGTGACCTGCTTGGCGTCGCCGGCATACACCCAGATACCGAGGCCCAAGCGCGGGATCTCCAGCCACCACGGCGGCCCGATGGGCGGCGGCGCGGGGTTGGCACGCGGGCCGATCGAAGGAAGCTTCGGCGACCCGAGGAAGTATCCGGCCAAGTCGACGATGATCGCGGCACCGTGGGAGGAATACACCTGAAACCCGTGCGCCACGGTGATCGGGGTGATCGCGTGGTTCGGCACCGTGGTGCCGGGCACCGACCAGTTCACGTTCGACGTGCCCGGAATGGGTTGACGCGCGGCGGCGATGGTGAGGAACCCTGGGCCACGGGTGTTGGTTCCGGTGAGGTTGACCACGATGGCCGACGCATCGGTACCGGCCGCCCCTGGGACCTTGCCTTCGACCGACCAGTCGGGCCACAGCACGCCGCCCGGCGCGAACTGCGGTTGCTGCTCGGGCAGACGGGTGTCGAGGATGCGAGTGGGGTCGAGCGGTACGAACAACCCCGTGGTCTGCTCGTTCGCGTCGTCTCCGGTGAAGTACCCGGTGACGTCGACGATGAGCTTGGTGGCACGCAGCGTGAAGATCTTGATCTGACGACGCCCACCGATGGTGCTCACCGGCACGATCACGCCTGATGCACGTGTCTCGCCGAACTGGGTGAAGTTGAGACTCGAGGTATCGGGTACGACGTCTTCGGTGAACGGGAACACGGTGCAGAAACCAGGCAACGTGCACTCGGTAGCCGTGAGGTTCATCACCAGGCTGCCGGCTTCGGCTGGCACGTAGTCGGTGACGTCGACCACGGTGATCGAATCATCGCCGACGAAGTGCGGACGGGTGTCGATGGCACGGCGGGCGGCAGGCAACCCGACGAAACGCCCCGCAGCCACCGGGCCAGAGACCGGCGTGTAGTAGCCGAGCACGTCGAGGATGACGTCGCACGGCGACAACGAGGTGATGTCGACCCCGCCATTGCCGAGCTTCACGGTGGCCAGGTTGGCGTTGATGTCGAACGCAAACGGAAGGTTCAGGTTGCTCACCGTCGGCACCGGCTGACCGGACGGCGACATGGTGACGAAGTTCGGTTGGAACCGGTTGACACCCGTGAGCGTGGCGACGATGGCGGTGGCGTTTTCAGGCACGCCGTAGAGACCGGCGATCGGTACCGCAATCTGGACGTCGGACGCCCGATGGAACGAATAGTTCTGAGGCGTGCGAGTGTCGACCACGCGAACTGCCTTGGGCAGGGCGGCAAACGCACTGGCACCAGCAGCAAGCGCGTTCGCCTGCAGCGACGGCAGCACAGACGCCAACGCGCCAGCGCCGGCAGCGGCACCAACGCCTTGAACGAACCGGCGACGGCCGAACGGCTTGGCAAGATCCACCGCGAGGTCAGCCGCGAGGTCGGCAGACGCCCCGGTGGAGGAACGGTGAGGAGTGTTGATTTCAGTCATGGCATCCCGCACTGTGTGTGGACGGTGACTCGCACCGTCGTCGTCGTTGCCCGCACCGCTTACCGGCGATGGCGGGCTATTTCGTAAGTCGCGAGGGCCGCAGCCGCCGAGACGTTCAAGGAACTCAACCGACCGAGCATCGGAATGCTCACGATCATGTCGCAACGTTCGCGAACCAATCGTGACAACCCGGCACCTTCGGCCCCCAATACAATACACACCGGTTCCTTGGCAAGGTCGCCGATATCGAAGAGTTCTCGGTCGGACGCGTCATCGAGGCCGACGATCCAGATTCCGGCCTCTTTCACTCGCTGCAGGGTGCTGGGCAGCCCAGACACGACCGAGATCGGCATGTGTTCGATGGCTCCTGCGGACGCCTTTGCCACGGTAGGAGTGACATGTACCGCACGATGGCGGGGCACGATGACCACGTCGACGCCGGCACCGTCACAACTCCGCACGATCGCGCCGAGATTGCCGGGGTCGGTGACGCCGTCGACGGCCACGAGAAACGGCGCGGTGGCCCCACGTCGGCGTAGGAACTGGGCGATGTCGGCTTCGGGAAGCTCGGCTGCCTTGGCCAGAACGCCTTGCGGTGCCTCGCTGCGGGCCTCTGACTCGAGGCGCTTGCGAGCCACCCAGGCGATGGGCACTCGGTTCGCGTTGGCGATCGCAACGATGTCGTCGACCGAGTCGGTGTCTTGTAGCTCCGACGAGATCCAGATCTCGTGAACTCGACGACGCTGGGCGAGCAGTAGTTCGCGCACCGCCTGGCGACCCTCGACCTGTTCGCCGCCCAAACCCTTTTGGGGCTTCGACTTGGCTTCGCCCTCGACGCGGATCTTTCCGGTGCGTCCGGCCCCTCGGCTACGGGGCGCGGTCGACCGCCGACCCGCAGCGGCGCGCCCGCCGCGTCCGCCCCCCGGTCCGCGCGACGACCCGCCGCCGCGGCGTGCGCCGGTCACGACGTGCCCGCTGTCGTGCGACCACTGGAGGTGCGCGTGATCACGGCAACCGCCCAGGCCGCGATGCCTTCTTGGCGTCCGAGCGCGCCCAACCCTTCGGCACGGCGGCCCGACACCGCAACCGGTGCTCCTGCCGCGAGTGTGAGGTGATGTTCCATGTCGCCTTTCCGGGGTGCGAGCTTGGGATGCTCGCACACCACCTTGACATCGACGTTTCCGATCTCCCAGCCGTTGGATCGAACCATCGCCGCGACTGCGGCGAGGATCGTCAACGAGCTGGCCCCGGCCCACTGCGGGTCGGTGTCTGGGAAATGGGTGCCGAGGTCGTCCAATCCAGCAGCTCCGAGCAGGGCGTCGGCGGCAGCATGGGCGGGAACGTCGGCGTCGCTGTGGCCGACCAGGCCGCGCTCCCCCGGAAACGTCACGCCACCCAGTACCAGCGGCCGAGTGACGTCGGTGGAGTGCGCATGAATGTCGAACCCCTGACCCACTCGAACCTGCATGGACTACATCTTCCCAGCAACGAGCTGGTTTCGCGCCCAATCGAGGTCATCGGGCAGTGTGATCTTGCGGTTGAGATGGTCACCGGGCACCACGACCACGCGACCTCCGGCGGCTTCCACCAGCGCGGCGTCGTCGGTTCCCTCACCGCCTTGCGCATGCGCCGCTCGCAGCGCCGCGGCGTTGAAGGCCTGCGGAGTCTGCACGGCCACCAATCGTTCGCGGTCTGGCGTCGCGACCACGACACCATCGCCGTCGACCTCTTTGATCGTGTCGGCAACGGCCACGCCGGGAACGGCCGCGTCGGCACCGTCTGCGACCGCGGCAATGACTCGTTGATACAGCTCGACCGAGGCGAACGGCCGCGCCGCATCATGGACGCAGATGATGTCAGCATCGGCGGGAACGGCCGCGAGGCCGCGACGGACGCTTTCGCTGCGGCTTGTGCCGCCGGCCACGCCCGACTCCGCTTCGGCCAGGTCGGCGGGCACCACCGCCACGACGCCATCACATGCACGTTCCGCCACACGGCGCGAACGGTCGATCACACGTTCGTCTCCGAGGAGCGCGAACTGCTTCAACGTGCCGAAGCGAGAGCCGCTACCACCCCCGACCACGATGGCCCAGACCTTCGGACGACGATGCACCGAACCGAGGGTAGTACCGTGGCCGACGTCATGACCGAGTACACACAACTGTTCGCGGAGACCATGTTCTTCGCGAATGCAACCGACGACATGCTGGCCCGTATCGAGGCAACCGGCACGCGTCGACGGCTGGTGCGCGGCGACGTGTTGTTCAACGAGGGCGACTTCCCCGACGCGTTGTACCTGGTGGGGATGGGTCGAATCGCGATTGCGATCGCCAGCCCCATCGACAAGCGCGAAAGTGTCGTCGCCTTGATGGAACCGGGTGATCTGTTCGGCGAGCTCGGCCTACTCGACGACGGCCCGCGGTCGGCACTCGCCCGTGCGCTCGAGCCGTCCGATGTGCTCGAAGTCCCGTTCGAACCGGTGCGTGAGCTCTTTCACGAACATCCCCAATTGCTGTGGAACGTGGCCCGGCTGCTCGCCGGCCGTCTGCGGGTGATGGATGCGGTGTTGTCCGACTCGGTGTTTCTCGATGTCACCGGGCGAACGGCGAAGCGGCTGCTCGACATGGCCGGCGACGCCGAAGAGTTCCAGCTACCGGTCACCCAAGAGGAACTCGCCGGCATGGTGGGGGCCTCACGCGAACGCGTGAACAAGTCGATCGCCAACTTCATCAAGCTCGGCTGGCTCGAACAACACGACCGCAGCTACCGAATCATCCAGCGCGACCGCCTGGAACTCCGCGCCCGCTAGCCCCAAACCCCTACACCCCTCGTGGCGTCGCGTTTTTGCGCGTCATGACGCGCAAGATCGCGACACCCGATGGTGGGTGAGGGCCCAGGGCGTGTCACCGGGCGAAGGTGTCGATCATGAGCTTCACGTCGGGGCCGAGCGGGTACAGGATCGGACACGTACAACCATTCGCCACGTACTCGTCGACCTTCGCTCGCACCTCGTCGGGGTGGCCCGACGCCGTGATCATCTGCACGATGTCGTCGGGAACCAGCTTGCTCGCTGCGACCACCTCGTCGTGAGTGGCTGGCCACGTGAGCACTTCACCGATTTCGTCGAGCAGCGCTTGGGGCACACCTGAGGCCTTCATGATGTGGGGCTGCTGGCCGAGGTATTGGGTGACGAGCAGCCGCGAACTGTCGAGCGCCGCCTGCCGGTCGGTGTCGACACTGCAGACCACCAACTGCGGGCGATCGATGTCGTCGATCGTCCGGCCAGCCTTGGCCGCGCCGCGGGTGAGTGCGTCGATCGCCGTGACGTTGTAGTCGGGGCTGACGAGGTAGTTCAGCACCGCCCCGTCCGCGATTTCTCCGGTGAGCTCCATCATCTGCATGCCGGTGGCACCGATGTAGATCGGCACATCCTTGGGGCGACGTTCCTGGTGGACGTAGTCGAGTTCCACACCGTCGAGATGCACATATGCCCCGTCGATCGTGACCGTCTCGTTGTTCAGCAGGGCCCGCACCGCGGTGACCACTTCACGCATCACGGTGAGTGGACGGGCGCGATCGATGCCGACCTTCGCCGCGAGCGGATCCCACCATGCACCCAACCCGCAGATGAATCGCCCGGGTGCCAGGTCGTCGAGCGTGGAGAAGGTGCTCGCGAGGCGGGCCGGGTTGCGGGTCCAGATGTCGATCACGCCGGAACCGATCTTGATCGTGTTGGTCGTGGCGCCGAACGCCGCCATGGGTACGACGGCATCACGCACGAGACGACTGTCGGCCTGCCACACAGCGTCGAACCCCTTCGACTCTGCGTACTGCACGAGTTCGATGCCTTCGCGCATCGGGTGGGCGTCCTGCAGATAGAGAGCTACCTGATCCATCTGCCCATCCTTGCACGCAGCGCCATGCAGCCGCACCTGACGGTGGCCGATCTGGGAAGGATCGGTTCAGCTGGCGCAGGCGACGGGCGTCGCCACCCGGTGTGCATCGATCTGACGACGGGCTACGTCACCGACGCCGCTGAGCGCACGGTCGACCAAGCGGTAGCCCCGCCCAACAGCGGGCCCGATGGTGAGGGCAACGATCAGGGTGCCGAAACCGAACGGGCCACCCAGCAGCAGGCCGGTGGTCAGCCATGTCATCTCGAAGCCCACGCGCACCAGAGGCTCGGGTTGCCCGCTCTTGTCTGATGCGGCCTTCGCCAACAGCTCGCCCATGCCGGCTCCGAGCCCGGAGGCGATGATCGCTCCAGCCCCGACGCCGACGATCGTGATCGCCACCAGCTGCACCATGATCTTCAATGGCACTGCGGACGGGGCATCGAACTGCGAAAAGACCTCCAGGAAGCCCTGAATCGCTGGGCCGATGACAATCGGCG
>DATKCX010000203.1:0-2562 GCA_035512975.1 Ilumatobacter sp.
CACCCGCCCATCTCCGATCAACCGGCACCGGACTGGGCGTGGGCGGGACGCCTAACGGGTCGAGGCGTCGCCGTTGCCTCGTGGAGCGAGCCAATGAGCCTGGTTCATCCACCCGATGGAACCGAAGCAGGACGCCATGGAGTCGGGGTTCAACTAGCCAACGGCATCGGCGTGATCGGCTTGTGGGCGTGCCCGGAACAGAAGGGAAGATCGCGCTCGCATCGTCCATGCGCTACCCCCATCGCTCGTCGCTCGCACCATAGTCGCCATACGGAAAGCGAGGGTCAGACATTCGTGTCGATGTCGTTCACGAGGGCCAGCAGACCGCCGACGGGCACTGCCCCGATGACCACCTGACCGATGCTGCGGTGCCCCTATCGGCTTCACGGTCGCGGGTCGGGACGGCCGCTCCGGTCGCCGGTAGTGGCGCGTTCGGGTTCGGGGAGTATCCCGATGTTCTCGTAGTGGCGGACGGTCGCCGTCGAGACTCCGGCTTGGTCGGCGACCTCGGCGATGCGCAGCGAACGAGTTGGATCCGTGCGAGCGGCCGTGCCAGATCCCGGACGGTCCCGTTGTTCGACCGTCGGGGCGCGATCTATGCCTCGACGAACGGGTCGTCCGAGCAGTTGACGCGCACGAACTTCGCGAAGATCCTCACCGTGACGTCCTGGTTGACGACACCGAACCGTTCCTCGAACGCGGCCACTTCCTCGGGTGAGACGAATCCCGACTCGTAGACCACCCACTCGAGCGCCTCGGCTCGTTCCGCGGGCGTCAGCATGTGCTCGCTGCCACTCGATCCGTGGCTGATCCGCTCACCGAAACAACTCGGCGTACCGGGCTCGCCGACGGGGTGCGCGGACACGGCCCCCGACGCTACGATCACCGATCCGAAGCCGATTCCGAGAGCAGCAAGAGTTCGCTTGGTGTGCATCATGTCCTCCAAGTTCGTTCCCGCCACCTACGCCGCTCGGCCAGCGAGCCGCATTTTCGACCCTAATTCCGTACGTTGGCACCGGTCAAGATCCACGGAGTCGGAGGCCAGCGATCAGGCACCGGACGTGTTGTTCATCGTCAGCAGTGTTCGGTTGCAGTAGTGGCCTCGGCGCGGTCTGCTCGGCGCCGACGACCGCTCAGATTGTTCGCAAGCCGGATGCTTCCGCTGCGCTCGAACGGCACTTCCGATCAGGCGATTGGCTCGTCACAGCCACGCGATATTCCCGGGCCGAAACACTCAGGTCCGCACTGCATTGCCGGCGAAGTAGCGCTGGTCCGGCGACTCGGCGCGCCACGCATAATCACGTTCCGAAGGTGTCCGGTTGAGGATCGGCAACTGAGACGTGAATCCGGGCTGAGCGGGGTGGTTATGCGGCCTACAAGCCCCGCGGTCGCCACGCCTGCTCGGCGACCGTGACGTCGAGGTCGACGAGTACGCAAGGACTCAGGGCCTTGCCGGTCTTCGGATCCGGAGTCAGATGCGGTACCGCATCGAGGTCGAGAAGCGACTCTCATCTCTCTGAACCGTGGTCGTACGGCGGATTGCCCCTCCGGATGCCTGATGAACGCGCAGGACAAATGTCTGGCAGCGTGCCAACGTGATACCGGGGCGTGGTATTCAATTTGCCGCGCCGTAAGCCGACTCGATCGCAACATCATCGACCGCTGCACTCCGGCCCTTAGCCGCCGATATCGGGACCGAAGTCAGCGGGCGGCAATCGTCTGATACCGCCGGCTCCGTGGCACTACGCCAGACTCCTGTCTTCAGCGTGAAGGGTGATCCGCACAGTCAGGCGGGCATCACCCTCCTCGCCGCCGTGCTCCACATGCTCAGTCGTGACAGCGGAAGAACTCATTCACCGAGCCGTCGGGCCGTTCGTTGAAGTGTTCCGTCAGATGGAAGTTGATGCGCTCACCATCTTCTGTCGTACCTCGGACGCTGAACGTGAAGGTTCCGTTCGTGGTGGCGCCGTTCGCGTTGAAGCCGGCCCAGACGGTGAAGCGCCCGGTCGCGTCAGGCAGTGACGGATCGTCGAGCGGAGTCGCTTCGAAGGTACCGGTCTGGGTGAAGGTGAAGTGCTCACGACCGTCGTCGAAGATGGTCACGTGCACGACCAGGTTCGTGATCGTGGTGACGTTGTACAGTGCCCCGTCGTCGCACGACGGGAAGACGTCGACGAAGCTCTCCACGAGGCCATGCGCGTGTTCCGTGAAGGTCTCGGGTGGGCTGGCACCAGCCCCGGAGCCACTCGCAACCGAGACCAGCACGATCGCTGACGCGACCAACAACCGCTCCATGCTCTTCATCGGCCTGCTCCTCGCATTGTCGACGACGGCCTCCCGTCGCCTCATGCCTCCACCATCGCACCGCGACATTCCCCCGTCAACAGCCGGATCATGACTGCCAGGCCTCTTGAAGGGGATGCGTTCGGCGCCACGCCAAACGCTTCCCGGCACCCGCGGGCCTGACGATCACGTGCGCGAATCCCGATCCAGGGCAGTCCCCGTCGAGGTGACGGTCCGAGGCATGCCGGACGAGGACAGCGCGCTGCAACATGAGGTCGT
>DATKCX010000204.1:0-4960 GCA_035512975.1 Ilumatobacter sp.
GGCCGAGCACGTTGTTGATCTTGTGCGACCCGGTGTGGTTGAGGTCTTCACGCTTGAGAAACACCCGAACGCCCAGTTCTTCGCTGAGCCGGAAGCATTCGGTGAGGATCGAGGGTCGCCCTGCATAGTCGCGCAACAGCGTGTGGAGTTCGTCGCGAAACTCGGGGTCGTCCCAGGCCGTGCGGAACGCAACTTCGAGTTCCTGACAAGCCGGAACCAACGTTTCGGGGACGAACCGTCCGCCGAATTCACCGAAGCGCCCGGTGTCGGAAGGCTCCCCCATCAACGAGTCGGATCGACCAACGGCAGCGCTCAAATCATCAGTCTCCATGCCCCAAGCACCGTACCGCCCAACGATTCCCAGAGCACCAACCATTTGCCGAGAGCCCGCATGGAGTCAGCAGAGCAACAAACAGCGACCAACAGCGACCAACAGCGAACGATGCCGAACCGCGCAGGGCGGACAGCGCACCTTCTTCCTCACTCAGTCGGGATCGGTTTGTGTCCTGGCAAGGCGCGGCAGTCCGACGTTGCCTTTGGGCAACGAGGACCTGTCGCAACGCAGCCAGGGCGCAAACCGGCCGGACTTGTCACTCATCAGACCAGTCGTAGGGGAGCTGGTCGTCGCCGAGGTAGGGCTGCGGGGCTGCTGCCCTCGCGTTGGCGATGAACTTTCGCACCAGCGTGGCGTCCTTCTTGCCAGGCACCGATTCGACGCCGCTCGACACGTCGACGCCCCACGGCTCGACTGCCTTCACGGCGGCGGACACGTTGTCTGGTGTCAGACCGCCGGCGAGGATCAGCTTGAGATTGGCGGGCACTTCGGCCGCCATGCTCCAGTCGAACAGTCTCCCGCTGCCCGGGGTTGGGGCGTCGAGCAACACCATGTCGGTGCCGTACTGGTCGGCGAGGGAAACCAGCGGGGATCCTGCGGGGAACGCCTTGATCACCCACCGAAAATGCCCTGCGAGGTGAGCAGTCTGCGCGGCCGTTTCGCGACCGTGCAACTGGACCGCTTTCACACCAGCCGCGAGGGCGACCTGAATCACTCGTTCCGGCAGTTCGTCACGAAACACTGCGACCGTGAGCACCTCGGGGGGCAGCCGCCGGGTGATGTCGTACACCACTTGAGCGGCGACCTGTCGCGGTGAGGGAGCGAAGACGAAACCGACCGCGTCGGCACCCATGGCGACTGCGAACAGCGCGTCGTCTTCGTTGGTGATACCGCAGATCTTCACAAACATGCCAGTGGGAACCGTACCCGGCCACGACGTCGACACTGGGCATACAAAACTGGCACCGGGCCTGATCGACCCCACTATGGTTTCGCGGCATGGGATTGATCGGAAAACTCAAGGGCGAACTCGTCGACATCATCGAGTGGATCGACGATTCGCGCACCCTGTTGGCGTGGCGTTTCCCTCGGTATCAGAACGAGATCAAGAACGGTGCCCAACTGATCGTACGCGAAGGCCAGAAGGCCGTCTTCGTCTACCGCGGCGCACTTGCCGACCAGTTCGACCCGGGCCACTACGAGCTCACGTCAGAGAACCTGCCGATCTTGTCAACGCTCCAAGGCTGGAAGTACGGCTTCGACAGCCCGTTTCGGAGCGAGGTGTACTTCCTCAACACTCGCCAGGTCACCGACCTGCGCTGGGGCACGCCACAACCGGTCACGGTCCGCGACCCCGATTTCAAGATGGTGCAGGTGCGTGCCAACGGCCTGTGCGTGGTGCGCATCGCCGACACGGCGGTGTTCCTCCGAGAGGTCATCGGCACCGATTCGTCGGTCGAGGCCGAAGAGATCGCGGAGTTGCTCCGCCGGGTCATCTCGATGGCGTTCTCCGATCTCGTGCTCGAAAGCGGGCTCGGGGCGATCGACCTGCAGGGCCGCCAGGTCGAGCTGAGCAGCAAGCTGCGCGAGTTCGTGTTGGAACGCGTCGACGACGAATTCGGGCTCGACATCCCGAGCATCACCATGAACATCTCGTTGCCCGACGAGATCACCCAGGCGATGACTCGCGGCGTCGCCCGCGGCGTCGAAGAATCTGGGTATGTCGAGAACGTCGACCTCAACAAGCTCCAGCAGGCGCGCGCCGCCGACGCCATGCTCGCGGCCGCCGAGAACCCAGGCGGGTCGGCCATGGGCGACATGATGCAGATGGGCATGGGCGTCGCGATGGCAGGTCAGATGGCCAACAAGATGGGCGACGCGTTGGGCGGCGGTGGACAGCCGGCTGCGGCCACACCCCCGCCGATGCCCGGCCAGGCGATGTTCCACGTCGACCAGGGCGGAAGCCCGTCTGGGCCATTCAGCGTCGCCCAGATCCAGCAGGGCATCACCGCCGGACAAGTCAACGCTCAGACCAACGTCTGGACCGCTGGCATGGCAGCGTGGGCACCCGCCGGCACGGTGCCGCAGCTGCAATCGCTGTTCAACGTGCCGCCTCCCATGCCGCCCAGCGCTCCCCCTCCCATGCCGCCGTCGGACCCGACGCCGCCCGCGAGCTGAGGTTCCGTCGATGTCAGACGACGCCACCTCAGATCCGTACGGGGCCCCGCTGCCGCCACCCATCGGTGGCCCTCCACCCATCGGTCCACCGCCTGTCGAGGCACCGCCAGATGGGCCACGTACCGCGGCGCGTTCGTACCATCACGTCACCGAGTCGACGAAGACGTATCCGTGCGAGGCCTGCGGCGGCGAACTGAAGTTCCACATCGCTTCCCAGCGATTGCGGTGCGAGCATTGCGGATCCAGCTTCGAGTTGGCACAGGCTGAGGCCCCGGTCGGCGAACGCGACTTGCGCGAAGCGCTCGCTCTGGTCCGTCATGGCAAGGTCGCGAAGACCCAAAGCTTCCTCGGGACCGAGAAGGAGATCGTCTGCCAGAACTGTGGCGGGCACACCACGTTCACCGGGTCGCTCACTGCGAACAGCTGCCCGTACTGCCTCACGCCGATCCAGCGTGACGACGTCCACGATGCACCCGACCGCCTGCCGGTCGACGGCGTCGTGCCGTTCACCATCGACGAGAAGCAGGCCAACGAACTCATCGGCAAATGGATCAACTCGCGTTGGTTCGCACCGTCGGAGTTCAAGCAGTACGGGCGGGCCGGTTCCTTCGCCAGCATCTACACCGCGTACTTCACCTACGACGCCGAGACCGCCACCACCTACCAGGGCGAGCGGGGCGACGACTACACCGTCACCGTGGGCAGCGGCGACAACAAACGCACCGAGACCCGCACCAGGTGGCGCTCGGTGAGTGGCACGGTCGACAACAGTTTCGACGATGTGACGGTGTTCGCCAACGAAGGGTTCGAGCCGGCACGCATCAAAGCACTCGAGCCGTGGCCCACGGGCACCGCCAAGCCGTACAGCGCCGAATACGTCGCCGGCCACCTGTGCCGCACGTACGACCACGACGTGGAGGAGTGTCTCGAAGACGCCACCGACACGATGACCGCCGAGATCCGTACCACCGTGAAGCGCTCGATTGGTGGCGACAAGCAGCGCATCCACGGGATGAACATCGCCTGGCGGGAGATGACCTACAAACACCTGCTGATGCCCATTTGGCTGCTGACGGTGATGTACATGGATCGGCCGTTCCAGGTGTACATCAACGGGGTCACCGGCGAGGTGCAAGGTTCTCGCCCGTTCAGCAAGGTCAAGATCATCACGGCGATCGTGGTGGCGCTCCTGATCATCATCGGGTTGTTGGTGCTCTGGTCGTCCGTCAGATCGAGGAGCAGCTAGATGATCTGGCTCGTGCTCGCCGCAGTCGTCGTGGTGGGTGCCGCGGTGGCGTTCGGCGTCCGACTCGCCAACGACAGTCGGCGCGCGGTCGCCCGCGGCATCGAGGTCGTGCCGGGCGTGGCGTCGCAGGCACCTGCCGCCTGGGCCGGTGCCCACTCCCCCGAGGCCAAGCTGCACCGCCGTCTGCGCGACGCCGTGGCGAGCGCCCACACCCAAGTGGAGTTGGCGGGCAGCAGCTCGACGCAGACCGCCTCCCTCGACCAGGCGGCGGTCACACTCAGCAATCGCCTCGTCGCCGCGGCGGCTCTACCGGCCCGTCATCGCCAGGCCGCCATCGACGAGGTCGGCACACTGATCGGACGGTTCGAAGACTCCGTCGCTGCGTTGGCGACACAGGGTGTGGCCCACGCCGAGCTCGACGCGGCGTTCGAACGGTCCATGACCGACATCCACCAGGAACTCGAAGCCCTGGCGCAAGCCCGCGCCGAGGTCGACGAGATCGAACGCGAAGCCTAAAGTCAGCGTCGGGCGCGCTCGACCAACCAGGTGAACGCGGGGTCGACGTCGGCAAGCCGCATCATCTCCGGATGCCACTGCAGGGCGAGCACGTGACGGTCGCTGTCTTCGAGCAGCTCCACGGTGCCGTCGACACTGCGTCCGGCAACCACGAGTCCGGGCCCGACGGCATCGACGGTTTGATGGTGGAGCGAATTGACCTGGCGGGAGCCGCCGTACAGGTCGTGCGCCAGCGTGTTCGGCACGATCGCAATCGTGTCGACGGCGACGGTGGGGTCGCGATCCCAGAGGGCGTGCTCTGGGACGTGCTGGCGCAGCGTGCCCCCGGCATGCACGTTGACCACCTGGAAGCCACGGCACACGGCCAACACCGGCCGGCCCGCGGCATGAGCCGCATCGAGCAACCCGAACTCGAACGCGTCGCGCGCCGGCTCGACGTCGGTCTCGGGCGCTCGATCAGCTCCGTAGCGCGCTGGATCGATGTCGGCCCCGCCGGAAATCAGCAATCCATCGATTGCGGCGATCGCGTCGTTGGGGTCGAGTTCCATCGGGAGTTGTACCGGGATTCCCCCGGCACGAATCACTTCATGCGCATACGTGGCGAAGTGCAGGTCGACCTCCAACCCGGCAATCGCCGCCGGAGCCCCCGGCAAGTCCGTGGCAAGCTTCCGTCGCCCCGTGATCCC
>DATKCX010000205.1:0-3176 GCA_035512975.1 Ilumatobacter sp.
TTGTTCCACATCAGGACCGACGACATGGACCGGGCCATGCAGTGGTTCCAGAGCGATGTCTTCAAGGAAGCGACACGGTTGGCCAAAGTTACCGGCCGCGTCTTCTTCCTCGCCCAGCCGCAGGCCTGACTGACGTTCGACAAGGCCAGGAAGCGTCGGGGGAGACCCCGAAGGCGGCGCGATAACTATCGCTCCGCGTTCGCGGCGAGATACGCGATCCGCCCAGAACGCCGCACCGAATTGCGAGCGCAGAACGACGCTCCTCAAACGTGTTGGCAACGCGCTCCGAACGGCGCTTATGCCGGTGATCGTGGACCTACAGGCAACCCCACGGCCACAATGATCGCCGAGCGCGGACCGTCGGCAGAGAGGTTCGAACCCCACGGCGAACTTGACGTCGCTTGGATCGCGCGAAGCTGCGCAAGATGGCCAGCCGGGCCGTGCTGGTCGGCGAGCTGGAAGGGGCGACGTCCGGTCAGCTGTTCCGAGCCGACCTCGAAGAAGTGGTGCTGACCAGGTTGACCGATGCCGGCGACCGCCTGCTCATCGAAGTCGGCGGGTCAGGCCTGCCACTACGCCGAATCGAAGGAGACCCGGCCGATCCACGACGTTGGAGACTGCCGTCGGTCTCACGTTGCGGCGTGAGGGCGCTGGCGATGTCGGCGGCCAGCGACGAGCGGTGCGTAGCCGACAACGATCAGCACCCCGACGAACAGTCGGGCAACCGCCGTGAACCGGCCGGGGTAGATGACACCGTCAAGGTAGTGATCGACGAACCCGCCGTCGTAGGAGGAGTGGCCAGCCTGCTCACGGAAGTGCTTCTCCAGTTGTGTCAGCGGGCAGGTGACGCCGACGGAAACGATCGCCCCGGCCCAAGCGACAACGGCGAGATGTAGCCACAGCAGACGCGGCCACCTCCGCACGAGCAGGCTGCCCACGGCCGCGAACGCGATGAACATGACGTGGGCGACGACCACCAAGTCGACCAGCATTTTGTAGAGCACGAGTTCACCTTCTCCAATGTCAATACTCGCGCTGCCGGACGCGGCGCGAGGTGCCTCGCTCGGAGCGCCCGACAACGACTACCAACGAAATCTTCCCCCGGCGTTGCAACGGTGCCCGCCGCGCACAGAAACCTCGCCCAGAACGACGACTTGCAGCCGACGTCCAAGTACGCAGAACGTAGGCGCATCGGTGTCACCGCGACCCGCCCGAGAGTGGGCAGACGTCTGGCTGCCAACGCGCGTCCGCAGCCGGCGATATCCGGCGCCATGACGTGAGTAGCGGCGATGCAGGTATCGGCGCTACCTGACCGCTTCGCTACGCGCCTTCGTTCTCCATGACCTGAGCGAACTTCTCCCACGTCATCGAGATTGGCCGGCGGCGGCGAGCCGGCTCCAGTCGATGGTGCCCTTCGAGATCGACAGCTCACCGAGCCTCTCGTCGCGTCTCCTCACGGACCGCGGGTGGGGCCTCTCTCACTTCCTCCCCCACAGTCGGACTCGTCGACCGAGAACCTCGGCCTGGGCAAGCTGAAAGAGACTGTCCTGCGCCTCGTCCAACTTCTCTCGGGCTGGAGCAGCGACCGAAGACAGATGGGCGTACAGGTCGGAGGTGTCCCAACCCTCACTCTTTTCCTCGGTCGATCGGAGCGCATCGACCTCGTCTCCCATCACCAGCATGAGATCACGCAGGAGAACAGCCGCTTGCTCGAACGCACCGGCAGCCTTGTCGCTTCCGACGAGCAACAGTCGAAGTGCGACCGCCGAGCTCTCGGTGGGCGTCGGCAACGATGACTTGTCCGGTAACTGCCAACCGTCGAGGAAGCCCGTCACTGCCTGCTCGAAACGTCGCAAGAGGACGAGCGCATCGAGGTATGCCGCAACCCGGTAGTCGCGATGCCGGTGTGCCCGCTCGGAAAAGTGGACGAACGTTCCGGTCAGCAGCGCTCCGATGACGACGGCAACGACTCCGGCGATGAACTGCGCCACGGTCACGAGCGTAGACACGTCCTCCTCCGAACGTGTCGGGTGGTCCACGTAGGCTTCGACCCCGTGGACACACGCACCACAAACCCGGCCTGGCGACTCCACGCCGAACTGTCTGCCATCGACGCGTCATGGCGACAGAAGCCCAAGGAGCGCATGAAGGGCGTGGTGCTCCCCGACCCACCAGCAGACCTCCTTGGCTTCGTGGCCTCGATGGCACGAACAGGCCGGGAGGTTGTCCAGGCGCTGGAGGCCACCGATGCCGACGTGCTTCCCCGGGGCGCTCCCGCGGCTTGAGAGCATCATCGCCGGACTCGGCTCTGACGTGTTCCTCATCACGTACGAGGGCGCCCATCAGACCTGGCTTACGGAGGCCAACCTGCTCGCGCTGGAGGCTGCAGCGCACGCGCTCGACGGATCGAGGACGTGGCTGAAACCGCCGTACCGAAGGAGGCGCTGGCCGCAATCACAGTCCTGCTCCAGGATCTGCGCCGTGAGGTGCTGGCCTCTGACGACGTCCCAATCGAGGTACGTGCCTTCATGCTCGACACGTTGATCGACCTCGAGCGCGCGCTCGACGCCTATCGACTCGACGGCATCAGGGCATTCCAGGATTTCGTCGACCGGGTGTACGGCCGCTACTCGCGAGCCGGATGGGCAGACCCTGATACGCCTTGCCACCCGCTCATCGAGCGGACGAGGTGGCTGGTGCGCGGGATAGAGAGACTGACCGCCGCATACGTGGTGGCGATGACGCTCGGGTGGGCTCCCGCACCCGCCGCTCTCTGGGGCCCGGTGAAGGCCCGGACACGCTGAAGCCCTTCGCCCCGCCAGTGGCTGAACTCGGACGGGATAAACCAAGGAACTCGACCCGGCCGACGACGCAGCGACGGACGACGACTGAAGCGACAAAGGCCGCCCTCGGTGTCACACCGTTAGTGAACGTTCTGACCGGAAACGCGCGTCCGATACCACTCCGAACACGAGCCGGCAACGTGTGGGATAAGTGCCGGAGTCGGACGCGCACCGCCGTCGGCGGCGGTGTCGGAGAACATGACGCCGATAACGCTCAGCTTGACCAGCTTTGGCGCGTCATCGATGGCGGTATCGGATGGCACTGGTACGAGCAACGTCCCATCGACGAGACCCATCCGTGTGTGAAGGCCATCCAACCCGAGGTGATCGACG
>DATKCX010000206.1:0-5495 GCA_035512975.1 Ilumatobacter sp.
TGCCCGACGAATCGCGCGACGTCGTCGAGCTCGAGCGATCCCGATGCGTAGAGATTGGTCACCACAGACCGACGACCTGCATGGGTCCCCAGCCCCGACGGGTCGAGTCCGGCACTCACCGCAGCCTTGCGAATAGCCCGATCGACGTGCTGCCGAAGCATCGGTTCACCGGCTGCCGTCGTGAACACGAGGTCGAGTTCTTCTCCGTCGTATCGCGCCGTCGGCCACGACGAACCTCTGGCGAGGCGATCGATCTCCTGCAAGGCACGTCGCTTGAGCAAGAGGGCGATGACCGTCGGCGCCAGCAACTGCCATCCAGCAGATCGACGAGTCTTCGTTGGTCCGAGCAACATACCCTGCCCATCCGCGTACGTCGATCCGCGCCGCAGTCGCACTGCGCCCGCGTCGAGATCAAGGTCCTGCCAGGCGAGGCCGAGAGCCTCGCTGATACGCCAACCCTGCACGTAGCAGAGCGCTACTGCCGCGGCGAATCGATCGTCGCACGCAGCGAGCAAACGCTTCGTCTCGGCAGGCGTCAATGTGCGACGTTGCCGGCGCGGCACCGTCGGGGTCTTCACCCGCTTCGCAACGTTGTCGGCAACGAGCCCCAACGACACCGCTTGCTCGATCACCTGCACCAGCAGCGTCCGGATGTTGCGGGCACGCGAGGCTGAACCCCGATCGATGAGATCCGACACCAGCTTGGCGACACGCTGCGCTCGTAGATCACGAACCGCAACACCTCCGATTTCCTCGTCGATGATCCGAATCTGCTTCGTGTAGGTGGCGAACGTCGTCGCCCTCACCCGGTGGCGAGCGATGTGTTCGAGCCACCAAGCAGCAACCTCTCCGACGGTCGCATCCGCACCGAAACCTTCGCTGATCGGACCCAAACGTGCATCCTCTTCGGCTCGCTCGATGTGCCGGTCTCGCGAGGCGACCGCTTGCGCTTTCGTCTTGCCCGTTGGACGACCGACGCGCCCATCGGCCTTCCGCCACGGTGCCACCCAGACGCCACGGGACCGGTCGAAGTACGGCTCGGCCTGACCATTGGCCGCCCGATTCACGACAACGTACGAATCGGTCGCCGGATCGACGACCCGCTTGCCACGCGGTGCTCTCGGCATGTTGACTCCTGACAAGGGTTTGAGAGTTAAGTTAGCGCTTGAGAGTTAAGTTGAGAGTAACGCTCCACAAACGATGACGCACGCTCACAAACGTCAAGCTGCAAAACCCCTGGTCAGGATCCTTTCTGCGGACATCCATGGACACCCGCAAACACGAAAGCGGAGGTGGACGGGAATCGAACCCGCCTCATGGGGATCGCCCATGACAACCGCTTTGAAGGCGGCGGAGCCCACCAGGTGCTCGTACACCTCCGTCGCCAAACGTATCGCCTGCACACCGGGCCGGATAAGTTCGCCCGGATGAGCGGACCGATCCTCTTCTGCACCGACACGTGTTGGGACGACTGCGGCGATCGGCTGGTGGCGATCGACCCGACGATCGAGGTCGTGCGCCTCGTGGCGGACGAACCGGTCACCGCCAGCGATCTCGATCGGGTGACCCTGGCGTTCTACTCGGCTGACGCTTGGCCATTACGTTCCAGCGCGTACTTCGGCACGCTTCGCAAGCTCGGCAACCTGCGGTGGTTCCAGACGTTCTCGGCCGGAACCGACCGGCGCGTCTTCTCCAAGATTCGCGACAGCGGCGTCATTGTGACATCGGGCGCTGGTGCCGCGGCACCATCGATCGCCCACACCGTCATGTTGTACATGCTCGCCCTGAGCCGTCGGTTCCCGGCCGTCATGCGCGACCAGACCAACCGGGTGTGGGACCCACGCGAGTCGGTCGACCTTCCGGGCTTGAAACTCGGCATCGTCGGTCTCGGCGCGATCGGTACCGAGGTGGCACGTCTCGCCGATGCGTTCGGCGTCGAGGTCGTCGGGCTCCGCCGATCTGTACGTGGCGACGAACCGTGCACCACGTGGACGAACGACCGCTTCCAAGATCTCCTCGCATGGGCAGACGCCATTGCCGTCACGGCCCCGCTCACCGACGACACTCGGGGCATGTTCGACGCCGCGGCGTTCGCGGCAATGAAGCCTGGGGCGTGGTTCATCAACGTGGGCCGCGGCGAGATCGTCGACGAGGAGGCGCTCGTCGACAGCTTGGCCTCCGGACACCTTGGCGGAGCGGGCCTCGACGTGTTCGCCGTGGAACCGCTGCCACCGACCAGCCCGCTGTGGTCGCATCCGAACGTGATCATCACGCCGCACTCGTCGGGCTCGACCGAGTCGTCGCGACGGCGATCGACCGACGTCTTCGTGGAGAACTTCCGTCGTTTCACCAACGGCGAGCCACTCCTCAACATCACCTGAGCACCAACCCCCCTTCAACTTTGTGGCAGCAGATTCGCGTGCACAGCGCGACTCTGCTGCCACAGAGTTCTACCCGAGGTTTTGTGGAAGCCAGATCGCGGGCATAGCGCGAATCTGCTGCCACAAAGTTCGAGGTGCCCTCTGGCTGAGGGTGGAAGTCGGGAGACGGTTGGGTCCGTCGCTCAGTTGTGTACCGACGACCACGGGAGCGGTCGACCATGCGTGATCGCGTTGTCGATCTCAATCAACCAGCCAGCGAGACTCTCGGATCGAATCGGTGGCGAGATCGCGTAGCCCTGCACCACGTCGCAGCCCACGTCGCGCAGCTGATCGAGAGCGATCAGTGACTCCACTCCCTCTGCCACCACCCGCAACCCGAGGTTGTGACCGAGGTCGACGGTGGAGCGCACGATCACTTCGTCGTGCGGGTTGGTCGGCATGCCGCTGACGAAGGACTGATCGATCTTCAACTCGTCGACCGGTAACCGACGCAAGTACGACAACGACGAGTAGCCGGTGCCGAAGTCGTCGACCGCAAGACGGATTCCCTCACTGTGCAACGCGTCGATCGTCGCACGGGTACGCGGGGCGTCGACCAGCAACGACGACTCGGTGATCTCGAGAGTCAACGCGGACGCCGGCAGGTTCCACTCGGCGAGGTACTCGCGAACGCGTTGCGGTAACCGCACGTCGAACAGATCGTGGGTGGACAAGTTGACTGCCAGACCAGTGCGAATCCCAGCAGCGTGGAGCGCAGCGATGTCGCTGATGCCACGGCTGAGCACGAAGTCGGTGAGTTCTTTGATCAGCCCGGTGTCTTCCGCGACCCGTACGAACTCTTGGGGTTGCACCACACCACGCGACGGGCTCTCCCACCGCACCAGCGCCTCGACGCCGATCACCCGACCGATACCGAGATCGAACTTTGGCTGGTACACCACGTCGAGTTGATTGCCCCGAATGGCAGCGCGCAGATCGCCGAGCATCGACAGCCTCGCTGGAGTTCTGCGGTCGATCTCATCGCGGTAGAACTCCACACCAGAGCGCTGCCACTTGGCGTTGTACATCGCGATGTCGGCCCGACGCATGGGCTGCACAGCGTCGGTATCAGAGGTGAGGATCACGGCAACGCCCATGCTGGCGGTGACGACGATTTCGAGTTCGTCGATCACCATGGGTGCTCCGGCAACACGCACACATTCGGTCGCGAACGAACTGATCTCCTCGTTGGTGCGCCGCGTGCACAGCACGGCGAACTCATCGCCCGCGAGCCGCGACAAGGTGTCACGCGGGTCGAGCACCGAGGTGAGACGGCCGGCGAGCGTGACCAGCACTTCGTCGCCAGCGTGGTGGCCGAGCGTGTCGTTCACCTCTTTGAACCGGTCGAGGTCGAGCATCATCACGCACGACACGCCCGGACGAGGCGACTTCACGACTTCGCGCACCTCGCGTTCGAACAGCGTCCGAGTGGGAAGATCGGTGAGCGGGTCGTGACGTGCTTCGTACTCGAGCCGCTCGTGCAACATGCCACGGCGCAGGCTGGTGGCCAGCTGGTCCACCAAGTTCTGCACCTGCACGGCATCGACGCTGTCGAAGCGGTTCGCTTGCTCTTGACGTTCCACCACCACCAAGACGGCGAACGGCTCGTCGCCGTCGGTGATGGTGGCGACGATCGCAGCCGCGCTCGACTCGATGCCGCGGCGCTTCAGTTCATCGAGGGGAACCAACCGTGCCTGCCCGGGGCCGAGCAGTTCTGGCCACCCATCTTGATCGGTGCCCGCCGGAATCGCGATCGGGACGTTGCCTTCCACATGCGACTCGACCGCAACACCTTTGTTGAAACGCACCAGCGCGACACCCTCGGCACGCAACATGCGGGAGATCTCGGCCACGGCAGCATCGCCGATCTCGCCCACGTCGAGCGTTTGACCGACGCGTGCGGAAAACCCGTGCACCTCGTCGAGTTCGCGGAGGCGCTGACCCTGCTTCCCGTACGACCACAACGCGAACCACACACCGGCCAGCGGAGGCACCGCAATGAGCCCGAGTGCCGGCGAGATCACTACGAGCCCCACGGTCATCGACGCAATGCCCGCGTTCACGGCGAACATCCACCACGACGCCTTGAACTCGACGATGACGCGCTTCGCGAACCCGCCTTCGAAGCGTGAAATGGCGAACCCGGTGAGCACTAGGTCGACCGGTACCACCAACGCGAGGGCAGACGCCGACGCAGCGATCACCGCCACGTCGGTGGTGCCCCACCACCGCACGAGCAGTCGAGTGAGCATGACGGCAAACATCAGGTCGAACACGTAGTTCGACGAGTTGTACAACACCTTCAGGTACGAGTTGCGTCGAGCGAACACCAGCACGGCGAGGCTGAACGGCAGCCGCGCCACCAGCGCGAGCCACGGCGACAAGAACACCAAGGCGAGAGCGATCGGAACCTCCGACAGCGAGAACGACATCCCTTCACGCCGCACGTGCCAGCTGAACACGATGTACTCGAACAACCCGAACAACACTGCGGCGGCGACGAACGCCCACCATCGGCCGTCGCGAAGCGCCTCGGCCGAGCCCCCGAGCTGGTAGATCACGTACGCGCAGAGCGCCGCCGCCACGAGGCATCCACACGCGGCAAACACGACCTGCAGTTCAGGTCGAATCGAGTTGACGCGTGGTGATTCCACGACGTCAGCTCCGAGAGGCACCGGTACAACCGGCGCGCTGTGAGCTGCCAACGACGAACTCCTGGTGCGAACGATGTCGGCCCCAGGGTAGTCGCCGCGGCGTTGCCAGAGGGAAGGTGGTCAGCTCCAGCTGACGCCGGACCAGGACACGCCGCTCCAGCTCACACCAGACCAAGACACACCCGACCAGGACACACCGGACCAGGACACACCCGACCAGGACACACCGGACCAGGACACACCCGACCAGGACACACCGGACCAGCTCACACCGGACCAGGACACACCGCTCCAGCTCACACCGGACCAGGACACACCGGACCAGCTCACACCGGACCAGGACACACCGCTCCAGCTCACACCGGACCAGCTCACACCGGACCAGGACACACCAGACCAGGACACACCGCTCCAGCTCACA
>DATKCX010000207.1:0-4155 GCA_035512975.1 Ilumatobacter sp.
TCCCACGTGACGTCGATGCCGCGCATCTTGATGTCGACCGCGCTCACCGGCTGCCCGATGAACACCTCGCCGGGAACGAGGTACTGGAACTGCTGCGCCGGCGGACCGGGATGACCGAACGGGGTGAGTGCCCACAGCCGATCGGTGCTGCTGTACAGGTTGTGCGGGGACGAACCGGCACCGCGATAGTACGAACTGCCCTGCTGACCATGGCTGATGCTGATCAACTGCGATTCATACACCCGCCGGGTCACCGCCGGGTTGCCGCCGCTCCAGGCGAACAACGGGCGATTGAACGAGCTCAGCATGTCGACGTCTTGGGTGCGGCCCGACCGAACCGGGCCAACGGGATCGGAACCTTGGCTGTGGAACACCGCCGCAAAGCGAGTGATGGAACCTTCGACGATTTCCTCGAACACGATGTCGGCCTTGGCGAGACCGCTGTGATTCGGCCGAGCTGCGGGGGCATTGTCGATCTTGACCACCAGCGCTGGCCGGGTGAGCGCTTCGCTCGGGTCATTCAGCACGAAGCCGGTGAGCGGCTGGCGCGGGATCAGCGGGAGCGTGGTGGTGGTCGCTGGGAGCGTTGTGGTGGTGGGGGCGAGCGTGGTGGGCGGCACCGTCGTGGTGGGCGCAGCCGTCGTGGTCGTGGTGGTCGGCCGGGGCGTGGTAGGCGGAGCCGTTGTGGGGGCGGTCTCTTCGCCGCCGCCGCAGCCCACCAAAGCACTCGCTGCGAGCGCGCCGAGTCCGCTGATCAGTTGTCGTCGTGTTGACATGCGCATTCCTTCCAAGGGGGTGAAGCCGCACGCTACCGACCTGTGTCGGCCCGACAGTCTTACCGATTCACTCGCCTAATTGGTGGCGCTTTCGCGATTCCGGCCAACATGGCACCTGATGAACGCCGTACCCGGCACGGTTGTGCCCACCCTGGCATCGGTGGAAATCACCGGAAATCCAGACGCCTGGCGGGCA
The DNA here is from genome assembly GCA_035512975.1 of Ilumatobacter sp. Lineage (GTDB taxonomy): Bacteria > Actinomycetota > Acidimicrobiia > Acidimicrobiales > Ilumatobacteraceae > Ilumatobacter. The sequence goes on from DATKCX010000207.1 coordinate 973, forward strand.
GCGGAGTTTCTGGTGGGCACCAACGGTGCGATCACGTTCGGAAACGGCGCGATCACGTTCGGGGACACCCCTGCTCTGCGGGTCACAGAGTTGGCGGGCGGCACGGAGCTCGCAGCGACCTATCCGCTCATCCCCTAGGTGTGCTCGCCTCCTTAGTCACGGTCGCGTTGGTCGGCGAGGTACGCAATCCCCTCTGCACATTCCGATGCGAGTGGGCACCAGCGGCACGGTGTTCCCGGTCGCTTCACCGGGGGACGACCCTCGAATCGAAGTTCCACTTCGGCATGAATCGCGTCGAGCGTGCGCCGCGCCGCGGTGCGCAGCGTCGCCTCCACCACGTCCTCCACGGCCGGGTCGCCCGAATCGAGATAGAACGACGCCAGTTTGCGCGGGGGCACCTCTGACCGCAACGTTTCCACCAAGGCGTAGAAGCGCAGGTCTTCGCGGTGTTTCGTGTTCGCCCAGCCGGTCTTCAAGTCGATGATGACTTTCGTGCTCTCGCGACCGTTCGGCCGCCCCAGCACCAGGTCGAACTTGCTCGACATCACGATCGGCCCATCGGTCGGCCAACTCGCCCGAGTCTCGGTGCGTGGTGCCGCCGAGGCCGGCAGGGGCGGAAAGCACTCTTGGAACTTGGCGACCTTGTCGACGGCGATGCTGCGCAGGTCGGCGACATCGCCGTCGGACATCCCGGCCAACCAGTCGGCAAGGGAGTTGTCGGCGTCGATCAGGCGGGCAATCGCTTCGCTCACGAGGTGGGACGGCACCGGTTCGCCCGGCCAGTTCAGCATGAGCTGGATCGCCCGGTGCGCGATCTGACCGCCTGCGTTGGCGGGCGACCATTGGAAGTCATCGCTGTGCAGGTGCTGCACTTCGCACCCCAACACGCTGGCAACCGAGTACTTGCTGACGAAGATGCGCTCGGTCGCAGCGGTGATGACGCCATCTGGCTGGGCCATGGCGATTCGCTCGTGGAACGACTCGAAGCCGTCGTTGACGGTGGCGATCAAGTCATCCACGAACTCCGCCGAGAACACCACCGGCTCGTCGGACTTGCGCAGCACCCGCAGCGTCTTGCGTTGTAGCGGCGACAACGCGTCGAGCGGATCGACGGGTGCGCCGATCTCGTCGTCCATGTCGCCCGACACTAGATCGCGAAGGGATAGTGCCAGGCACTATCCCTTCGCAGGCCGGCGAGCCGGCTCTCGACAGGAGCGCCTGAGCCACGTCGAAGCGTGGTTCGCGAGTGTTCACCGAGCGTTCCGGCCCCCGTGGCGCGGAGGCGGCGAGGGATTCACGTGGGTTTTCTACGGTCGTGATGCACGACCACCCGACCACACACGTAGGAGACAAACATGACCTCATTCTCGAACCCACTGCAACGCCGCTCGTTCCTGAAAGGTGCCGCCGGCGTTGGCGCAGCAGCCGCAGTTGCGAGCCCGTTCGGTGCGCTCGGTGCCCGCGCCGCCGGCCAGGAACGGCCCCAGAACTCGGGCAATGGCGGCGGCCAGCCGTCGGGCCTCGACTACGGCCCACTCTTCCCGGTGAAGGACCAGACGACCGGACTCGAGCTGTTGATGCTTCCGAAAGGCTTCGAGTACATCAGCTACGGCTGGACGAACGAGGTGATGTCCGATGGAACACCGACGCCCGGCAATCACGACGGCATGGCGGCATTCCGCACCGACGACGGCGTGCGCCTCGTCCGCAACCACGAACGCAACTTGGGCACTCCGTTCGCCCCTGCTTCCAGCACGTACGACCCGGCAGCCGGCGGCGGTACGACCACGTTGCTGTTCGACCCGGACGCCGGCCAATGGCTCGAGAGCTACGCCAGTCTGTCGGGCACCATCCGTAACTGCGCCGGCGGCCCCACCCCGTACGGCACATGGATCTCCTGTGAAGAGAACCTGACGATCCCCGGCTCCGGCAACTCGGCCACTCGCATGCACGGCTACAACTTCGAGGTGCCCGCCCACGGCATGGCGTCGGGCATCCCGCTCGTCGCCATGGGACGCTTCAATCACGAGGCGACCGCCACCGACCCGGCGACCGGATACGTCTACGAGACCGAAGATACCGGCAACTCGGTGTTGTACCGATTCCGTCCCAACGATCCGGTCGACCTGGCCGCCGGCGGAGTACTCGAGGCGATGGCACTCGCCGGCACGACCGACACCCGCGAGTGGGTGACCGGCCAGTCAGACGTGGCGTCTTGGGTGGTCGTCGACGATCCCGACCCGCAGACCAACGACTTCGCGGACAGCACGCGCGCCCAAGCGGCCGCCAAGGGTGCAGCGCTGATCACCCGCGGCGAGGGTGCCTGGTACGGCAACGGTGTGATCTACATCGTGGCCAGCAACGGCGGAGTGCTACGGCGCGGGCAGGTATTCGCCTACAACCCGGTCACCGACGAGTTCAGCTGCGTGATCTCGTCCACGAACGAAGACCTCCTCGCGGCTCCCGACAACATCTGCGTCAGCCCACGCGGCGGCATCGTCTTGTGCGAGGACGGCAGTGGCCTGGAGTACATGCACGGGCTCACGCCCGACGGGCAGATCTTCCGGTTCGCCCAGAACAACGTCACGCTGCCTGCCGAGGTGATGGCGGCAAAGGGCTACAACGGTTCCGGCAACTACACCGGTTCGGAATGGGCCGGAGCGACCTTCGAACCGAAGAACGGCAACTGGATGTTCGCCAACGTGCAGAGCCCAGGCATCACCGTCGCCATCACCGGCCCGTGGCGCCAGGGCGCGCTGTAGCCGCACCGCGGTAGCGGGCGCACACACACGCCGATCGACGACGCGGGTTCGGATTTCGAACCCGCGTCGTTGCCGCGTACGGCGTCTGCCGTGTTTGCTCAGGCGTAGTAGCCGAGGATGTCGACGATGAAGTGGGTCGACGCGGACGGAGCGCACCACACCCGGATCAGCCGGTCGTCCGACAGGCCGACCATCGACGAGTTCGCCAGCGACGTACCGGTTTCGGTCCAGTTGATCGTCGACGCCGCAACCTCGGTGACGAGGCCCGGTGACACGTTGAGGTAACCAGGCCCGATCGTGTCGGTCACGGTCAGGTTGAACATCACCGCCGTCGCTCCGGGCGGCACCAAACCTGGCACGGTGACACCGCCGGTCTCGATGCTGCGGCCGTCGGCCACCGAGATGACCCGTCCTTCTGCGG
>DATKCX010000208.1:0-4839 GCA_035512975.1 Ilumatobacter sp.
GAGCTGCGGCTGCTCGGTCCGATCAACCCGCTGGCGTTGGAAGAGTTCAACGAGCTGCAGCAGCGGCACTCGTTCCTCGAAGAACAGCTCGAAGATGTGCGCTCCACTCGCCGCGACCTCAGTCGGGTCATCAAGGCGGTCGACCAAGAGATTCAGAACGTGTTCGCCGGCGCCTTCGCCGATGTGAGCACGAACTTCACCGAACTGTTCGCCACGCTCTTTCCTGGCGGCGTCGGCCAGTTGAAGCTCACCGCGCCCGACGACCTGTTGAACACGGGCATCGAGGTGGAAGCCAAGCCCAGCGGCAAGAACGTCAAGAAGTTGTCGTTGCTGTCGGGCGGCGAGCGCAGCCTCACGGCGCTGGCGTTCCTGTTCGCAGTATTCCGCAGCCGCCCATCACCGTTCTACGTGATGGACGAAGTGGAAGCCGCGCTCGACGACGTGAACCTGCACCGCTTCCTCGGCCTCATCGCCGAGTTCCGACGCGACGCGCAGCTGCTCATCGTGTCGCACCAGAAGCGCACCATGGAAGCCGGCGATTCCCTCCTCGGCGTGTCGATGCAACCAGGCGGCTCGTCGAAGGTAGTCACCGAACGAGCCAGCACCGCCACCTCGCGCTGAAACCTTGGGTGGACCTCAGGCGGTGTGGCCGCTGGCGAGGAGCCAGCCGAGGTCGGGGGTGACGGGGAGTACGTGGGTCCATGAGTTGTCGGCACCTGGGCGGTGTGGCAGCTTTTCGCCGGTGGTGAACATGGCGTCGTTCGAGGCGATCACTCGGCGCTCGTCGTTCACGAGCAGCGTTGGCCGGGGGAGCGTGCGCAGCGGCGGCAGGATGCGGTGCTCGAATCGACTCACCGCCACGTCGGCACCGGCGACGCCGAGCAACCGACCGTCAGCCACGATCGGTTGCGAGAACGTGAGGATGTACACGTCGGCGCATGGCAGATCGATCAGCGGCCCAGACACGAATCGCCGCCCCCCGTTCACCGCGGCTGCAAACCACTCCATCGAGTAGTAGTCGTAGCAATCGGTGGTGCCGGGTTCGAGGTTGAACGCGATCTGATCGTGGTCGCCGGAGAACGCCCGATGCCACCATTCCAGGCACCGCGAGCTGTCGGCCACGAGCCCCTCCACCAGCACGAAACCAGCGCTTTCGAACGCCGGGTTGCCGTCGATCGCGGCGAACACGTCGGGCTGCAACTCGGCGATGTCGGCCGTGACGAACTCCTTGGAGGCGTTCGGCCCGGTGACCTGCGTCCACACATCGACGAAACGGCCCGCGAGGATTTCCAGTACCGCGAACAGGTCGTCGGCGGCATGGGCGAGCGCCGCCGCAGCTGCCGGGAACTCTGCGTCGCTGAACGGTGCAGCTGTCACGTTGGTTCCTCCATCACGTCGATTCCTCGGGGGCTGCGATTCGTGTTTGCACCAGCCAACGGGTGGCTCGCAACACGTGCGCTTCGGCCAGATCGCGTGCCACAGCAGCGTCTTCGTTGCGAATCGCCGCGGTCAACCGTGTGAGTCGCTCCACCGATTCCGACACCGAGAACGGCTCATCACACTGCAGCCACAGCAACTCCCCAGTTTCTGCCTGAAGGCGAACCTCGGCGCGGGTGAGACGTTCTGATTGGGAAGCCAGCGCCACTTCGATGAAGAACCTGCTGTGCGCCCGACCGCGATCACCCACCGCGCTCGCGGCGGCGAGCTGCTCGACCAGCCGATCCAGGTTCTCGAGGTGTGCGCTCGACGCTCGTGCGGCTGCAAGGCGGGCCGACGTGCCGGCGACCGCAGACCACTCGTCGCCGAAGTCGCGTAGGCCGATTGCGGAACGCTGGTGCAGGTTGCGGTGGAGGCGAGCCGCGGACGTTTCGCTGGGGCCGCACACGAACGTGCCGCCGCGCCGGCCGCGTCGGGTCTCCACGAGGCCCTGCTCGCGCAAGACCGACAAGGCTTCGCGCAGCGACGCCGTCGACACACCGAGCTGACTGGCGAGGTCGTTCTCGCTCGGCAGTTGTTCACCAGGCGCGAGCAGTCCGAGGTGGATCGCTTCTGACAGCTGGCGGCTCACCGTGGTCGGCACTCCGCTGGACGGCAACGCCGGCAAGAGCCGGTGCACGCGTGTTCGCCCTGGCATGACGCATCCTCTTTCCGAAGCTCGGTGTTGACAACCCTTAACATCTGAGACTAAATGTTTTCTGTCAGCCAAGCCAGCCCGGGCTGACATTGCCAGCTCATCGATCGACAGGGAGTACATGAACTTGACGAGCGCTGTTCAACTGGTCGGTGTTCGCAAGGCATTCGATGAAGTCGTCGCGGTCGATTCCGTCGACCTCGAAATCGGCGACGGCGAGTTCTTCTCGCTGCTCGGCCCATCGGGGTCGGGCAAAACCACGGTGCTGCGAATGATCGCCGGGTTCGACGTGCCCACTGCTGGTGCGATCCTGCTCCACGGGCGAGATGTGTCGCACACGCCTCCGTACGATCGCGACGTCAACACGGTCTTTCAGGACTACGCGCTGTTCCCCCACATGACGGTGCAACAAAACGTCGAGTACGGGTTGAAGGTGAAAGGTGTTGGCAAGGCCGAGCGTGGCGCTCGCGCCGCCGAAATGCTCGACACCGTTCGCCTCGGCAACATGGGCGGCCGTCGCCCAACGCAGCTCAGTGGCGGTCAACGTCAACGGGTGGCGCTGGCACGCGCCCTCGTGAATCGGCCGAGTGTGCTGCTGCTCGATGAACCGCTGGGCGCGCTCGACCTCAAGTTGCGCGAGGAGATGCAGACCGAGCTGAAGCTGATTCAGCGCGAGGTGGGCATCACGTTCATCTTCGTCACCCACGACCAGGGCGAAGCGTTGTCGATGAGCTCGCGTGTCGCCGTGTTCAACCTCGGCCGTATCGAGCAGGTCGGGTCGCCCGAAGACATCTACGACCGTCCGACGACCGAATTCGTCGCCCGGTTCGTCGGCACGTCCAACGTGCTCGATTCGGCCACATCCGAGCGGCTGCTCGGGGTGCCGGGTGCGCACATGCTCCGACCCGAGCGGGTGTCGCTCGTGCGTGCGGGGCATCCAGATCTCGCCAACCACACCGTCGTGTCGGGCTCGGTCGTCGACGTGCACTACCTGGGGTCATTCAGTCGAATTCGTGTGCAGCTCCCAGAGGGACCTGCACTCGTTGCCAGCGTGCCGAGCGACGAGCTCGCTGGTGTTGATACCGGGACGGAGGTGCGGCTCACATGGGCCAACAGCGCCACCTCCGCAGTCGCACACAGCGCTTGAACAATAGAACAAACAACAACACCACCAAGAGAAGCACTACCAGGGGAGAACCGCTCATGATCACGAACCGAACGGCATCACGCCGTCGTCGCAGCCAGCTGCTCGCTGGCCTCGCCGCCATCACACTCGTCGCCGCGGCCTGCGGCGACGACGACGCCGACGACGATGCGACCGAAACCACAGCTGCCGCCGAAGACGACAGCACGAACACCACGACCGCAGGCACCACGACCGCGGGCACGACAGCAGACACGACCGCAGACACCACCGCCGCCACCGACGCCGAAACCATGCCAGCGGGCGAGTTGCCCACGGAGCTGGGCGAGGGAGAAGGCGAGCTCAACATCATCGCGTGGGCCGGCTACGTGGAAGACGGCTCGACCGATCCAGCCATCGACTGGGTCACCGGCTTCGAAGAGGAAACCGGCTGCCAAGTGAATGTGCAGCTCGGCAACAGCTCCGACGAGATGGTCCAGCTCATGCAGAGTGGCGAGTACGACGGCGTGTCGGCTTCCGGCGACGCAACGCTCCGTCTCATCGCTGGTGGCGAAGTCAGCCCGGTCAACGTCGACCTCATTCCGAACTATGCCGACGTGTACGACGACCTCAAGCTGCAGAATCACAACTCGGTCGATGGTCAGCCGTACGGCGTACCCCACGGCCGTGGTGCCAACCTGCTTGTGTTCAACACCGAGTTGTACGAGACGGCTCCCGACTCCTGGGCAGAGATGTTCGAAGCCAGCACCGCGGCACCCGGCGCTGTGTCGATCTACGACTCGCCGATCTACATCGCTGACGCGGCGCTGTATCTCATGGCCCACCAGCCCGACCTCGGCATCACGAACCCGTACGCGCTGGATCAAACCCAGTTCGATGCGGCCATCGCGTTGCTCGGCACCCAGAAGGCCATCGCCGGTCAATACTGGGCGCTGTACACCGATCAGCAAGCTGCCCTCGAAGGTGGCACTGCGCTGGTAGGTACGACGTGGCAGGTCATCGTCAACCTGGCGCAGTCGAACGGTGCCACGATCGACGCCGTCAAGCCGGTCGAAGGTGCCACGGGTTGGTCCGACACGTGGATGATCGCGTCGGAGGCTGCGCACCCGAACTGCATGTACATGTGGATGAACCACATCATTTCGCCGGAAGCGAATGCTGGTGTGGCCGAATGGTTCGGTGAAGCACCGTCGAACGAACTGTCGTGCGACCTCACCGCCAACCCGGATCACTGCGAGCTCTTCCACTCCAGCGACACCGCCTACTGGGAAGACGTGTGGTACTGGACCACGCCGGAAGAAACCTGCCTGGATGGCCGCACCGATGTCACGTGCGTGCCATACACCGAGTGGGTCAACGCCTGGAACGCGCTGCGGAGCTGATTCGGCCACGCTGAATCACGGGAACCACGAACGGCCCAACGATGTCGACGACTCCAACGACTGAAGCACTTGCTCGGTCCTCGCCGACGCGCTCGCTGAGCTCGTTCTTCCGCCGGCACCGACGCCTCTCACTGGCGTCGGTGCTCGGCGGGCCCGTCACCTGGATGCTGCTCGTCTACATC
>DATKCX010000209.1:0-16913 GCA_035512975.1 Ilumatobacter sp.
CGCCGCGGCGTCTGGCTAAGAGGCCCAACGGCCGGGTCGACGCTATGCCTTCGTGATCAGCGGGGGAGCGGCTGACGGCTCGCCTGCGTCGTCGTCGGCCTGGGCGCGAGTTCGACGGGACCTGCCTCGGCGCGCCACGAGGAACCACAGGAACCCGAAGAATGCTGCGACGAGCACCGTGTGCACAACCATCGAGTACAGCATCACGGTGCCCCAGCCGTGCTCGATCACGTTGCCGCGTGGTCCCATGCAATACAGCGAAAACGTCGTTGCGGTCTCGCCAGGACGTACCGACTGTTGGTCGTAGACCACCACGGCATCCGCGTGCGAATCGTCGCAGATGAGCGGGGCGAACAGCTTGGCTTCGCCGGGCCAGATCGCCAGCGTGACGATGCAGCTGAGCATGATGCCGCAGAAAAGTGACGCTCCGACCAGCCCGCCGATCTTCCACCGCATCCCCAAACCGCGCTCGCGCCGGCCGCTCATCGCTGAAACTCCTGGAAATCTCCCTCGGCATCGAAGACGCCGGTGCCGGTGGCGCGGGGCGACTCGACGTCGACCCGAATGGTCTGCTGCGGCACGATCAGCGACAGGCCTGTGACGTACCCGCCCGACGCGTCGAACTCGGCCAGCGCTTCATCGGCAATCCGTTCCACCTCGTCGAGTGCGAACGTCGACAGCGGCCGCGACGTGGCTTCGAGGTCATCGTCGACGTCGATTCGCACCGGGGTGGTGTCGACGAGTGTGTGCCCACGGAACGTGTACCGATCGACTTCGGTTGGTCGTTCGCGACTGCGCACTTCGAGGACCGCGGTCGACGCGCCAAAGTTGAATCGCGCCGATCGAACCAAGGGATCGGTACCGCTGGCCTGCTCGAGGCGATCCACGATGGCCGCGATGTCGGCGTTCGACACGCCGCCGCCTCTGGCCTGAATCATCGTCTGGAACTCTTCCCGGTTCTGAGCACCGATGCATCCCGAGGCCGTGAGCGCGACCAAGGCGACAGTGACGAGGCGTGGGATAGCTCTGCGTGGTCGGCATCGCGGCACCATGCGCAGATCGTAGAACGCGGATGGGGCTCGAAGCCGTGATCAACGGAATCCATGTGTCTCGAAAAGAAAATGAAGCCGAGTGACGCTTGATCCGCGTCGCGTGGGAAGCGCGCGGGGTAGGGTGATCTCCCGTCGTGCAGTTGCTGAACTGCACCGCTACAGACGACATTTCGACAGCCGCCGACGGAGGAGTTTCAACCTATGCCGAAGCACATTTTCGTGACCGGTGGCGTTGCCAGCTCCCTGGGTAAGGGCCTGACGGCGAGTTCGTTGGGGCGTCTGCTCAAGATGCGGGGTCTGCGGGTCACGCTGCAGAAGCTCGATCCGTACATCAATGTCGATCCGGGCACGATGAATCCGTACGAGCACGGTGAAGTGTTCGTCACCGACGACGGTGGCGAGACCGATCTCGATCTCGGCCACTACGAGCGGTTCATCGACGAAAACCTGTCTCGGGGATCGAACGCCACGACCGGTTCGATCTATCAGGCGGTCCTCGCCGCCGAACGCCGCGGCGACTACCTCGGCAAGACCGTCCAAGTCATCCCGCACATCACCGACGAGATCAAGCGCCGCATCCATGCGGTCGCGACCGAAGACGTCGACGTGGTGATCACCGAGGTCGGCGGCACGGTGGGAGACATCGAGATTCTGCCGTTCCTCGAGGCGATCCGGCAGTATCGCAAAGACGCTGGTCGCGACAACGTGTGCTACATCCACGTCACGCTGGTGCCGTTCATCGGTCCGTCGGCGGAGCAGAAGACGAAACCCACCCAGCACTCGGTGACCGAACTGCGCAGCCGTGGCATCCAGCCCGATCTCATCGTGTGCCGCAGCGAATCGCCGATACAGGAAGACCTGAAGCGCAAGATCTCCAACCTGTGCGATGTGGCCGAACAAGCGGTCATCAATGCTGCCGACGCAAAGAACATCTACGAGCTGCCGCTGATCCTCCACGACGAGGGCCTCGACACCGTGGCGATGGAAGTGCTTCGCATGGGAGAACACCCCATCGACCTGTCGAGCTGGGAGCATTTGGTGAGCCGGGTCGAGGCGTCGGACCGCCCAGTGCGGATCGGGCTCATCGGCAAGTACGTCCAACTGCCCGACGCCTATCTCTCGGTAGTCGAATCGCTCAAGCACGCCGGGTTCCATCACGGTGCCAACGTCGAGATCGACTGGGTGCAGGCCGAAGACGTGGAGGGCCTGCTTGCATCGGACCGGCTCAGCCACCTCGACGGGATCGTCATCCCGGGTGGTTTCGGCCATCGCGGGTTCGAGGGCAAGATCGCCGCGGCCCGCTACGCCCGCGAAGAAGGCGTTCCCTGCTTGGGTCTCTGTCTCGGTTTGCATGCCATGACCGCCGAGTTCGCCCGGAACGTCTTGGGTATGGAGAACGCGAACTCCAGCGAGATGGACCCATCCACCAAGTACCCGGTGATCGACTTGATGCGCGACCAACGCGACGTCACCGACAAGGGCGGGACGATGCGCCTGGGTGCCTATTACGCCGTCCTCTCACCGGGCAGCAAAGTGGCAGCCGCATATGGTGAGCAGGTGGTCAGCGAGCGGCATCGCCACCGGTACGAGTTCAATCCACGATTCCGGACACGATTCGAAGAGGCTGGTTTCCGCTGCAGCGGTACCTCGCCCGACCAGCGCTTGGTCGAGTTCATCGAACTCGTCGACCATCCGTACTGGGTAGCCACCCAGGCGCACCCAGAGTTCAAGAGTCGCCCCGATCGCGCCCATCCGTTGTTTCGCGAACTCATCAGCGCAGCGCTCACACGTCGAGACGAAACTCCGCCAGGCTTGCGCAGGCTGAAGGTGGATGCGGCCTCGCAAGAACCCGACCGCGCTGCCAACCCTGCTGACGTCGCGGCCGACTCGGCAACCACTCCGCCAGCCTGACGGATCCATGGCGAACTTTCAGCACCTCGGCGACGAGCTTGCTCACCAGGGCCACATCTGGCGCGTCGTCAGGGCCGAATTCGCTGCGCCGGATGGCCAGCCGTTCACGCGCGACATCGTCCGGTCGCCGGGAGCGGTAGCGGTCGTGCCACTGGTGATCGGCACCGACGGCACACCGAACGTGCGGTTGCTGTCGCAATACCGGCCCGCGTACGACCGAACGGTGATCGAGATTCCCGCCGGCATGCGAGACATCCCAGGCGAGCCGCCTGTGGAAACCGGGCGCCGTGAACTGGTGGAGGAGGCCGGTCTGGCGGCGGGCGACATGATCCACCTGCTCGACTTGCTGCCGTCGCCCGGTATGTCCGACGCAGTGACCATCATCTATCTGGCCGTCGATTGCGACGAAGTCGACGCCGACCTGCAAGGTCCAGAAGAGCTCCACATGACCGTGTTCGACGTGACGCTCGCCGACGCGCTGACCATGATCGACCGCGGGGAGATCGCCGACGCCAAGACGGTGGCGGGTTTGCTGCTGACACAGCGTCACCTACAGTCCTGACACGTGCAGCCTGATCTGAGCCTCGACAGCGAGGACTTCCTCGTGTGGTTGTCGAGCGAGCGGGGGCGGTCACGGAACACGGTGTCGGCGTACCGGAGAGACCTCCTGGCCTACGAAGCATGGTTGTCTGCTCGGGGGAGCACCCCGCTGGCCGTCGGCAATGCCGACCTGATCGACTTCGTCGGTGAACGCCGAAACAGCGGTGCAGCAGCGTCCACGGTTGCCCGCCAGATCGCTGCGATCCGGATGTTGCATCGTTTCATGGCGACCGAAGAAATCCGTCCCGACGACCCGGCCGCTCAGCTCGATGGCGTGAAGGTGCCATCTGGCATTCCCAAGCCGCTCACCGAGGAGCAGGTGACGTCCCTGCTCGACGCAGTGACGGGTGCCGGCCCGATCGACCGTCGCGACCGGGCAATCCTCGAGTTGCTGTACGCCACTGGTGCCCGAGTTTCCGAGGTGGTGGGGCTCTCGATGGGTGACATCGATTTCGACGATGCGCTCGTCCGGCTGTTCGGGAAAGGTTCGAAGGAACGAATCGTGCCGTACGGATCCACAGCGGCTGCCGCACTGAGCGACTGGTTCTCGATCGATGGTCGACAACAGTTCGTCCCGGCGCGGTGGAAACGACGCGGTGACGCCGAAGCGGTCTTCTTGAACCAGCGCGGTGGACGACTCACACGGCAAGGCGCGTGGCTGGTGATCAAGAAGTACGGTGAGCGGGCCGGAATCACCGAGCCATTGTCACCGCATGTCTTGCGCCACTCGTGTGCCACCCATCTGCTCGACCATGGAGCAGACTTGCGAATCGTGCAGGAGATGCTGGGGCACGCTTCGATCTCCACGACTCAGGTGTACACCAAGGTCAGTCAGGAGCGCCTGTGGGAGGTCTACCGTGCCGCTCACCCCCGGGCCAGCCGAGCATGAACCGTCATGAGTAGACCGATCCATCTGCTGTTGCGCCCGCACCATCTGGCGGCACGGTTCTTCGTCTCGCTCGATCGTCGCCCCCCGGCCCCAGTTGATCAAGCGTGGGCCGAGTCACAGCTGTTGCCGGCCGAGCGAGCGCTCTGGTGTCGCCAATCGACAGTCGATCGTCGTCACACCATCAAAGTGGCGAAGCGTTTCGTCGCGGCCCGCCCATCGGCGACTCGCGCGGAGATCGCCGGTGCGTTGTTGCACGACATCGGCAAGCTGGAATGCGGACTCGGAACGTGGGGCCGGGTAGCGGCGTCGATCGTGGGTGGCCGTACCGAACGATTTCGGAGCTATCACGATCACGAAAGGATCGGAGCTGACCTGGTTGCCGCAGCGGGAAGTGAGCCGGACACCATCGACCTCGTCGCCGAGCGTGGCCCAGTGTTTCCAACGTTGAGGGCCTGCGACCGGGCCTGACTCTCCGTGCTGACTCGCTGATGCGCGGCGACCTCGCCGATCACGAGCACCGTCGGGGAAGGAAACGGGCATCCCTGTTCCGCCAGCTCTCGCAACGTCATCACAGCGGTCTGCGCGCCCGGATGCCCGGCGCGGTGACAGGCCGCGACTGCGAGGTCGGGTGAACGACCCGCAGCGATGAGCCCACATGCGATGTCGGCGCTCGTCGACGCTGCCATCAAGACGACCAGCGTGTCGGTTGCTTGCGCCAAAGCACCCCATCGGTACGCGGCTGCGGCGTCTGCTCGGTGGCCGGAGATCACGGTGACCGACGCTGCCATGCCCCGTTCGGTAACGGAAATCCCCGCCAATGCCGGCGCAGCCAGCGCGGATGTGACACCCGGGACGATCTCCCACGCGATGCCGGCCTCGATGAGCGCATCGATCTCTTCTCCGCCTCGACCGAACATGAACGGGTCACCACCTTTCAAGCGCACGACCCGAAGACCGTTGCCGGCACGGTCGATCAGGATCGCGTTGATGGCAGCTTGTGTCGGGCCGTTGCCTTTGCACTTGCCGACGTCGATGATCTCAGCGGTCGGCGAGGCGTAGCGGAGCAGCTCGGGGTCGGCGAGCCGATCGGCGACGATCACATCGGCGTCGCCGATCGCTCGGGCCCCCCGAACGGTGATGAGGTCGGCCCCTCCTGGCCCCGCTCCGACGAGCGCCACGGACCCGGCCTGCTGATTGATCCCGGCTTGATCGTTCATGGATCCGACGATACGAAACGGCGGTATCGGTGGTGTTCCGTCGGCATGCCACAGGGTGAACGATTGCGCACAGCGACTGTTGGTCATGGTGAGCACAACGACGCATCCACGTCACGTCGGACTCATCGACGCGAAACCTGTATGGGGTTGAGTGTTGGCATGCAACGTCGCCAGGTTCTGATCGTCGGCAACGGAATGGTCGGACAGCGCCTGGTCGACCTTCTGGTGCCGCATGAGGAAATCGCGCTGACGGTCGTTGGCGAAGAGGCGCGCCCGGCGTACGACCGGGTCGGTCTCACCCGATGGTTTCAAGGTGCGACAGAACATGACCTCACCATGGTCGCATCCGACCTGTTGACGTCTGGCCGAGTCGACTACCGGCTTGGTGTGCGGGTCGACTCGATCGACGCCGCGGGCCGTACGGCCACCCTCAGCGACGGCTCGCAGATGCACTACGACGATCTGGTGCTGGCGACCGGTTCGTATCCGTTCGTACCGCCGATTCCGGGTCACGACCTCGGTGGCAGCTTCGTGTACCGAACCCTTGATGACCTGGAGGCCATACGCGACTGGGCTGAAGTCCCGGGCAGGACCACCGGGATGGTCATCGGCGGTGGGCTGCTGGGGCTCGAGGCGGCCAGCGCGCTGCAAGCACTGGGTTTGAGCGTCACGGTCATCGAGACCGCGCCGTATCCGATGCCGGCGCAGCTCGGTGAGAGTGGCGGCCGCATGCTGGGCCGATGGGTGGACGGGCTCGGTATCGACCTGCGATGTGACTCGAAACCGGAAGCCTTCGTATCCGACGATTCGGGACGCGTGACGGGCCTGCGCTTGGGCGATGGAACGGTGATCGCCACCGACCTGGTCGTCTTCTCGGCTGGAGTGCGTCCGCGCGACGAACTCGCCAGAGTCTCGGGGCTCGACGTGGGGGAGCGCGGCGGGGTGGTGGTCGACGATCGGCTGGCCACATCGGCCGAGGGTGTCTGGGCGATCGGGGAGGTGGCGCTCCACCGAGGACGGGTGTATGGCCTCGTAGCGCCCGGGTACGAGATGGCCGCGGTGCTTGCAGACGAACTGATCGGTGGTGCGTCTCGGTATGCCGGCAGCGACACATCGACGAAGCTGAAGCTGCTCGGTGTCGATGTGGCAAGTTTTGGTGCGGCGACGGCGTCCGGTGATGGTGTCGACGACATCGTGTTCGCCGACCCGACCACCAAGACGTTCCGGCGGCTCGTCGTCGACGCAGCCACCGGGCGTCTGCTTGGCGGGGCTCTCGTGGGGGACGTCTCCGGGTACGAGTTGCTCACCGCGATCACGTTGGGTCAGGCCACCCAACCCGACGAACTTGCCGCCTACGTGTTGCCGGCTTCGATCCGGCCACCTGTTGAAGGTGGCTTGCCGGATACCGCGATGTTGTGCAGTTGCAACGCCGTATCGGTGGGTGCCGTTCGCGGTGCCGTGCACGACGGGTGTCGCACCGTTGGCGACCTCAAGGCTTGTACACGCGCCGGGTCGAGTTGCGGTGGCTGCGTCCCCGCAATGGGTTCGCTGCTTTCCGCCGAGCTGGTGGCACTGGGCGAGGTCGTGTCGAAGGGGGTCTGCGAGCACTTCGAGTACTCCCGCCAAGAACTGTTCGACCTCGTTCGATTCCACCAGCACCGCACATGGGCAGATGTCGTCACGAACCACGGCACCGGTCGCGGGTGCGAGATCTGTCGTCCGATGGTCGGCTCGATCCTGGCGTCGCTGCACCCCGGCTACATCCTCGACGGAGATGGTGCCGCAGTGCAGGACACCAACGACCACCATCTCGCCAACATGCAACGTGACGGCACCTACTCGGTCGTGCCGCGCATCCCCGGCGGCGAAGTCACCCCAGCTCAGTTGATCGCTCTGGGGGAGATCGCGAGAGATTTCGATCTGTACACCAAGATCACCGGCGGTCAACGCATCGACCTGTTCGGGGCTCAACTGCATCAGCTGCCCCACATCTGGCAGCGGGTGATCGACGCCGGTATGGAGTCGGGTCATGCGTACGGCAAAGCTCTGCGCACCGTGAAGTCATGCGTGGGATCCACGTGGTGTCGATACGGCGTGCAGGACTCGGTGAGCATGGCGATCCTGCTGGAACAGCGCTACCGCGGACTTCGCGCGCCGCACAAGTTGAAGATGGCAGTTTCCGGATGCACCAGGGAATGCGCCGAAGCTCAAAGCAAGGACGTCGGGGTGATCGCCACCGAGAATGGCTGGAACCTGTACGTCGGTGGCAACGGCGGGCGGGTACCGCGCCATGCCGACCTGTTCGCGTCCGACCTCGACGACGCCGCGCTGATTCAGGCGATCGACCGATTCGTCATGTTCTATGTACGCACTGCCGATCGGCTGCAACGCACCGCCACGTGGGTCGAACAACTCGACGGTGGGCTCGAGTATCTGCGGTCGGTGGTGTTCGACGACACGCTCGGCATCGGCGACGAGCTGTGTGCCGACGTGGAACGCCACGTCGCGGGCTACGAGTGCGAGTGGCAGGCGACCCTCGCGGACCCGAGTCGGCTCGCCCACTTCGTGGAGTTCGTGAACGCTCCCGACGAGCACTCCACCGTGGTGACGGTGAGCGAGCGCGATCAGCGGGTGCCGGCATGAGCAGCGATGTCGCCCACGGATTCGAGCCAGCGACCTCCGGTCAACTGCCGGGTCAGCACCCCGAGCGTCAGAGCACCTGGATCGAGGTGTGCTCGATCGACCGGATCACTGTGGATCGCGGTGTTGCCGCTCTCATCGAAGGTGTACCCGTTGCGATCTTTCGGCTGTCCGGAGACGAAGTGCTCGCCATCGATCATGTCGAGCCGTTCACCGGTGTTCCCGTGCTGGCTCGCGGGATCGTTGGCTCGGCGGGAGACCGCGACGTCGTGGCGTCGCCGCTGCACAAGGAGCGGTTCGATCTTCGCACCGGGGAGTGCCTCGATGCGCCCGGTATCTGGGTGCGAACCTGGGATGTGTTGGTGATTGACGGGTTGGTGAGCGTGCTCGCCCAACCCAATCCTTCCCCGTTGTGAAACCTCACCGAAACACGGCTGGCCGAGACTGATCGCATGACCGCACGCCAACTCGCGGGCTTCAGGATCGGCGTCACCGCCGATCGCCGCGCCGACGAGCAGATCGGTCTGCTGGAAAGCCGAGGGGCCGCGTGCTTGCACGGCCCAGTGATCAAGACCCATCCGCAGGATTCGCAAGAGGCGATGCGGCTCGCCACCCAGGAACTCATCGATCGCCCGCCGGACGTCTTGGTGCTCACCACCGGCCTCGGGGTGCGGAGTTGGCTGGAAGCGGCCGATTCGATTCAGCTCGGCAATGCTCTCCACGAGTTGTTTCACACGACCGCCCTCTATGCGCGAGGGCCGAAGGCGACCGGTGCGCTGGTCACAGCGGGCTTCGACGTGTTGTGGACCGCGCCGCGAGCACGTTACGACGACGTGATCGACGTGCTCACCGCACTCGGCGTCGGCGGCATCCGAATCGGTGTGCAACTCGACGGCGCAGGTGCGAGCGAACTCTGTGACACGATCGAATCGCTCGGAGCTGAGGTGGTACGCGTCCCGGTGTACCGGTGGTCGCTGCCCGACGACCTCGCGCCCGCCGAGCGCCTCATTCGTGCCGTGGTGGAACGCAAACTCGACGCGGTCACCTTCACCGCGAAGCCAGCGGTCGAGAACTTCTTCGACATCGCCCACACGGTGGGCTGCTACGACGACATCGTCGACGCGTTGAGTACCGACGTCGCGCCCTTCTGCGTGGGCCCGGTGTGTGCGACGGGGTTGACCAACGTGGGTATTCCGGCTCCACACATACCGGAACGTCATCGACTGGGATCGCTGGTTCAGCTGCTCTCCACCTTCTACGCAGACCGTTGCACCGAGGTCGTGCTCGGTGGCACACCGATGAGCCTGCAGGGTCGCATGGCGACCATTGGAACCGATGTTGCCTGGCTCACCGAACGCGAGCGTGCACTGCTGGTCACCCTGCTCGAACGGAAAGGTGCCGTCGTGTCCAAGCGGGACCTGCTGCGAACCGTGTGGCAGGGCACTGAATCAGACGAGCACTTGGTCGAGGTCACGGTTGCCCGCCTCCGCAAACGACTTGGTCCGGCGTCGATGGGCATCGAGACGGTGATGCGCCGTGGCTACCGTGCGACGATTGCCTGAACGATGCAACCGCTCCGATTTGCCCCGCGGATGAATTGTTGCTCTCAGTGGCCGATCGATCGTGTGAGCGAACACACGGCCCGCCCACCCATCGAGTGCGTTGGCGTGCACGACGAATTCACCGGGCACGGCAACGGCCGAAACAAGGTTGCGTTTCGATGGTGACCGTGAGCAACACACGAACAGGGACGTCGTCTCCGCCCACCAACGCCGCTCCGGCCGCCGCGACAGCAAGCATCGGAACTGGAGCTCGAGTCGCCAGTTTGTGGTCGTTCAGCGGCAAGTACCGCGTACTGCACCTCACGTGGATTGCGTTCTTCCTCACGTTCGTCGTGTGGTTCAACTTCGCGCCGTTCGCGAACACCATCGCCGAACAAGTCGGACTGTCGGATGCCGAGAAGAAGACGATCGGCCTCGTGAACGTTGCGCTCACTGTGCCCGCTCGAGTCTTCATCGGCATGGCGCTCGATCGTTGGGGGCCGCGCCGCGTGTACTCCGCGATCTTGATGTTTGCGGTGATACCGAACACGTGGTTCGCCGTGTCGACGTCATTCGAGTCGTTGGTGATGAGCCGATTGGCACTCTCGGTCGTCGGAGCAGGATTCGTCGTCGGTATTCGGATGGTGTCGGAGTGGTTCCCACCGTCGGAACTGGGCACTGCGGAAGGGGTCTATGGCGGCTGGGGCAACTTCGGCTCGGCGGCCGCGGCATTCTCCTTGCCGGTTCTAGCCGGCATCTTCGGCGGTGACGATGGCTGGCGCTATTCGATCGGCCTCACGGGCATCATCGCTGCTTGCTACGGCCTGTACTATCTCCGGGCGGTGACCGACACCCCCGACGGCGTGACGTTCGCGCGGCCGCGCAGGCAGGGTGCCCTCGAAGCGACCAGCCGCTCTTCGGTGATCGGCCTGATGGTGATGACGGTCCCCGTCAACGCTGTCTTGGCGCTCATCGCTTGGCGAATCTGGAAAGTCGACGTCATCAGCACGCCCCTCTTCATTGGTTTGCTGGTTGCCGTTGCCGCGCTCCTCCTCATCCAAGAGGTTGCGGCGTTCCGAGTGAACCGTCCCGCGTGGAACGAGGAGTACGCGCCGGAAGATCGATACCCCATGAAGTCGGTTGCCGTGCTCTGCGTCAGCTACTTCGCCACGTTCGGGTCGGAGCTGGCGGTGGTTTCGATGCTGCCCACGTTCTTTGCCGACACGTGGGGTTTGGCACCAACAGCGGCCGGCATCGCAGCGTCAGCGTTTGCCTTCATGAATCTCGGATCACGACCTGCTGGTGGACTCATGTCAGACATTCTCGGAGCTCGCAACCGAACGCTCACCGCCCTGCTCGCTGGGCTCCTCGTGGGTTACGTCGTGTTGGCAACGATGGGAGCGGCCTGGCCGTGGGCGCTCGCGGTGGTGGCGTGCATGGCCTGCTCGTTCTTCGTGCAGGCCGGCGAAGGAGCGGTCTTCGCGATCGTGCCGTTGGTGAAGAAGCGAGTGAGTGGCCAGATCGCCGGTCTCGCGGGTGCGTACGGAAACGTCGGTGCCATCGTGTTTCTGACGATCGGCTTGTATGTCAGCTCCAGCACGTTCTTTCTCGTGATCGCTGCTGCCTCGGTGATTGCGACGATCACCAGCCTCTTTCTCGCCGAGCCGGCCGACAGCTTTTCAGCCGAGCTCCCATCCGACATCTCAGCCGACGACGACTCGCCGCAAGCGATCGCAACCCCCGCTGACGTCGAAGAGCAAGTCCTGGCCTTCGCATACGTCGGGTCGGGTTGATGGATTCAGCTGCCGTCACGCTGTCGCACTGCCCGTATTGTGCGCTGAACTGCGGCATCGGCTTGTCGGTCGACGACCGCACGCAGCAGATCGTCGGCCAGGTTCGGTGGAAGGGTTCGCCGCTGACCGGTGGGGCGGTGTGCTCCAAGGGAACGACCGCGTGGGAGCAAGTGCACCACAGCGAGCGAATCGTCGCACCGTTGATTCGGCGCGACGGGGTGCTGGTGGAGACGAGTTGGGAGGTTGCGCTCGACGCCGCTGCCGCAGGCTTTCAACGAATCAGCGCTGACCACGGCAACGATGCAAATGCTGTGCTGTCGGGCGGGTCGCTCACGAACGAGAAGGCCTATTTGATGGGCAAGTTTGCTCGTCTGGCGCTCCGCACGCGACACATCGACTACAACGGCCGATTCTGCATGGTGTCGGCAGGTGCCGCCCACACCCGTGCGTTCGGTCTCGACCGTGCCATGACGCCGCTGGCCGAGCTCGAGCGGGCGGACGTGATCGTCACCGTTGGAGCGAACCTGTCAGACGCCTACCCGGTGATGCTTCCCACCACCATCGCCAAGGCGCGGGCGCGGGGAGCGCGCGTCGTGGTGATCGATCCCCGCTTCGGCCGGTGGGTTGACGACCGAGACATGGCGTTGGCAATTCGGCCGGGCACCGACGCGGCGCTCTTCCTCGGCCTGCTGGCCGAGATCGACCGGCAAGGCCTCACGGATCGCACGTTCGTGTCGGAACGCAGCAACGGGTTCGACGAGGCGATCGCGGCGGCATCGGTGTGGACCCCCGAAGCAGTCGAAGAGATCACCGACATTCCGGCCGACACGGTACGCGAGTTGGCCACGCTGCTCGGGCGATCGTCCCGCGTGATGTATCTCCACGCCCGGGGTGCCGAGCAGCAAACCTGCGGCACCGACAACATATCGGCACTGATCAATGTCGCGATGGCCTGCGGACACGTCGGTAAGCCGGGGTCGGGCATCAACATGCTCACCGGCCAACGCAATGGCCAAGGCGGCCGTGAATGGGGCCAGCGATGCAATCAGTTGCCTGCCGGCCGCTCGATCCTCGACCCTGAGCACCGTCGTGTGGTCGCCGAGAGGTGGGGCGTCGATGTCGACGACTTGCCGGGAGTCGGCGCGACCTTCATGGAGATTCTGCAGCTCGCCGAGCTCGGCAAGGTGAAAGGAATCCTTTCGATCTCGAACAACGCGAGCATCTCAGCACCCGACCTCAACCGCGTGGAACGCCAACTCGGGTCGCTCGATCATCTGGTCGTGATCGACCCGTTTCTGTCGGAGATGGCCGAGCGTCACGCACATGTCGTGCTGCCAGGCTCCACCTGGGCCGAGGAGGAAGGCACGGTCACCACCCTCGAGGGCCGCGTGGTTCGCTGTGATCAGGCGGTGTCGCCGGTGGCGAAACGATCCGACATCGACGTGTTGCGCAACCTGGCGAACCGGCTGGGAGCGCGCGACCAGTTCAACTTCGTGCGTGGGCGCGACGTGTTTGCCGAGATGCGACGCATCTCGGCGGGTGGGCCCAACGACTACTCCGGCATCACGTGGGAGCGGGCCGGGGAAGGTGTGTTCTGGCCGTGCCCCGACGAACGCCACCCCGGCACACCGGCTCTCTATCACGACCGGTTCCGTCACCCGGACGGTCGCGCCCGGTTCCACGCGGTCGAGTATTCGGGCCCGCTGGTGCTCGCAGACAGGGACTATCCATTCGTGCTCACCACTGGGCGCATCTTGGCGCAGTACCTGTCGGGTAATCAGACCAAGCGAATCCCGGCGCAGCAACGCAAGGCTCCTGGCCCGTACATCGAACTGCATCCCGAGGCGGCTGATGCGATCGGTCTCGGCGTCGATGATCGAGTGGTTCTGTCCTCGCGGCAAGGGCGATCTGTGGTGCCGTGGCGGCCCAACCGGTGCCTGCGTCCCGACACCGTGTTCATGCCGTACCACTGGAGGGAGTGCAATGTGCTCGTCGGGGGTGACCTCGACCCAACGAGCAAAATGCCGGGATTCAAGTACACCCCGGTCCGCCTCGCGCCGTTGGCAGCGCACACCGGGTCAACGTCTGAGTGCCAAGACGGTGCCGGCGTGGCGATGGTTGACTCCGGCTCGTAGCAGCATCCAGATCAGCATGGCTCCCCAGATCCCGCCGATCCCGACGCTGGGAAACAGCAGGATCAGTACGGCGAACGGCACGACGACGATCGTGTACCCGAACGCCGCTCGGCCGAGGAAGCGGTAGTCGCCGGCACCGATGAGGATTCCGTCGTACGCGAAGGCAATCGCGCCGGGGAGCATGATCGCGGCCAGCCACCAGAGGCCGCTCGTGGCGCGATCGATGACCGCTGCGTCGCCGGTGAACACGCGGGGGAGTACCGGGGCGAGCATTGCCAGCAATGCCGCGAGTGCAATGCCGGTACCCACCGACAGCACTACCGAGCGTCGGCTCACCAGCGCCGCAGTAGCGGCGTCGCCGCGGCCGAGTTCTTCGGCCACGATGGTCTGCGCCGGCACCGCGAGTGCGTCGAGTACCAGGGCCAAGAAGGCGAACATCGTCAGCACGATCTGGTGCGCCGCCAACGTGGAGTCGTCGATGCGGGCGGCGAGCAGGGTCGATCCACTCAGCACGACCAGCATCGAACCCACCCGAAGGAGTAGGTGCCTTCCCGCTGTGACGAGCGGCGACATTCCGGTCCACGATGGTCGGCGTACGGCCGCTCCGGCGAGTTGTCGTCGCATGAGTTGAACGAATGCGGCTGCTGCCGCCGCTTGGCTGATGACGGTCGACCACGCCGAGCCGGGCACTCCCCAGTCGAACACGAACACGAACACCAGTTCCAGCACGAGGTTGGCGACATTGGCGGCGAGGAGAATCCAGAGCGGCGTCGTGTAGTTGGCCGCTCCGCGCAGCACGCCTTGAGCGGCAAGGGTGACCAGGATGAACGGCACACCGATCGCGCTGATGCTCAGATAGTCGACCGCATGGTCGGCGATCGCTCCGGTCGCGCCGAACACCCCCACCACGGTCCTCGCGCCGATGCCGAGTAGGAGCGCGGCGGGTATTCCAAATACGACTGCCAGCCACATGGCTTGCATGCCTACGTTCGCGGCACCCGCGCGGTCGCCTGCCCCGAGTCGCTTCGCCACCTGTTGCGTGGTGCCGTACGTGAGAAAGTTCGCGCCCGCAAACACGATGCTCAGCACACTCGCGGCAATGGCAAGTCCGGCGAGTTGCTGGGTGCCCAGACGCCCGATGATCGCGGTGTCGGTGATGACATAGATCGGCTCGACCGCGAGTGAGCCGAGTGCCGGTACGGCCAGCGCGAGGATTCGTCGATCGACCGAAGCGTGCTGAAACCGACTCACATCAACTGGTCGCTCAGCTCGGCACCAAACCGATCGCGCGGTACACCCGGTCGAGGGTGCTCGATGCCACCGCGCGAGCCTTCTCGCTGCCGAAACGCAGCAAGCGCGCCAGTTCCGCGGGGTCACCGATGAGTTCGTGGTATCTGGTCTGGATCGGTTCGAGCAACGCAACGACCGCTTCGCCGGCGTCGTTCTTGAGGGGCCCGTACTGGGAGTACTGGCCGGCGAGCTGCTCGGCGTTTCCGCCGGTTGCCGCCGCAAGGATGTCGAGCAGGCTGCTCACGCCCGGTTTGGCGGCCACGTCGTATCGCACCTCAGAATCCGAGTCGGTGACGGCTCGTTTGAACTTCTTCAGAATGGCGGAGGGCTCGTCGAGCATCATCACGCAGCCAACTTCGGATGCCGATGACTTCGACATCTTCGATGTGGGGTCTTGCAGGTCCATCACCCGTGCACCGGCCTTGGGGATCACTGCTTCGGGGATGACCAACGTGTCGCCGAAGCGATGGTTGAATCGAATCGCCGCGTCGCGCGTGATCTCGACGTGTTGCCGCTGATCGTCGCCAACGGGAACCTCGTTGGTGTCGTACAACAAGATGTCGGCGGCTTGAAGCGCCGGATACGTGAACAGGCCGGCCGAGATGAACTGGCCCTCGCGCTTGGTCGACTTGTCTTTGAACTGGGTCATCCGGCTGAGTTCGCCGTACGACACGGTGCACTCCATCACCCAACCCAACTGGCTGTGCTCCGGCACATGGCTCTGGACGAACACCGAAGCCACATTCGGGTCGAGCCCGATCGCGAACAGCATCGCCGCGAGCTTCAACGTGTGGTCGCCCACCACGCCCGGCGCTTCGGCGATGGTGAGCGCATGCAGGTCGACGATGCCGTGGAACACATCTTTCTCATGCTGACCAGACACCCAGTTCCGCAGCGCGCCCAGGTAGTTGCCGAGGTGAACTTCACCGGTGGGCTGGATGCAGGAAAGTACGCGGGTCACGGCAAGCGAGGCTACCGCTCCGGCCCGAGGCACCTTCAGGTGGTTCTGTATCGCAGTTGGCCGATGGCTGCTCGCCGCGTAGTCTCTACGGCGTGATGGCGCAGCGATTTCGGTGCCCCGGGCTGACGGCCCGGGGACGGTGACGTACCTCACGATCGCGCGCACCGTCACCGAGCAAGCCCGGGGTAGTTCCTGGTTGCAAACTCGACTCCCGAAAGGACTCCCGTGATCGACGAAATCCGTGCCGCCCGTGACGCGGCACTCGCCAACATCGCTGCGGCTGGCGAACTCGACCAGCTGCGAGCGCTCGACACTGCGCTGCTCGGCAAGCAAGGTTCCCTCGCCCAGTTCAAGAAGCAGCTCGGCGGTATCGCATCCATCGACGACAAGAAGGCCGCGGGCCAGGCAGTCAACGAAGCCCTCGCCGCCGTAGAAGCAGCCATGGCCGACCGTCGCTCCTCGCTCGGCGACGCGGCGCTCGCCGTACGGGTGGCATCGGAGCGGCTCGACCTCACCGAGTTCGTCGGCTCGCCCAAGCGTGGCCACGCACACCTCGTCACCCAGGCCTGGGAGCGGTTGGAAGACGTGTTCATCGGCCTCGGTTTCCAAGTGGCAGAAGGCCCCGAGGTGGAGACCGACTGGCACAACTTCGAAGCGTTGAACATGGGCGTCGGACACCCGGCCCGCGGCGAATTCGACACGCTGTTCGTCGACCACGCAGCCCCGGGCGAACAGCCCGGCCACACCGTGTTGCGCACACATACATCGCCCGTGCAGATTCGCACCATGCTCAAGCACGAGCCACCCATCTACATCGTGGCCCCCGGACGCGTGTTCCGTCGCGATACGCCCGACGCCACGCACATGCCGGTGTTCCACCAGAA
>DATKCX010000210.1:0-7262 GCA_035512975.1 Ilumatobacter sp.
CGATCAGCCAGCGCGCCGCGTCACCTGGGGCACCGTCGTTACCGCGACACATCCATTCCCAGGCGATCGACGCGGCTACCACTGGGGCTGCGAACGATGTGCCGCTCCAGATCGCCCACCCATCGAAGTCGCCGCCGTCCAGCCGGGCCTCGTCGCCGAGATCGAAGAACGTACTCACGATTCCCACGCCCGGAGCGCACGCATCGACCCACGGCCCGTAGTTGGTGAACGCAGCGGGCCCATTCGGGCCCACCGCCCCGACAGCGATGACGTTTTCGAACGATGCCGGCCAAGTGGGTCGGCACGAACTGGAGTTGCCGGCCGAGGCGACGAATACGACGCGCTGGGTGATCTCGTTCAACGATTCACTGGGCGGTGCGTAGTGCGCCTGAATGGCAGCGATCGCGTTGGCCAACGCGACGGGTGGGTCGTCGTCGTCGCAGAAACCACCAAACGACATCGACACGATGTCGAACGGGGGATCACCACCGTCGACCCCGGCGGCGACATCGGGAAACTGTTCCAGCAGGATCTGTGCGATCGTGGCGTCATCGGTGTCGCCGTACGACGACAGAGCGCGCTCCACGCGCACGTGTGAACCCGGTGCCAGGTTCGCGATGATTCCGGCGATGAACGTGCCATGGCCGGCAAACGGGTCGAGCACGTCGTTGCCGTCGCCATCCCACACATCGGGGTCGCCGTCGGTGGTGGTGTGGCTCAACAGATTGGCCGCCCGTTGTGCGGTCGGGTTCATCGTCGCGCCGGCGCAGATGATCTTTGGCCAAGCGCCGGTGTCGAGCACGAGTATGTTGCACGAGGTGCCAGCGGGATGCTTGCGGCGAGACATCTCGTCGCCGTTCGGCGCAATGGCCGGAAGCGCGGTGGTGAAGCGAGGTGCCTCGAACCGTTGATCGGCACTGCCGCATGGAGCCGGACCGCAACAACCGTTGTGCGCTTCCCCCGGCTCGCCGCCGGGGTAAGGGATGCCGCCGGGGTAAGGGATGCCGCCGGGGTAAGGGATGCCGCCAGGATTCGGGGTGGCGTGTGCGAACAGCACTTGGTTGGGTTGGGCTTCTATCCCAGAGGCGACCAACTCATGAATCGTCTCGATGGGGTCGGGAATACCGCGTATCAACACGAGTTCACGTGGCGACGCCTCGGTTGGCGAATCGGTCTTCCCAGCGCGACCGACGGGAACCACCTCGAGTTTTCTGGCACCAACGGGGCCGACGCGCGCTGCGACCAACTCCAGGCCGCGCCGCTGCGTGATCACCTCGTTCGGTCGGTACGCGAATGAACGTCCATCCGGGCCGGTGCGGAAACGCACTCGGGCATCCCAGGGGGTGACCGGCAGCTTCGGGTTCGGGGAGGAGTTCTCGGTCGTTGTTGCCACAACATGCGATCATGGCACGTGGACGCACAGGCGCAGGCCGATTATGCCTCAGCGGAGTACTGGGATGATGCGTTGGTCGCGAGCGCGCAAGATGCCCTGGCGCAGGCTCGCGGTCTGCTCGCCGACGAAGCGTTCGAGCGCTTGTCGCCCGACGCTCGCGCGCTCGTGTACATGACGGCGAGTAGGTCGTCGTTCGAACTCGGGGCACAGGTGGACGCCCGCCGTGCGGCAGAGCAGGCGCTGGCGTTGTGCGACGTCGGAGTCTCGGCACCCATTCGATTCAACATCAGCCTCGGCGCGTCGGCGGTGCTTGCCGAGAGCGGTGCAGTTGACGCGGCGTTCGGCGTACTCGATGGGCTGGAGCCTCACGCGCACGGCATCGATCTGTGCCGCCTTGCAACGCAGCGTGCCTACTTGCTGCACGCCGCCGGACGGTTGGATGAGGCCCTCGCGCAGTGCGACGAGGCTGAACGCCACTTCGTCGGCCCCGGGCAGAACCGCATCGTGTTTCGAATGCTGTTGTTTCGCGGAGTCGTGTTGCTCGAGTTGGGCCGGCTGGATGAAGCCGAGTCGAGCTTCCGCTCCGCACACGACATCGCTGTCGCCGAAGGGTGGTACCAGGCCATCGGTTTGTGCCTCACCAATCTTGCTGTCGTCCATGGGCGGGCCCGCCGGCTACCGGAGTCGATTCGTGAGTTCGACCGTGCACGCGCCGCGTTGCAAGCCGGGGGCAACGCCATGCGGCCGCTGGCAATCGCCGAGACCGATCGGGCCGGCGTCATGCTGCACTCGGGTCTCATCGCCGACGCGGTAGACGCCGCACAGGCCGTTCTCTCGCTCGTGGAATCGAGCGGCAACCAAACCGCGCTGGCAGACGCCCGGCTTCTGGTGGCGCGCTGCCACTTGGCTGGCGGTCAGTTCGCGCGCGCGATGGCCGCAGCGGAGTTGGCCGCAACGACATTTCGCGTGACCGGTCGGCCGGGCTTCGAACTGCACGCCCGATCCGTCGCCGTCGGCGCACGATTGCTCACCGTCGACATTTCCGACCTGGAACTCTGCCAAGCAGTTCTCGCCGATGCGGCCACGCTGTCAGCAGAGCTGCGTGAGTTCGGCTGGCACGACGACGCTGATGATCTGTTGATGGCACAGGTTCGACTCAGCAGCGCCATGCGCCGGCCGGACCTTTCGAGTGATTCGATCGAGTATCTCCGCCTTGGTGCGTGGCGTGGGGAGCGCGCCACGTTGCTGCGCGGGTGGTACGCCGAAGCGCTCGCGCGGGCCATGGCCGGCGACGTCGAAGCGGCAATCGAAGCCTGTCTCGCCGGGTTGGATCACGTCGACGCCATCGTCGACGAGGCTCCCGACCTGGAACGACGATCGGGTGCCCGGCGGCTTGGTGCAGATCTGAGCGAACTCGCGATCAATCTTGCCGTGGAGCAACGTGACGTCGTCACCGTGTTCGGCGCGGCGGAGGGGACACGCGCTCGATCACTGCACGATGAGGCCATGCTCGACCAACGGCATCGGGCGCTCACTACCGATGGTGCATTGGCGCTCCTCAAGGAACTCGAATCACGCCTCGGGAACGATGCTCTGGTGATGTGGCTCATCGTCAGAGCCGACGTGTGCGCCGTGGTGCTGACGCGCGACTCACGGCGATTGGTGCGGGTGGCACCGGTACGCGAGGTCGCTCGCGCCCAGCAACGAGTGCAGCTCTGGCTCGATGAGGCATCGGTCGCACCCGATCTCAGCAGCGATGCAGCCGAACGGGCAGCATCGCTGCTCGACGAGTTGCTGGTGCGGCCGCTCGATCTGCCTGACCACGGAGCAGTGGTGCTGGTTCCAGTCGGCCTGTTGCACTCGGTTGCTTGGTCGGCTGCTCCGTCGCTCGCGGGGCGACGGGTCTCGTTGACCCCGAGTGCGCAGATCTGGCTCCAGAGCGATCGCCGTGCGGCGCGCTCGATTCGATCGGTCGGCTTGCTGGTTGGACCTGAGCTCATGGGTTCTGCGGCCGAACTCGAGACGTTCGAGGCACTGTTTCCTTCCGGCGTCCGTGCCCTCGGTGAAGGTGCGACGGCGAGCACCATGAGATCGCTCTTTCGATCGACCGATCTGGTGCATGTGGCGGCACACGGAACGTTTCGATCCGACCGTCCGCTGATGTCGAGCGTTCGGCTTGCCGACGGCGAAGCCCACTTGGCCGAAGTCATCCCACCTGAGGTACGGACAGCGTTGGTGGTCTTGTCGAGCTGCGAGGGGGGAGCGAACGGGGTTTCTGACGGCTCTGAAGTGTTGGGATTGTCGTCGGTGTTGTTGGCGCGCGGTGCTGCGGCGGTTCTGGCACCGTTGACCGTTGTGCGCGATCTGGAATGTGCTGAGTTCGTCGTCGACGTGCATCGCGAGTTGGTGGGCGGGGCCGACCTGGCCGATGCGTTGGCGAAGGTGCGTCAGCGATGGTTCGCCGATCACGACTTGAGCCGCTGGGCGGTTGCTTCGTCGTTTTCGTGCTTCGGTTCCGGCGCAGTTCATCACAACCGCGAATAGACACCTTGCTGGATCGATACAGTTGGTTCGTCGGAAGCCCGCGGACCGTCGTTCATGAGCCCGATCGTACGCTGGTGAACGTCGGCACTCGCAGGCGTACGCTCGGAACATGACCGGGGGAAATCACGCGAACTCCTACCTCGTCGACGACGACTACGACCTGGAAAACTTCCGTCAGTTGGTGAGCCGTACCACCACCGTCGACGACGTCCCACTCGCTGCGAGCATCTCCCGCAACGTCCCGATCTACGACGGCAGCACCTTCGCTGCGATCAACCGCGATCCGACGAACCGTCGAGAACTGCTGAGCGAGTTGGCGTGGGTGCTCGGGCAAGGGCCCGGGGTGTTCGCGGTCGGTGGAGCGTTGGGCCCCCAGCATCGACTCGAAGACGCCACCGCGGTATTCCAGTCGATCATCGCCGACCAGCACGCCGCCGGGCGAGCGATTGGCGATCACTTCGCCAAGGCAGGCAGCAACGACCGAATCTGGAACTCGCACGAGAAGTTGGCCGTCGCCGCACCCGAGGTGTTCGTGGCGTACTACTCGGCGGACGCCATCGCTCTGGGGTGCGAAGCCTGGCTGGGGCCGCACTACCAGATCAGTGCTCAGGTCAACCGAGTCAACCCTGGCGGCGAGGCCCAGGCACCGCATCGCGACTATCACGTCGGGTTCTACGACGCGGTTGAAATGGATCGGTTTCCCCGCCACGTCCACGTGATGTCACAAGGTCTCACGTTGCAGGCTGCGGTGGCCCACACCGACATGCCACTCGAGTCGGGTCCGACCATGCTGCTGCCGTTCTCGCAACTGTATGACGCCGGCTTCATCGCGTCGTACCGCGACGACTTCCGTGAGGTGTTCCACGAGTTCAAGGTGCAGTTGCCGCTCGTTGCAGGCGACATGGTGTTCTTCAACCCGGCTCTGATGCATGGCGCCGGTGCCAACCGGATCGAAGGGTTTGACCGGACTGCCAACCTGTTACAGGTGTCGTCGGCGTTCGGTCGAACGATGGAGGCCATGACCCCCGATCTGACCGCGCTCGCCGCGTATCCGTATCTCGCCGGGCTCGACGAACGGGCACGCGAGAACGTCATCGCTGCAGCTTGCGAGGGGTACGCATTTCCCACGAACCTCGATCTCGACCCGCCACTCGGAGGGCTCGCGCCTGCCAGCCAGGCCGACATGATCCGCACGGCAGTCGAGAAGGGTTGGTCGATCGACGAGGTCACTCAGGCACTGATCGAGCGGGCCGCCCGCCGAGAGGGCTGGCCGCGCCCCTGACGCGTCGATGCCCGGGGAGACAGCGTCTTCGCTGTCTCCCCGGGCATCGGAGTGATTCGTCGGTCAACAGACCAACCGCATCGCTCAGCCGACGGTGCGGCGACGTGCGGTGACGGTGAGGATCGATCCGCCGACGAGGAGCAGTGCGCCGAGGAGGGCGGTGATGCTGGTCGACCCGCCGGTGCTCGGCAGCTCGATCCCCGGTTCTGGCGTCGGAAGCGGTCCACCGCTGCTGACATCGATCGTGTTCAGCGGCGGCGGGTTCTCGTCGAGTTCCGCCGTCGTGGTCGTCTCGGCGACCGTGGTGGTGGTCTCGGGCACCGTGGTGGTGGTCTCGGCGACCGTGGTGGTGGTCTCGGCGACCGTCGTGGTCGTGGTGTCAACCACCGTGGTGGACGTCGTGGGAGGCGGCCCATCACCGTCACACAGGTGCGACAACACGAACTTCGGGTCGCCGGTGGACGGCGTGACATCGGCTGAAGAGCCCTCGAGCTGGAGGTCACCGAGCTCGAAGCCCTCTGGCACCTGAACGAACACGTTGTCGAACTTGTCGCCCATGACGACGATGTCGTCGCCAGTGAACACGAACAGGTCGTCGCCGCCCAGATTCAAGGTGATCGTGACAAATGTCCACGTGCCATTGGCGGGTGCAGCGATGAAGTGCCAGTAGTCGTGGATGCCGTCGGGGCAGTTTTCACCGTCCTCGGTCGGTGCCTCGAGGTTGTCGAGCGTGATGTTCTGCGTGTCGACGGCAAGTGCCGTCGGCACCGTGCCGACGCCTGTTCCGAGCAGGAGCGCGCCGGCCCCCGCGATGGCGAGTCCGATGGTGGCGGAGCGGCGACGGGCCGTCCGGAGTGCTGTGGTCGCGATTGTCCGCATGTCTCTGTCCTTCTTTGATTGGTCGTTCACGAACGTACACAATCAGGTCATGATCGAATCAAGTTCTTTTCGCCTGTTTGGACGCAATATGACGCCGGTTTCGTCATTTTGCCGCGGAGAGCGTTCGATTCGCCGCGGATCATGGTGACGATGAGAAATCCTTGCAGGATGGTCAGCTGTCCTTGCGGCGCTCTCGTCCGCGATCACCAACTTCAGTAGGAGCACCCGCTGCGCCCGGTGACCCCAAGTCGCGGCGCGCGACACCGCTACGGTGAGCGCATGCCACATCGTGACCCAGTGTTGATGGGACCAGGCCCGTCGAACCCGTACCCCGAAGTCATCGAGGCGTTCTCGCGTCCTGTGTTGGGACACCTCGACCCCGACTTCATCGCAGTGATGGACGACATGGGCGAGCGGCTCAAGCTGGTGTTCCGCACCCAGAACGCCCTCACGTTCGCGGTGTCGGGTACTGGCTCTGCAGGCATGGAGGCAGCGTTCGTCAACTTCGTCGGGCCCGGCGACACGGTCGTCGTCGGCGTGAACGGCGTGTTCGGTGCACGCATGTGCGACGTTGCTGCGCGGTGTGGGGCTGACGTCGTGCGGGTCAATGCCGCGTGGGGTCAGCCGGTCGACGCCGAGTTACTGCTCAACGCCCATCCGTCGCCCAAAGTCATCGCGGTCGTGCATGCCGAGACGTCAACGGGAGTCCGCACCGACCTCGCCGAATTGGGAGACAACAAGGGTGACGCGCTGCTGCTCGCCGACTGCGTCACATCGCTCGGCGGTATCGACCTACGCGTCGACGACTGGGGTGTCGACATCGCGTACAGCGGCACTCAGAAGTGCGTTGGGGTGCCACCCGGTCTTGCTCCGCTCACGGTTTCTGACCGAGCACTCGGACACCTCCGACCGACGCCACAATCGTGGTACCTCGACCTGAACATGATCGCCAACTACGTCACCGGCAGCGGTGCGAGGGCATACCACCACACGGCACCGATCTCGATGATCTACGCCTTGCATGCCGGGCTTGGCGTCGTACTCGATGAGGGCCTCGAAGCCTGCCAGGCGCGCCATCAGGCCGTGGGTGACGCACTGCAAGCCGGGCTCGAGTCGCGTGGGTTCGAACTGTTCGCTGCGGCCGGTCACCGACTTCCGCAGCTC
>DATKCX010000211.1:0-5088 GCA_035512975.1 Ilumatobacter sp.
GATGGACGTACACGGAATCGACCAACCCTGGCTGCAACTCGACCTGATTCATCAGGTCCTCGACGATGACGACCAATGGACGCCAGCTCCGCCGGGTTCCGCACTTCCTGATCAACTGCCGATCGGCGTTGCTTGGCTCGATGAGTTGCCCCGGGTGCTGAGCTGGCTGCATTCGACTCCCGACGCCGTCGAGCAAGTTGAACTCATGGGCCGTCGGAGAGCCCAACAGCTCTTCGAATGATTCGCCCACCAGGGCGAGAACCGGTAGCAACCTGCCTGTTCAACAGAGCGCCCTCTTGCTAGGAGGTGAGAGGTAGGAGGTCGCGCAAGTTGTGGAGCATCAGCTCGACCACCGACATCGCGATCGTGGCGTGCGGGTCGGGGCTGCGGAGTGCGGCGAGTTCGTCGATCGCGGCTACGACGAGGCGGCGAAACGACTCGTCGGGTTCGGTGAGAGTGTGCATCGACATCGGGTTCATCCCACCTGTTGGGGCAACGAGCCAACGCGATGGGCGAGTTCGATTCCGTTGGCGTCCTGCCACATCTGGTGGGCGACGACGCGCAGGTCATCGGCGGCACGATGCAGCTGTTGCAGGTTGTACTGCAACAGCACGTGGCGGAGGTGCGTGGGGGTCCGATCGCCAACCGAGAAGTCGTCCACCTCGTCGCCCAGAGGGAGTTGGGTGACGAGCAGCCCTTCGAGCGTTTCGGCGAACGATCGCAGCGTCGCTGCCCGGTTGCGGAGCATGCCGGCATTCGGATGGAGCTGTGGGTGCAGCGTGGTATGAGTCGGTCGAGATGACATCGTGGGTTCCTCCTGCACGCCTGGGGGCAGTCGGCGGCACAGTCCGGCGAGGGCTGGAGTCCCCGAATGGCCCGCAGCGGCTACAGCACGAGAAACACGTCGTGGTGTTCTACACCGGTCTCGCCGTCCACGTACCCATCTCCGACCACGGAGAACCCGTGTGCTTCGTAGAAGGCGACCGCAGCATCACGAGCCCGCGCCCACACCGCCTCGGCGTGGTTCTGCCGACAATGGTCGAGCCCTGCGAGGAGGAGCTGAGAACCGATACCGGTGCCGCGAACCGACGGATCGGTTGCCATGCCGCGCAGCTGATAGGCCGCCAGCGATGGCCGGAGGTAGTACGAGCGAACCATCCACGTCGAGATCGCCACGACGTTGCCGTTCACCCGCCAACCCAGATGTACCGTGTCGATGTCGTCGTCGCCTTCGAACGTGACCACGTCTGATGTCGTTCCGTCGCGCAGGATTGCCTTGCGAAGCGCGAACGTGTCGGCGGTGCGAAGCTGCTCAAGCATGAGTCGATTCAGTCGGTCAAGACTCAGTATGCGCTGATTCGATCGTCTGGCCAAGAGCGGCTGGTGCTGCGGCCGGTGCCGCGGCTGGTGCGATGAGTTCGATCGTTCGGCTCGCCACCGATGCGGCCTCGCTCCGATCATGTGTCACCCAGATCGCGGTGGTGCCGCGCCGGCGCAGCAGTGCAGCCAGTTCTGGCGCGAGACGATCGTGTAATGCCCGGTCAAGCCCGGTCAGGGGTTCGTCGAGGAGCAGCACGGTGGGGTTTGGGGCGAGCGATCTGGCCAGCGCGACCCGCTTGCGCTCACCGCCGGAGAGGTTGCCCACCGAACGGTCGGCAAACCCACCCAGACCGGCGTCTTCGAGCAGTTCGCCGGCTCGCCGCCGTCGCTCGGCCGACCCGACGCCGGCGACCTTGAGACCGAACGCAACGTTGTCGCCAACGCTGAGATGGGGGAACAGTTGCTCGTCTTGGAACACCATGCCCACCGAACGGCGATGGGTGGGCATCGCCGTGATGTCGCAGCCATCGAGCACGACGGTGCCGCTGTCGGGAACGACGATCCCTGCGATCACGCGGAGCAGCGTGCTCTTTCCGCTTCCCGACGGGCCGAGCAGCGCGAGTGTTTCGCCGCGGTCGACAGTGAGGGACACGTGGTCGAGTACCGGCGTTCCGTCGAAGCTCACCGACGCCTCACGAACGTCGAGCACGGTCACCTCCGGCATCGATCGCGACCACCAACACGATGGTCGCCACGGCGAGAATCGTCGACAGGGCGAACGCCTGCGCCTGGAACAACCTGCCAGTGCGGCCGAGCAGGCGGTCGATGGCGATCGGCAGTGTTTCGGCACCCGACCGGCTGAGGAAGCTCGTCGCCCCGAACTCGCCGAGCGAGATGGCGGCGGCCAGGCCGGCACCGGTGGCGAGCGGCCGTCGGAGTGCTGGCAGCGTGGTGGAAGCCCAGGCTCGAAGTGGTGCGGCACCGAGGGTTGCGGCAGCGTGGCGTTGATCGATGGGTTGGGATCGAACCACCGCCATCGAGTTGCGAACCACGAACGGAGTGGCCACGAGCGCGTGCCCGACCGGGACCAGCCACCACGACGATCGCCAGTCGACCGGATCGCGGTCGAAGGTGATCAACATGCCGAAGCCGATCGTCACCGCCGATGTACCGAGCGGCAGCATGAGACCCGTGTCGAGCACCTTGCCTGATCGCCGCCCGAGCGTGCTGATGGCGATCACCGCAACGGTGCCGATGCACAACGCGAACACGGTGGCCCACGCAGCCGTGGTGATCGATCGCCACAGTGCTCCGAGCGGATCGATGCCGAGTTGCAGCCCAGGGCGAATCTCGTTGTTGCCGAGCGAACGCCATCCCGCGAGCGAGTAACGATCGCCTTGCCAGAACGACCGCTCGACCAGGGCCAGCAATGGCACCGCCACGATGAGCGCGCACAGCGCGGCAGCCGAACCGACCTGCCAACGCAATCGGCCGGTTGGACGAGTACGGCGATCAGCGTGACCGTCGAGCGTGGTGGCGGTTCGTCGTTGCACCGCCGAACCCCACATGACGACCGCAGCGAGCGCCAGGAGTTGCAGGAGTGCAAGCGTCGAAGCGCCGGCGATGTCTCCGAGCTGCGTCGCCCGCCGCCACACTTCGACTTCGAGCGTGGCGTGGCGTGCGCCGCCGAGCACGCGCACGACGCCGAACGACGTGAACGTGAACAGGAACACGATCGACGCCGCAGCAGCGATGGCTGGCATCAGCACCGGCAGCGTGACGAGGCGAAACGTTCGCCAGGGGGTCGCGCCGAGCGTTCGGGCGGCATGCTCCAGATCCGTGGGAATCACTGCCCACGTCGTGCCGACGGTTCGCACGACGACGGCCAGGTTGAACACCACGTGAGCGGCCAAGATCGCCCAGACGGATCGTTCCAGGTCAGCCGGCAACACGGCGATCATGGCCGCGCCGATCACCACGGTCGGCAGCACGAACACTGCGGTGAGGGTGCTGAGCAACAGCCGTCGCCCCGGGAACTCGTAGCGCGCCGTGGCCCATGCTGGGGCCAAGCCGACGAGCACTGTGAGCGCTGTGCTCGCCGCCGCCTGCCACGTGGTGAACCACAGCACCTCCCACGTTCGTTGCCGAGACAACACATCGAGGGCGTCGGGCCCGCTGAGGCCGCGCACGACCAACGTGGCGAAGGGCCACACGTAGAACAGTGTGAGGAACACCGCGGGCGGTGCGGCGACGGCCACCCGAAACCACGTGGGCAGCCTGTTGGCGCGGGCGCTCGTCAGCTTCCGGGCACGAGACGCGTCCACTCCTCGATCCATTCCTCGCGCCGCGCGTCGATGACTGCGGGGTCGAGTGACAACGGCGACTCGGGGATCGCCGCGTAGTCCACGAATGCCTGGTCGAGTTCCACATCCGGATGCACCGGGAACACGAACAAGTTCAGCGCAACCTCGCGCTGGAACTCGGGCGACGCGAGGAAGTCGACCAGTTGCTGAGCGGCACCGAGTCGCTCGGTACCGCGCAGGATTCCGGCGAACTCCACCTGTCGGACGCAGGTTTGCTCGGCCACACCGGTCGGCGCTGCGGCGAGCGGTTCGGCCGCGTAGAGCACTTCGAACGGTGGGCTCGACCCGTAGCTCACCACGAGTGGTCGGTCGCCGCCGGCCCACGAGAACGCTTCGTAGTACGCCTGCGACCAACCGTCGACCACGAGCACATCGTTGTCGGCGAGCTGCGACCAGTAGTCGGCCCACGCGTCTTCGCCGAACTGCGCGACCGTGCCCATCAAGAACGCAAGACCCGGCGAGGAGGTGGCCGGGTTCTCGACGACGAGCATCCCCGAATACTCCGGTTTCAGCAGATCGTCGAACGAAGTCGGCGGTTCCACGCCGGCTGCTTCGAGGGCGGCGATGTCGTAGTTCACGCACACGTCGCCGAAGTCGACCGGGGTGGCGTGATGGTCGGGCACGAGACCGGTGAACTCGGTGGGCAGGTCGGCGAGTCCTGCGGCCTCGTACGGTTCGAACACACACGCCGAAATCGCACGCGACAGGAACGAGTTGTCGACGCCCCACATCACGTCGCCTTCCGGGTTGCCTGCGGTGAGGGTTGCCTTCGACAACATGGTGCCGGTGTCGCCGGCGATCAAGATGTCGACCGCGATGCCAGTGCTGGCGGTGAACGCGGCGAGGGCTGCCACGGCCGGGTTCTCGGCATCGGTGGGAAACGATTCGTAGGCGACAAGGGTCACGGTGTCGCCTGCGTCGCCTCCCCCGGTGGGAACGGTTGCGGCAGGGCCACAATCCGGGGAGTCGGGCGAGTCAGGCGAGTCGGTCGAGTCGGTCGACGGCGTGCCGTCGCTCCCGTCATCGCCGCACGCAGCCATCGCCACGACGGCGAGCATCGCGATGCCGGAGCGGGTGAGCGTGGTACGGAGACGATTCACCGCAATCATCCTTCGCTCGATTCGCGTGCTTCACCAGTGGCGTCAGTCGTGTCAGTGGCGTCAGTCGTGGCACTGGTGACAACCGGAGCTTCGCCGAGTGGAGCGAGGAACACGGTGACCACGCCGTGCAGCACCGAAATCGTCACGGTGGTGTCAACGGTGACGTTGCTGATTCCCAGTCCCACGAGCGGGTCGAGTTGGTGGTTGGCGAGCGGCCATTCCACGCCCGTGAGCGTGACACCTTCGCAGGGGCCGTGCGCTGCCAGGATCGACAACGAGGTGCCAGGCGCGACGTGGTCGAACTG
>DATKCX010000212.1:0-5581 GCA_035512975.1 Ilumatobacter sp.
GTCGTCGTTCCAACCGGTGCTCGGTGCTCCCTGGAAATACCAGTTGGATCCGTTGTCGGCCACGATCAACCCGTAGCGCTGCATCGCCTCGGCGATGACCCGCGCCTGGCCGGTGAGCTGAGAAACGTCATACAACGCAGACAGCCGCAGCCGCACACCCATCGGTGGCAGCAGCGCGTCGGTGCGACTCGAGGCCCAGTGCGTCGCCGGGAGCACGTATGCCCGCTGTGTTTGCGAGAACGTCACGCGGATGGCGTGGCGAATCTCCCCCGCCGCGACCTCGTCGTAGCGGATCAGCCCGGCGAGGACCGGCAGCCCAGCAGCGTCGGCGCTGGTCCACCCCAACGGCCGTAGGTCGTTGGACGACAGATCGAACCGGGCACCGCTGTCGGCCTCCCATCGGCCGCCGCCATCATCCACCGGGAACGCCCGGTACAGCTCGAACAGGTCGCAGGTTCCCTGCTGCACGGCGAGCACGTGGCGATCGCCGTCCGAGTTCGAGCCGCCCTCCACCGGCGCGTCGAGGGGCACCGGGTACGGCCCCGGATCGCTCTCGTCGCCGTACGCAGTGAACGCGACAGGCACCAACGGCTGATCGGCGGGCACGACGACGAACGGAATGCCATAGTCGGGGTTCTCACCGAAGTCTGGGTGCAGGTTGTCGCCGCCCACCGACTGGATTCGAGCGACCATTGCCGCGGAGTCGGCACGCAGCGGCAGATCGTCGACTCGCTGGTTCCACGGGTTGTCGGCGGGAAACACGTCGCAGCCACCGATCGTCGGCGGCGGACCGCCGCCAACTGATGTGCCGCCCGGCGTCGGCCGAATCGCCACCTCGCCGACGGTTGCCGGCTCGTCGATCCTGGTGATCGCGGCGTACGCCACCGAGGTGGCACCCAGGGCCACCAAGCTCACGACGCCGACGGCGGCACGCGATCGCCGCACCGGTTAGCCGCCGATCTGGCTCATCGACCGCGATGGTCGAGTGAACGAGACCTGGTTGATCTGGTGGCCGGCCCACTTGGTGCCGACGGCCCGCTCGATGCGCTGCGCGATCTGATCGTCGGTTTCGCCGCCACGGAGAGCCGCACGCAGGTCGAACTCGTCGGTTGCGAACAGGCAGGTTCGGAACTGACCGTCGGCGGTGAGTCGCACACGGTCGCAGTCGCCGCAGAACGGCTTGGTGACGGTGGGGATGACGCCGACCATGCCGCCCCCGGGCGTGAAGTCGGCATCGAGGTACCGCCACCGGTCGGCAGGCGCTGCTCCTCTGGCAGGCACCTGCTCGAGTTGCCAATGGGCACTGAGCAGCTCGACGATCTCGTCTTGGCCGACGACCTTGTTGCGCTGCCAATCGTCGCTGGCGTCGAGCGGCATGAACTCGATGAAGCGCACTTCCACGCCCCGGTCGCGGCCGAACTGGGCGAGCGCGACGACTTCGTCGTCGTTCACTCCGCGTTCGACCACAGCGTTGATCTTCAC
The DNA here is from genome assembly GCA_035512975.1 of Ilumatobacter sp. Taxonomy (GTDB): domain Bacteria; phylum Actinomycetota; class Acidimicrobiia; order Acidimicrobiales; family Ilumatobacteraceae; genus Ilumatobacter. The sequence continues at coordinate 1,483 of DATKCX010000212.1, forward strand.
CGGGGCAAACCCGGCGCTCACCGCTGCGTCGATGCCGGCGAGCACGTTGGTGAGCTCGTCTCGACGCGTCATCGACGCGAACTTTTTGGCATCGAGGGTGTCGAGGCTGATGTTGATGCGCGACAACCCGGCCACCCGCAGGTCGTGCGCCGAGTTGCGCAACGTGGCCCCGTTGGTGGTCATGGCGATGTCGACACCGAGGGCGGCGAGCTTGCTGACCAGCGTGGTGAGGTGGGCGCGCATGGTGGGCTCGCCGCCGGTGAGTCGGATGCCGTCGAATCCGAATCGGTCGACACAGATCCGTGCCAGCCGCTCGATCTCCTCGAACGAGAGCACCTCGGTGCGAGGCAACCATTTCATGCCCTCTTCGGGCATGCAGTAGGTGCAGCGGAAGTTGCAGCGATCGGTGACGCTGATTCGAAGGTCACGGACCACGCGCCCGAACGGATCGACCAGATCGCGAGCGGTGTCTCCCATCCGCCCAGCCTACGCGAGGACGACCAGTGTCGCGTTTTTGCGCGCCCCGCCGAGCAAGAACGCAACGCCAGAGGGTGGTTTAGCCCTGGAGCATGACCACGGCGACTTCGGTGCCGGCGGGGAGGCCGTCACCGTCGGGTACCACTGCGATGGCGTTCGACAGTGCGGTTGCTGCGAGTTGATGGCTGCCTTGCGAGCGCGCCGCGCGCACGTGGCACCGACCGTCGTCGGCGAACTCGGCGATCACGCGTAGCAGGTGGAGCTTCCCGTCGGCCGCACGGTTGATGTCGTCGTCGGTGATCGCCACCACACTCGGCCGGGCGAGGCGTGCATGGCCCATCATCCGACGGAGTGCGGGCCGGGCGAGCATCTCGAAGCTGACGAGCGACGACACCGGGTTCCCCGGCAGCCCGAAGATCGGCGTGCCCTCGATCGTGCCGAACGCGAACGGCTTGGCCGGCTTGATGGCGATCTGCATCCAATGCATGTCGGCGATGCGCCCCAGCACCGCTTTGACGATGTCGTAGTCGCCCATGCTCACACCGCCACTGGTGACGATGGCGTCGCAATCAGCCGCCGCGGATCGCAACACCGTCTCCAACATCGCCTCGTCGTCGGGCACGACGCCCATGTCGACCACATCGCAGCCTGCCTCGCGCAGCAGGCCAGCGAGCATGGGACGGTTGCTTTCGCGGATCTGCCCAGGTGCCAGCGGGCCACCGTGCTCGATGAGCTCGTCACCGGTGCTCAGCACGGCCACTCGGGCCCGCGGGAACGCCGACACGGATCGGGCGTTGATGCTGGCCAGAACGCCGGCCACCGCTGGTGTGACCTCGATGCCGGCGGTGAACACCACGTCGCCGGGCTGCACGTCACTGCCCGCGGGCCGGACCGCTGCTCCAGGTCGTACCGACGCGCTGATGCGAACGCGATCGGTGCCGTCGGAGGCGGTGACCCGCTCGGTGTGTTCCACCATCACGACGGCGTCGGCTCCGTCTGGCATCGGCGCGCCAGTCATGATGCGAATCGCTTCTCCGGGACGAAGCACATGATCGGTGGTGGCACCGGCCGCGACCTCGCCGACCACCGGCAACTCCACCGGTTCATCCCCTGCAGTCGCGATGGACGCGGCGACGACGGCGTACCCGTCGACAGCGGTGTTGTCGAACGGCGGCACGAGTTCCGCCGCGACCACCTCGGCCGCGAGGACCATGCCGATCGCCTCGTTGAACCCAACAACCGTGGGAGCGAGCGGTGGACACTGACCGAGGACGAACGACTGGGCATCAACGAGTGGCGTCACACCCGCGACGGTACCCGGCAGACTGAACCAGTGACGTCTCCCACGCCCAACGACGACGCGAATCATGGCGCGAATCATGGCGCGAATCATGGTGGCGATCCGGAGCCCGCAAGCGATCGGTACCAACCGTTTTCGGCCGACGGCTACGCCACCGGTTGGAGCACATGGGACCTCGAACACGAAGAGTCGCTGACACTCACCTGGGAGAACGAAGCGTGGACTGCAACCGGCCACGTGGGGCGCGAGAACGTTCAGTACATCATCCGACTCTCACCGTTGTGGCAGGTTCGTCAGTTCATCCTCTTCCGAGATCTGGACGAGCCCGACCTCTGGCTCGGCACCGACGGCCATGGACGCTGGGGAGAGATGAACGGTGCCCACCGACCAGAACTCGACGGACCGACCGATGTGGCGTTGAGCGTCACGCCCTTCACACACGTCATTCCGATTCGACGGCTCCCGCTCCGGATCGGCGATTCGGCCCGCCTGCAAGTGTTGGACATCGACGTCGACACGCTCGGCGTCGCGCCGAAACAGGTGGTGTACTCGCGCACCGCGCTCCACTCCTGGCGCGTCAGCGCGGGCAACGAGACCATTGACTTCGACGTCGACGCGCACGGGGTGCCGCTCGACATGGACGGCCACTTCCGCAGTCGTCAGGTGTAGGTCGTCAGCAGTAGGTCGTCAGGCGTAGGTCGTCAACATCTCCCGAACCTCGTCGGCCATCTCGGGGTGCTGCAACGCGAACGCAATTGCCGCCTCGAGAAACCCGACCGGATTGCCGGTGTCGTACCGGCTGGTGCGCGTGACGACCGCAGAGAACGGGCCTTTCGACGCTTGCGCTCGCAACGCGTCGGTGAGCTGCAGTTCTCCGCCGCTGCCCGGGGTGAGACCCTCGATCTCGTCGAAGATGTCAGCGGTGAGCACGTACCGTCCGATGAGGATGTAGTCGCTGGGCGCGTCGGCAACCGACGGCTTTTCCACCATGTCGGCAACCGCGATCACACCATCGGCGTCGATCGGAGCCGCCGGCACGATCACCCCGTACGAACTCACCTGATCGCGCCGCACCTGCTTCACACCCACCACGCTGCCGCCGGTGCTGAGGCACACGCCGTTCATCTGCGCGAGCAGCGAGGAGTCGCCCATGAGTTCGTCTGGCAGCATGACGGCGAACGACTCGTTGCCGATCGCTTCGCGTGCGCAACCGACGGCGTGGCCCAATCCACGGGGGTTGTCTTGGTAGGCAATGGTGACTCGCCAGTCGCGTCCGATGGCCGCCAGCCGGTCGGCCACGTCGTCGCGCCCGCGCTCGCGCATCTCGCCGACGAGCGCGTCGTCGGCGGCGAAGTACTGCTCGATGGCGGGCTTGGACCGGCTGCTCACCACCACGATGTGCTCGATGCCGGCGCCGAGCGCCTCGTCGATGATGATCTGAATGGCGGGGATGTCGCCGATCGGCATCAGTTCCTTCGGGACGGCCTTGGTGGCCGGAAGAAACCTCGTGCCCAGACCGGCAGCCGGAATGACAGCGCTGCGCACCTGCATCCGGGCAACCTACCCGCCAGTCCCGTCAAGCAAACATGTCCCATGGTGTGTTGTCGAGGCTGGTGGGTTGTCGAGGCCGGGGTGTTGTCGATTGAGCCGACCGGGTTGGCGCAATCGCCAGATATTCTCCTGAGTGCTATGCCCACGTACGTGTACCGATTCGTCGACACCGACGAAACCATCGAGATCCAGCAGTCGTTCAGCGATCCCACGTTGACCGAAGCCGTCCACCCGGGTTCCGGAGCGACGATGGCGGTCAAGAAGGTCTTTCAGCCGGTGGGCGTGACGTTCAAGGGTGACGGGTTCTACAAGACCGACAGTCGCTCGGGCAAGAAGTCGGCCTCGGTGCCACCGGGCTCCGACTCCTCGAGCCCGGCGAGCACATCCGATTCGTCATCCAGTTCCGATTCGTCATCCAGTTCGACCTCGAGCTCGTCCGACTCGAAGAGCACCACGTCAGATTCGCCGAAGACACCGGCAACTCCGAAGGCCGCGCCAGCATCCTCTGGTTCCAAGCCGTCGAGCTGAGCTGAGCCCCAGCCACACGGGCTGATCTCCCCTTCTGTCGATCGCCGGACCGCCGTCGCATAGCCTGACTGCGCCGACTACCCCTCCCAAATGCTTACGGGAGTTGACCAGATGTCCATCGCGTATCGCAGCACCGTGGGGTTTCGGCGCGTGCTCACGAGGCGGCCGTGGCTCTATTGGATCATCGTCGTCGGTCTCGCGGCCGTGTTGGCGACGGCCACCCGCTCGAACCTCGCCGAGGTG
>DATKCX010000213.1:0-4631 GCA_035512975.1 Ilumatobacter sp.
AGCCCGACCAACAGAAATCGAGGGGTCACACGATCACCGGCTCGACCACCCGTGCCGTTGGCAACCTCACGCGAAATGTCCAGCCAGTGCCCACTCTGGTCCGGGGATGCGGTGCGCACGGGCCAGCGGCGAAGGTCAGCTCGAACGGTGGCCGCGAAGCACTTGGTTGACCCGGGCGGCCTGGCGTGTCTGATGGTCGCGTTCGGCAAGGTTGGGCGCGTTGCGGGAGGCGTCGGCGTACAGGCGGGCTGCGAGCTCGAGGTCGCCCGAGGCACCGACTTCTCGACCAACGCCAGCGCGGCCAGCCCTGCGTTTCGAGGTACGGCATCAGCGTTTGAGGTGCGTCACCAACAGTTCGTCGGGTCATCACTGACCCCGAGCGGGGGCCGCCCCGGCGGGTCGCGACTAACGTGCGGCCATGAGCACCATGTTGATTCAGGGCGGCACGATCGTCTCGGCCACCGGGCGCAGTACCGGCGACGTGTTGATCGACGGCGAAAGGATCGTCGGCATCCTCGCCCCTGGTCAGGCGACGGCGATGGGCGTGAGCGTCGACGTTGTCGTCGACGCGTCTGGCAAGTACGTGATCCCGGGTGGCATCGACGCGCACACCCACATGGAGTTGCCGTTCGGTGGCACCGCCGCGTCCGACACGTTCGAGACCGGCACCATCGCCGCTGCGTGGGGTGGCATCACCACCATTGTCGACTTCGCCGTGCAGACCACGGGCACCAACGTGCAAGACGGCCTCGCCACGTGGCACGAGAAGGCCGCCGGCAACTGTGCCATCGATTATGCGTTCCACCAGATCATCGGCGGCGTCGACGAGGAGTCGCTCAAGGCGATGACCTACCTCGTCGACCACGAGGGCATCACGAGCTTCAAGTTGTTCATGGCCTACCCGGGCGTGTTCTACAGCGACGACGGCCAGATCTTGCGGGCCATGCAGAACGCCAGCGAGTCGGGTGCGATGATCATGATGCACGCCGAGAACGGCATCGCCATCGACGTGTTGGTCGCCCAGGCGCTCGCCCGCGGTGAGACCGACCCGTTCTACCATTCGCTCACTCGGCCCGCTGAGCTCGAAGGGGAAGCAACGCACCGGGCGATCGAGTTGTCGAAGGTGGCCGGCAATGTGCCGCTGTACATCGTGCACATGAGCGCTTCCGAGGCTCTCGAAGAGGTGGCCGCAGCCCAACACGCCGGCCTCAACGTGTTCGCCGAGACCTGCCCGCAGTACCTGTACTTGTCGCTCGAAGATCAGCTGATGCAACCCGGCTTCGAGGGTGCCAAATGGGTGTGCTCCACCCCGCTGCGCACGAAGCATGCGCACCACCAGAGCGACCTCTGGAAGGGCCTCCGGATGAACGAGCTGGCCGTCGTGTCCACCGACCACTGCCCGTTCTGCATGAAGGACCAGAAGGAGTTGGGCCTCGGCAACTTCTCGGCCATCCCGAACGGCATCGGCTCCGTCGAGCACCGGATGGAGCTGCTGTATCAGGGGGTCGTCACCGGCGAGATCACACTGGAGCGCTGGGTCGAGACCTGCTCCACCACGCCGGCGCGCATGTTCGGCCTCGACCGCAAAGGCCAGATTGCCCCGGGATTCGATGCCGACATCCTCGTGTGGGACCCGAACGGTCACACCAAGCTCGGCATCAACGACAAGCACCACATGAACATGGACCACTCCGCATGGGAGGGGTTCGAGATCGACGGCAAGGTCGACACCGTCGTCAGTCGCGGCAAGGTGGTGGTGCAGAACGATCAGTTCCTCGGCACGGTCGGCCACGGCCAGTACGTCAAGCGCGGCCTCAGCCAATACCTCCACTGATCCGATCCGACGTGATGGGCACGCGATAGCCCACGGCGGCACACCGTGGGCTCGGTAGCCTCTGGCATCGATGGCGGGACGACCAGAATTGCGGTGGGGCACGAGACACGTAGCTGCGACAACAGTCGCGCTGTTCGTGTTGATCGTCTCAGGATGTTCGGGCGACAGCTCGGCCACGTCCGATGCAGCGACCTCGACCTCGACCTCGACATCCACTTCTATTGCAGTTGCAACGACTCTGCCAACTGTGGCGTCCGCCGCACCCAGCACGCAGCCCTCGACCACTACGACCGAGCCGGCACCGATCTGTGTGGTCGTGGTGCAACCAGGCGAGTCACTCGGTGCCATTGCCGCCTCGGTCGATGGTGCGACGGTCGAGGCGATCGTGGCCGAGAACGGGCTCGATGCCGACGACATCATCCACCCCGGTGCCGAACTCGACGTCTGTTTCGACAACGACATCGATGACGTCGCTGGCACCTCTCGCCTCAAGCCGAACGCCGACGCGGTCATGATTCAGCAGGGCGAATTGAACGAACTCTTCGAGGGGTACTCGCTCGCCCGACTCGGCGTCGACGGCGACTCGGGACCGCTCACGCGCCAGATGTTGTGTGCCGCTCGCATGGTCCTCGGGCTGCCGGTCCACAACGGGCACCTCCCGGCTGGAAGCGACGAAGAGGCCACCATCTTCGCCGCCACAAAACTCTCCATTCCGGCTGGCGCACCCACGACCGAAGACAAGTGGCTCCTGATCGACAAGACCTGCCAGGTGCTCGTCGCGGGCGAGGGCGACGACCGGATCGTCGACATCTACCCCACTTCCACCGGTGAGGAAGGCTACGAGACGCACGACGTACGGGCCCGCGCCTTCCGCTACGACCCTGCCTTCGACAACGAGGGATGGCACGACAGCACCAGCTATCCGGTCGAGATCGACGACCCGCTGAGCGGCAACATGTACAAGCCGATCTACTTCAACGAAGGCCAAGCGATACACGGTGCCGGCTACATCCCGCCGCAGCCGCGCAGCAAGGGATGCGCGCGCACATTCCCCGCCCACCAGGACGCGATCGTCGCATGGCTTGGCCTCGACACGCTCACCGAAGCAACGTGGGTCCGCGACGAGATCGGCGTCATGGTCGTGGCGCAGGGTCACTACCAATCCCGCGACTGACCGCTCGCGGCCCGGACGGCGCTGGTCCGCGACCTCGGCCAGGCACGGTGGGAGACTTCGGGGCGATGACGACGTCGTGGACTGTTGAGGATCGAGCGGCGGCACGGGCATTCCTTCAGCGATGCGAGGTACGCCTGAGCACCTTTCATCGTGTGGCGACGGCCCTGCTGTCCGGTGCCGGTTTGATGGTGTTGTTGCCAGCCATGATGAAAGACCAGATCGCTGGTGTGGTGGGCACCCTGCTCACGGTCGACCCGTCCCTCCCGCACGTGCTCCTCGCCGTTGTGGCTGGCATCGTGCTGGCGCTGCCCCTGGTGGTGTTCTTCATGCTGCTCGGGGACTTGACCCGGTTCTACTTTCACGCCCACCACGTCGAGACCGCACATGGAATGGTGTTCGTTCCTCGATTCACGCTCACCGGGCTGCGGATCTCGAACGATGAACTCTCCAGCGGTGCCGCGGACGAACTACGTCTGGCGCGCACGGCCCCGTCGGCAGTCGAGTTGGTGGTGCCACCCAACACATCCGGCAAGAGGCGAATCGATCGGCGTCTCGCCGCCTACGGACTCGACGGCTCCACCGGTGAGGTCGATGACCAGGCGCGCGCGGATGGGCTGTTCGAGTTGGTCGCTTCACAGTCGCGATCACTCGCCGACGAGGTCGCCAAAGTCGAGTACGGCATGACCCGGCACCTCGTGCGTCTGCAGGTGATCGTCATCCGGTACGTGAAGTCGCTGCTGCTGTTTCTCGTGACGGCGCTCACCGTGTTCGCGGCGGCAGCAGTTGTGGTGCGTGACGACCGCGTCGGTTTGGGCGGGCAACTGTGGCTCGCGGTGATCTTCGCGGCGTGGGCACCGGTGGCGGCGTTGGCCGTGTCGTCGCCAGTTCGCTGGGTCGACGGCATGCTGCGAGCAGAGGGAGCGACCGCTCGGTCGGTCGCTGCCGACTCGGAGTTCGCTCGATTCGAACGGGTGGTGACCTCCGTCGGCGCAGTGGTGCTCGCGATCTCCGCCGTGGTGCTGGTGCTGTGCCTCTTCGATGGCGCTGACACCGATCAGGCGACTGCAGGTGTGACCGCGATCGTCACGGCCGCAGTCACGTTTGCCTGGGCCGCGACTCGCTCACTGGTCACACCGACGCTGTCAGGCCGTGGTGGCTGACGCGAGCAGCCGCATCATGAAATCTCCGAGCGTTCGGTGAGCCTGGCTTCGATGACTGGGTTGTGCCAGAGGCGCGGTCGGCCAGTGCCGCACATCAACCACACGCTCACCCGTGGCGACTACCCAGATCGCTCAGTTCACGGAGAATGGCGGGCTGAACAGTCCCGGTGGTCGTCTACGCTTCGGCCATGTTGGATGCATCGTTCGTTGGGCGTGCCGACGAACTGTCGGTCCTGTTGCGGGCGCTCGACCCCGCGATGCCGACGCGCATCGTCAGCATCGAAGGCACGGCCGGCATTGGCAAGACCACGTTGCTGCGTCAAGCACTCGGGGTGAGCGTGCTGCCGACACGCACGGTTGTCACGGTGTCGCCAACGAGTGCCGAGCGGCTAACCGCCTGGGGCGCAGTGCGCCTCCTCCTCACGGGCGGGCTTGCCGACCTCGCTGCCGAACACGGCGACTC
>DATKCX010000214.1:0-9286 GCA_035512975.1 Ilumatobacter sp.
GCACTCGTCTCAGCCGGCATCAGCCCGATCGAAGCGCTGATCACCCACGCCGCCACCGGACAAGTGCCGCGCGAGACGCTCCAGGCCACGCGCGGCTACAGCGACGCCGAATGGGGTGCCGGCATTGCCGCAGCCGTCACCAGGGGCACCGTCACCACCGACGGATCGTTCACCGCGACCGGTTCGCAGCAACGCCAACACATCGAATCGATCACCGACGTACTCGGCGCACTGCCGTACCAGGTGTTGACCGACGATGAAGCCGAGTCCCTTCGGGCGATCGGGCGCGTCGTGTCAGCCAGAGTCGTAGAAGCCGGGCTGCTTCCAGGTCGAGCGGAGAGACCAGCGGAGTGACCGATCAGCCGTTCTCGGTAGTCGGAATGTTTGTTCCAACACCTTTCGAAGTCGGTTGATCTCTGCCACACTGTGTGGATGCCCATCGACCTCGAGACGCCCGCTGATCTCAACTTGTCTGCACAGTTGCCGAACATCGTCACCGAGTTGCCCGGCCCCAACGCCCGGGTCGTCATCGAACGCGATGAACGTTTCAGCAGTCCGTCGCTCACCCGGGTGTATCCGCTCGTGGTCTCCCACGGCGAGGGGTGCACGCTCACCGACGTCGACGGCAACCGCTTCCTCGACTTCAACGCCGGAATCGCCGTCAACGCAGCCGGCCACGCGCACCCGGCGGTCAACGCTGCCATTCACGCCCAGACCGACGCATGCTTGCACTACTGCTCGTCGGACTTCTATCACCCGGTATACGCCGACCTGTGTGAGCGCCTCGCCACGTCGGCCCCCATACCAGACGCCAAGGTGTTCCTGGCGAACTCCGGCACGGAAGCCGTGGAGGGTGCGCTGAAGCTCGCCCGCCATCACACCGGCCGCCCCAATGTGATCGCGTTCTACGGAGCGTTCCACGGTCGGTCGCTCGGCAGCCTGTCGCTCACCGCTTCGAAGGCCAAGTACCGCAGCAGTTTCGGCATCGTCACCCCCGGTAGCTATCACGCCCCATTTGCAGGCGACAACGCAGGATTCGAGCCTGGGTTCGACGGTGCCGAGTACATCGAGCAGGTGCTGTTCACACGAGTCACCGAGCCCCAGGACGTTGCCGCGATCTTCGTCGAGCCCATCCAGGGCGAAGGCGGCTACATCGTGCCCCCGGCCGGCTGGCTGGCGAAGCTGCGCGACCTGTGTGACCGCCACGGAATCCTTCTCGTTGCCGACGAGGTGCAATCGGGCATCGGGCGCACCGGCAAGATGTGGGCCATCGAACACGACGGTGTCGTGCCAGACATCATCACCGCCGGCAAGGGATTGGCCAGTGGGTTGCCGCTGTCTGCGCTCATCGCGCGTGGCGACATCATGCAATGGGGGCCAGGCCGCCATGGTTCAACGTTCGGCGGCAACCCGGTTGCCTGCGCGGCCGCGCTCGCAACGCTCGACCTCGTCGACAACGGCCTCGCCGCGAACGCCACCGTGATCGGCGATCGTCTCATGGCCAGTCTGCGTTCGCTGCAGACCACCCAGCCGCTCATCACCGAGGTGCGCGGCCGCGGTCTGATGATCGGCATCGACGTCACCGATCACGACACTGCCCAGGCGCTCGAAGCTGCGTGTTTCCGGCGTGGGCTGTTGGCACTCACCTGCGGCCAGCGCGCCCTTCGAATGGCACCGCCGCTCGTCGTCACCGCCGAGCAGGCCGACGCGGCGGTTGCGATCTTCGCCGACGCATGTGCTGAAGTTGCATCGTGACGTCCATTCCCACCGCGCCTGATCTCAGCGCGCGCACGGCGCTGCTATTGAGTTCGCTCGGCGTCGACATGACGCGGCTCGCTGGCGACCAGCAGGCGCGAAGCCCGGTCAACGGCGGGGCGTTGGGAACCGCAGGAGCGGGCAGCGACGTCGCTGGCGTCGACGCGGCCGTTGAACGGTCGATGGCCGCGTTCCTGCAGTGGCGCGAAACACCTGGCCCTGTGCGTGGAGCGTTGGTGCGTCGACTCGGTGAGCTGCTGCGCGAGCATCGCGACGACCTGGGCGAACTGGTCTCGATCGAAGCTGGAAAGATCCGGTCCGAAGGCCTCGGCGAAGTGCAAGAGATGATCGACATCTGTGAGTTCGCCGTCGGCCTGTCACGTCAGCTGCATGGTCTCACGATCGCCTCTGAACGCCCCGGGCACCGACTGATGGAGTCGTGGCACCCCGTCGGGCCGGTTGCGGTGATCTCCGCGTTCAATTTCCCGGTGGCCGTCTGGTCGTGGAACGCCGCGCTGGCGTTCGTGTGCGGCAACCCGGTGATCTGGAAACCGAGCGACAAGACTCCGCTCACCGCTGTTGCCTGCGACGCCCTGCTGCGAATCGCCATGGCCGACGTGGGCGCACCAGATGGACTGCACGAGCTGCTGCTCGGTGGTGCAGATGTCGGCGCGGCGCTGGTTGCTCATGAAGGGGTGCCCGTGGTCTCGGCCACCGGCTCCACCGCCATGGGCCGCAAAGTCGCCCCAGTGGTCGCCGCTCGATTCGGTCGTTCGATCCTCGAACTCGGTGGCAACAACGCGGCGATCGTCGCGCCGTCGGCGAATCTCGATCTCACCGTTCGCGGGATCGTGTTCTCCGCGGCTGGCACCGCCGGCCAGCGCTGCACGTCGCTCCGACGTCTCCTCGTCCACCGGTCGGTGCACGATCAACTGCTCGACCGAGTCGCCAAGGCCTACGCCACGTTGCCGATCGGCAACCCGCTCACCCACGGCACCCTGGTCGGCCCGCTGATCGACAGCGGCTCGTTCGAACGCATGCAGGCCGCGCTCGTCACGGCTGCCGGCGACGGAGGCACCGTGCTGGGCGGTGGCCAACGTGCGCTCGCCGACATGGCACCCGACGCCTACTACGCCGCTCCCGCGTTGGTGGCCATGCCTGGTCAAACCGAAGTGGTGCGCACCGAGACGTTCGCGCCGATCCTGTACGCAGTGGCGTACGACGACATCGACGAGGCGATCGCCATCCACAATGGCGTGCCTCAGGGTCTGGCGTCCTCCATCTTCACCAACGACTTGCGTGAGGCCGAGCGCTTCATGTCGGCCAACGGCAGCGACTGTGGCATCGCCAACGTCAACATTGGCCCGTCTGGTGCTGAGATCGGCGGGGCGTTCGGCGGCGAAAAGGAAACCGGCGGTGGCCGTGAATCGGGTTCCGACGCCTGGAAGGGATACATGCGGCGCGCGACCAACACCGTGAACTACTCGTCGTCGCTGCCACTTGCTCAGGGTGTCGAGTTCGATATCGGCTAGGCGGACAAGCCGCGACGTAGCTCGGTCGCCGATAGCCTCAGTCCACTGTGAAAGTGCGTTCTGTTCTCGCTGCCGTGATCGTTTCTACCGGCGTGCTCGCGGCCTGTGGTGCTTCGGCACCGCCCGCCAACGAGCTCGCCATCGAAGTGATCGACTCGCTGCAAGGCGTCAGCGAAACCGAGAAGGAATGCATGCGCGCCGAGGTCGACAAGTACGAAGGCGAAGATCTCGACCGGTTCGCTGAGCTCGCCGACCAGTACGAGCAGGGCAACACCACCGACACGTCCGGCGCGGAAGAGATGGACGCCTTCGAGGCGGCCCTCGCTGCCTGCCGAACCGGCTGAACTCGCTGTCTCCGGCCGCGGAATAGCCGAGGGGACCGTGTGGTTGCGCTAGGCCATGACGCTCGACGCTGACCTCAAAGCACTCGCAACCGGCAAGAACTTCGCGGCTCTCACCACCTTGGCCGCCGACGGCCAACCGCGTACCCACATCATGTGGATCGACTCAGACGAGGATCATCTGGTGTTCAACACCGAGGTGCATCGCGCCAAGTTCCGTGACCTCGAGCGGGATCCGCGCGTCACGATCACCGTGTTCAATGTCGACAATCCCTACCAGTTCGTGGAGGCTCGCGGCACAGCCACCGCCACGATCACCGGCCCCGATGCGAAGGCCCACATCGACTCGCTGGCGTCGAAGTACATGGGTGTCGACACGTACCCCGGCGAGATCGAGAGCGAGCGCGTCATCGTGCAGATGACGCCGACCAAGGTCCACAAGAACGGCTACTGAATCGTTGCACCTGCAGCTCGCGCGAATCGGTCGGTTTGCGGCGAGACTAGCGGCATGACCGACGACGGCACTCCGCACGACGACGTACCCCAGGACGTGCCGCACGACGATTCACTTGATCCTGCCGCACAGTCAGTGCAGAGCAGTGACATAATCTCCGACGACGCTCCCGATTACAGCGACGCCGAAGTCATCGACGGCGACGAGAACGACGACGACGAGAACGACGACAACGGCCATGACGAATACGAGAACTTGGCGGTCTCGGTGGAAGAAGACGACGAACCGGTCGGCTTCGCCGCGCTCGGCCTCGGCGACGAACTCCTGAAAGCGCTCGAGGGCCTCGGTTACGAAGAGCCCACCCCCATTCAACGTGAAGCGATCCCGGTTCTGCTGCAGGGCCGCGACCTGCTCGGTCAGGCAGCAACGGGCACTGGCAAGACGGCGGCGTTCGCGTTGCCGATCCTCGATGGTATCGGCAAGCACGCACCGGCGGTGCCCACCGCGCTCGTGCTGGTTCCCACGCGTGAGCTCGCCGTGCAGGTGAGCGAGGCGATGTTCAAATACGGTCAGGGCCTCGGCATCAAGGTGCTGCCGGTGTTCGGCGGTCAGCCGATCTTCCGCCAGTTCAAGGAGCTCGAGCGGGGGGTTCACGTCATCGTGGCCACCCCAGGCCGCGCTCATGATCACATCAAACGCGGATCGCTCGACCTCGACCAGATCAACACCGTCGTCCTCGACGAAGCCGACGAAATGCTCGACATGGGTTTCTCGGAAGACATCGAAGCGATTCTCGAGGCCACGCCAGAAACCCGTCAAACCGTGCTCTTCTCGGCCACCATGCCCAAGCGCATCACCGGCATCGCTCGCAAATACCAGAACAATCCGCTGCGCATCGAGATCGGTTCCGGTCAGACCGAGTCGGGCAAAGGACTCATCCGTCAGACCGTCTACTTCGTGCAGCGTGCCCACAAGTCGTCGGCCCTCGGACGCGTGCTCGACATCGAGTCGCCCACGTCGACCATCGTGTTCTGTCGCACGCGGCACGAGGTGGACGAACTCACCGTCACCATGAACGGCCGCGGGTACCGAGCCGAGGCGCTGCACGGTGGCATGGACCAAACCCAGCGCGACCGGGTGATGGCCCGCCTGCGTGACGGCACCGCCGAACTGCTGATTGCCACCGACGTGGCGGCTCGCGGGCTCGACGTCGACACGTTGTCGCACGTGGTCAACTTCGACGTGCCTGCCGCCGCCGAAAGCTATGTGCACCGTATCGGCCGCGTCGGCCGTGCCGGGCGTGAAGGTGTGGCGATCACGCTCGCCGAGCCGCGCGAACGGCGTCAGATCGGCAACATCGAGCGGCTCATGGGCGCATCGATCGCCGTTGGCAAAGTGCCCACGGTTGCCGACCTGCGCACCAAGCAGATCGAACTCACCACCGAAGCGCTCGCCGAGGCGATGGCCAGCGACGACCTCGACGACTACTACGACGTGTTCAACGCGTTCGCCGGCGACGACCCGCGCATCATCGCGCTCGCCGCCATCAAGTTGGTGCACGAGGCTCGTGGTGCCACCCTCGACGAGCCGGACATCCCCGACATGGGAGACCGCAACAATGATCGGGGCAACGACCGCAAGTTCGACAAGGGCGGCAAGGGCAAGTTCGACAAGGGCAAGTTCGATCGTGGCGGCGACCGTGGCGAGCGTCAGCACCGTTCGGCCGGCGAGACGGGGCACGTGTACATCAACGTCGGTCGCAAGGCCGGTGTACGTCCCGGTGACTTGGTCGGTGCGATCGCGAACGAGACCGGCCTGTCGGGCAGCGACATCGGCCCGATCCGGATCGCTGACTTCTACTCAGTCGTCGGCGTACCCGAGAGTTCAGTCGACGACGTGGTGCGCAAGATGCGCAAAGCGCAAGTGCGAGGTAAAGACGCCGAAGCCCGCCGCTTCGTCGAAAGCGGCGACCAGCGCCCGCCCCGCAGAGACAGCGAGTCGGGCGGTTATCAAGGCGGTCAGCGTCGCGACGGCGGCAAACCCGGTCACCGAGGCAGCCGCCCCCGCGACTAGTCGTCAGGCCGGGGTGGGGTCGGGTGCTGGTGCCTTTTTCTTGGGGGGTGGGACGCCGATGGCCGGGTTGGGGTCGGCGGTCTCGGGCCAACGGCGGCGGCTGACGATCGACAACAACCGCAGCAGCCGCATGGCGGTCTCGTCGGTCTGAGCTGGGCGGGCAATGATCGATCCGTCGGCGATCATTCTCTCGATCACTTCTTCGCCCAGTTCGGTGCGAACGATGGTGAGCGTCCAATCGTTGTCTTCACCGATGCCACCGGTCGAAACATCGGCGTGCTCGGCCGCGAAATCGGGGCAATGCTTGCAACCCTGCCTGGTCCAGGCGTGGCATTCCTTCAGATCGATCTCGTGATAGGAGCCGTCTTTCATCCAGATCTGGAAGACACCTTTGATGTTCATCTTCACCATGTCTTGCTTGGCGAGGCCGTACTTCGCTTCGAACAACTCCGTGAAGATCGCATCGTCGAACGTCTTGGAACACAGCAGCCCGATGTTGAACTGGAACGGCTTGGACACCTTGCCGGCTTTGCGGTCCCACATGATCGGCGGCGACGACGTCTGGCAACCCATGCCCACCAACGCCAACCGGTCGAGACCACGCTCTTTCGCTTCAGGCAAAGCGAGCGGATTCGCGCAATACGTATAACGCGACCCGGCGGTGGCCAGGATCTCGTCGTTGGTCACTACCACTGCCGGCTTCGCTTTCCAGGCGTCGTCGTCTTCCACCCCAGACACCAGCGCAGCGTCGATGTAGTCGTGCTCGCGGAGCCAGATCAGCATCGCCGACACGAGCCCACCGTCTTGGCCCATCTTGTGGACCATCTCGTCAGAGGCGCGGGTGAGGTACAGCTGCCGCCAGATACCAGCCATCTCATCGGGTTCGCGGGTTCGGCCGAACAGATGCATGTCGGCCGAAGGCTCCCACGCCTGGAACCGAGGGCACGCCCGGGTGCACGTGGTGCATCCCTTTTCACCGTGAATGCAGTTGTCGAGCCCCAACTCTTCTTCGAGATGGAACGGGATGTACTTACCCTCTTCGTGCTCGTACCCGATCACGTCATGCGGGCAAGTGACCACGCATCCTGCGCAACCGGTACACAGCCCTGTCGTGATGACCTCGGCGTACAACTCTTTCCACTGAGCCGTCCAACGAGCAGGCTTGGCGGCGGGCACCGCGGTGTCGGTCATTCGCCAAACTTACGCGACATGAAGTGGTCTGACCCCTTTTTGTCGCTAGATGGCGTCGGGGCCTTCTTCGCCGGTGCGAATGCGGACGATCCGACCGACGTCGGTGACCCAGATCTTGCCGTCGCCGATTTTGCCGGTGGACGCTGACTTCGCGATGACGTCGACGATCTGGTCGACGCGCGCTTCGTCGATGACGATTTCGATGCGCACCTTGGGCACGAAGTCGATCCTGTACTCGGCTCCGCGATAGGTCTCGGTGTGCCCGCCTTGGCGGCCGAACCCGCGCACCTCGGCGCTGGTGATGCCGGTGACGCCGGCAGATTTGAGCGCGTCTTTCACCTCGTCGAGTTTGAACGGCTTGATGACTGCAGTGATCAGTTTCATGGATTCCCCCGGGCCGACGTCGTTGTGGGCACCATCATGCCCTGGATTGGCGCGCTCGGCACGCTTGTGACGTCGGTCACAATCGAGTTGTCTGCACGAGCGATTCGTTGCGAGCACAGGTAGGGTTGCCGCTTCGCTGGACGTGAAAACTTCCGGTGGGTTCGCAGACGGATGTGGTTCTTCTTGTCAACGTGAACCACAACACATTCCCCCGAACCCACTGAATGGCCGCTCAGTAGCGCGGTCAAGAAAGCATTTGGTCAACGACCATGTCACTCATGTCTACCGATACGCCTATCGGCACGCCCGAACTCGACGGCCTCCCCGCCGTCGCATCGGTCACCTTCGCCGAACTCGGCGTTCCCTCATTCATCTCCGATGCACTCGCCCGCCGCGGCATCACCCATCCGTTCGAGATCCAGGCCGTCACCATTGCCGACGCCTTGGCTGGCCGCGACGTGTGCGGTCGTGCGCCCACCGGCTCGGGCAAGACCCTCGCCTTCGGCGTGCCGCTGGTCGCCAGCGTGCATGCTCACGGACGCAGCGAGCCTCGCAAGCCTGCCGCGTTGATTCTCGCCCCCACCCGCGAGCTGGCCGAGCAGATCGCCACCGAGCTCCGCTCGTTCTCCGGCAGCCTGCGCATCGACGCCGTCTACGGTGGCGTCGGCTACGGCGGCCAGGTCAGCGCACTGCGTCGCGGTATCGACGTGCTCGTCGCCTGCCCCGGCCGGCTGGAAGACCTCATCGAGCGTCGCGACGTCAATCTCTCAGCGGTGCGCTTCGTCGTGCTCGACGAGGCCGACCGCATGGCCGACATGGGCTTCATGCCGTCGGTGAAGCGTCTCCTCGACCAGACGAACAAAGACCGCCAGACCGTCTTGTTCTCGGCCACCCTCGACGGCGACATCGCCAACCTCACGAAGCAGTACCAGCGCAACCCGGTGCGCCATGAGGTCGGCGAGGCAACCCCCGACATCAAGGCTGCCGACCATGTGTTCTGGAAGCTCGACAAGAACGACCGCAACGACCTCATCTCAGAAGTCGTCAAGGTCGCTTGGCCGTCGATCATCTTCACTCGTACCCGCCACGGTGCCGACCGTCTTGCGAAGCAGCTCGGTCGTCTCGGTATCGAAGCTGCACCGATTCACGGCGGCCTCAGCCAGAGCCAGCGCAACCGTGCGCTCGACAACTTCACCAAGTCGCGGGTTCACGCACTCGTTGCCACCGACGTTGCCGCCCGCGGCATTCACGTCGACGGCGTCGCTTCGGTCATTCACTACGACCCACCGGCAGATCACAAGGACTACACGCACCGTTCGGGCCGCACCGCTCGCGCCGGTGCCAACGGGCTGGTCATCTCGATGCTGGCGTCGGATCAGTTGAAAGACGCTCGCAAGATGATGCGCCTCGTGGGGCTCGACGGTGACATCAGCGCCCCGAACGTCGAAGCGATCGCAGCTGCGAACTACGGCACGGGTGCCACATCGTTGGCCGCGCCAGCTCCCGCACCGGCAGAGCGCCCGACTCCGAAGATGCCTCGCCGCGAAGGTCGTTCC
>DATKCX010000215.1:0-2497 GCA_035512975.1 Ilumatobacter sp.
TTCCGTTCTTCCGGGCGCTCGATTGGACGCTTCGGCACAACGGCCACCCCACGCAGGAGGAGGCCTACGTGCAGCGGTTCCGCTCGATCGGCATTGGGGCGCTCGACCCCTTCGATCCGGGCTCCCTCGACCCGGTGTCGCTTGCCAGCATCAACGCCGGCTTCCACGACGCGATGGACGTGATCTCGCGTTCACGAGCACAAGTCGGCGCCCGCGGGCCGACTGGCTGGAACACGGCAACGGTGGGTGAGATCGGGTTCGCCTACTTGCGCCGCGCCATCCAAAACTTCGTTGGCACGGGCGGGAACGTCGCCGCCGAGAAGAAGTTCTTCGTCACCTTCGACGACGCCACGGGCAATCCGCTCAACGGGGCAGCCGGTTGCTACTCATTGAACTTCGAGTCACTACCGCCCGTCGATGGACACTGGTCGCTCACGGTGTACCCGACGGACACGGGCCTCCTCTACCCCAACGAAATCGACCGCTATGCAGTCGGATCGAGCACCGATGGGCTGACGCACAGAGCCGGAGAAATGGCCACCATCCTGCTTCAACACGACCGACCCGACCACCCCGAGAACTGGCTCCCGGTTCCCGCAGGACCCTTCTACGTCGATCTCCGTCTATGGGAACCACGCGCCGAAGCGACAGATGGCCGCTGGCTGCCACCACCGATCGGGACCGCCAAACGGCCGACGAGGTAGCGACCGCCGTCACCGCGCTCGACCCTGACATCGTCTGGACGTTGGTATCCGGGCCACTTTGTCCATGTTCAGAGCATTCGCCTCAAGAGATGATCTCGCTTGATCAGCTGGTGCTTGAGGATCAGGCCGAGGTGGGCGGCGAGGGCGACGAAGAACAGGATGTGGCTGGCGACGTGGGCGGCGACCGCGTCGTCGTTGACGGACACCAACCACAGTCCGGTCGATGGGATGGCGATCAGGCAGAGGTAGAGCAGCCGTTCGGTCCAGTGAGCCCAAACTCGCTCGGCCTTGGATAGCTGGGGTGCCCACGGCGGCAGGGTCGACCGCCAGCGCCACAACAGTCGAATCACAGCGAGGACGAGGATCGACACGCCCAGCACGACGTGGACGGTCAACAACTCGTTGTCACCGAACGGATCGAGGTCGCCACCGCGCCCGCGGCCGCGTCCCGATTCGCCACCGCGCCCGCGGCCTCGACCGCGCCCACTTTCGCCTGCATCGAGCAGATAGCCCACGGTGAACTGGGCGGCAAGTGCCAGAACGGTCAGCCAGTGCAAGACCTTGGTGACCGGTGAATACCCGTTGGGCGATGCCACGGTTGGAATGCCTGGTGTCAGGTGCCGGATGCGCCGGGGAGCAGCTTGGTCTCGAGCAAGTTCAAGACTTGATCGAGCGCGTCGCGCGTGCGTTCACCCGGCTCGTCGATGAGGTCGCCGGTGAGCACCGAGTGTCGGTGGGGCAGGGGACCGGATGGGTTGCCGTCAGACTGTGCGAGTTCCACCGCGACGAACCCCGAGCCGAGCTTCTGTTCGAGGTACCGAAACCGCTCCTTTGGCACATACGGATCGCCGTCGAATCGCAGACCGATCACCTTGAGCCCGTCGTTGGCGCAGCGGCCAGCGACGATGTCGATGTCCGCGGGTGATGTGTCGATCGACGCCTTGTGCTTCTTCGAGATCGGGAACGGCAATGACGGCTGTGAGAGCACCGGGGCGAGCACCACGTCGTCGACCGCCATCGCCAGCGCGAACCCGCCCGTGAAACACATGCCCACCACGCCGACGCCCGGCCCGCCGCACTCGGCGTGTTCGTGGTGCGCGAGGGCTCGCAACCAGTCGACGACTGGTGATGACTTGCCGGCCGCGAGCGCTGTGAAGTCTCGTCGAATGCAGGTGCCGAGAACCGTCCCGAACGATCGCAGCTGACCGACGACCTTGTTGCCCGCGAGGGGGTCTCTGCCGGCAGTGCCAAACAGGTCGGGCAGCACAGCCGTGCAACCGAGGGCCACAACACGGTCGGCGAACCCGAGCACCATGGGGGAGATGCCGGGCATTTCCGTGATCACCAAGACGGCCGGGCCAGAGCCTTTGCGAAACACCTGGTACGACGATCCACCGTGGTCGAACGGCGTCTCGCTGAACGTCGAGAGATCGCCGATTGGTGCCTGAGTGAACGTCTTCGCGGGCTCGGTCATCGCACGACCGTACCGGCCCAACTCGATGCCGGTGCCAGTGGATGCAGCCAGGCGACGGTGCAAGTAGATGGCGTCAGGCGATGGCGGTGTCGAATGCCACGACTCGGTCGATGAATCGCTGCTGTTCGATGAGATGGGGGTAGTGACCGAGATCTGGCCACACCTCGAACGTGGCCGCCGTGAAGTAGTCGATCGAGATGCCCGGAGCGGGATGTGCGTGACCCATGCGCTCAACGTAGACGACCGAACCGGCACGTTGGTCAAGCACCGAGTTGGCATTCAGCCTGCCGGTTGGGTACACCTTCCACCCATGGCGGTG
>DATKCX010000216.1:0-4026 GCA_035512975.1 Ilumatobacter sp.
CGACCGCCCCGACCGCACAAGGGCGTCACTCCGGCGGCGAGATCACATGAAGCCCACCGAGGATTTCGGCGGCTTGACGATCGGCCTCGGGCACGAAGTGCGAGTAGACGTTGAGGGTCGTCGCGGCGTCTCGGTGACCGAGTCGGCCCGCAACAGTGCGCACGTCGACGCCGGCGGACAGGAGGCGCGTTGCGACGTAGTGCCGGAGGTCATGAAGGCGAACCCCTTCGACGCCGGCGCGCTCGCATGCGCGTCTGAATCGTCGCGAAACGGAGTCTGGGTAGCACGGCGTGAGCATCTCGACGTCAGTCGCGAACACGAGGCAGTCTGGCCGCAGCTCGACGCGACACTGGTCGGCGCGGGTGTGGATGTAGTCGCGATAGGCGGCGAGCATCTGGACAGTTCCTCCGTCGAGCGCGACTCGGCGCACCGAGTGCGTCTTGGTGTCCTTCTCGACGAGTCCATCCGGGCCCACGACGATCGCCCTGCGAATCGTCATCGATGCGTGCTCAAGGTCGATGTCGGTCCAGCGGAGCGCGATCACTTCGCTTCGGCGGGCACCGGAGGTCGCTGACAGCATCAAGTAGGCGGCGAATTCGGGGTCATCTCCGACGGCACGGAACAGCTCCGCTACCTCATCGGGGCGCGGCGGCCGGATCTCGGGTGGGTTGACTCGTGGGGGGCTGGCCGATGCGGCCGGGTTCGCGCCGATCCATCCCCAGCGAACCGCTTGCTGAAGTGCGCGGCGCAGGATGCCATGAATGCGTCGGATCGTCGCCGGAGAAAGCGGCTGGCCGGCCTGGCCACCGTTCTTCAGCAACCGCGTGTAGTAGCGGTCGAGGTCGGCAGCCTTGAGACGAGTCAACGGAACCGTGCCGACGGCCGGCTTCAGGTTGCGATCGATGAATCCCCGAGTCTCGACTACCGTCTTCGGCGAGAAGTCCTGCGACGCCTGGTCGAACCACGCGTCGAGCAGCTCGGCCACCGTTGTGTTCGTACGGGACAGCTTTCCGCGTTGGGCGTCCGCCGCGAGTTCGACCAGCGCCCGCTCAGCGTCACGCTTGCCGCCACGAATGGTCTTGGTGGCGTAGCGCTTCTTCCCGGTGACGGCGTCGGCGCCGACATACACCCGTAGCTCCCAGGCGTCGCCTCGCTTGCGGATGTGACCCTTCATGACACCTCCCAGAAAACCGAAGAGTAGCAAAGGAGTAGCAGCCCCACCCGGAAATGGCGAGAGGCCCTCCGGAGAGGGCCTCTGACCTGGTACTTCATTGGTAGCCCGTACGGGATTCGAACCCGTGCCGCCACCTTGAGAGGGTGGTGTCCTAGGCCTCTAGACGAACGGGCCAAGCTACGTGCCCGACGTTACCGCCGAACGCTGTATGACTGATCTTGTAGTGCTGTGTGTGTCAAACGGACAGCTGCGAGAGCTGGCCGAGTGGTTGGGGTGCAAGGAATCGAACCTTGAATAAGAGAACCAGAAACTCTCGTGTTGCCAATTACACCACACCCCATTGGAGCGATCGCTGATTGTATCGGCCCTAGCCCGTCAGCCCACTCAGTCGTTCGAACCCAATCACACGTCCGACCGAAATCCCTGCTGCTTCCAGCATTTGCCGGCGCGCGGAGGTCCATGGCCCCACCACGCTGGTCGGCGTTGGCGATGACCACGCTTCGAGACCAACCTCCTGAGCGATCAGCTCTGATCGCTTGGTGTGGAACGGATCGGTCACCAACAGCACCTCGTCGAGCTCGTCGGCGAGAAGGATGTGTGCTGCCGCTTCCAACGAGTCGAACGTGTTGCGTCCGGCATCTTCCATCAGGATCGCTTCTTCGGGCACCCCCGCGTCGACCAGGTAGCGACGCGACGTTTCTGCCTCGGTGAACCGGTCGCCTTCCAACTTTCCGCCGGTCACCATCACATAGTCGGCAACATCGCGTTCCCAGAGTTCCAATGCGTGATCGAGCCTGGCAGCCAATTGCGGTGACGGGCGGCCGTCGTACTGGGCGGCACCCAGCACCACGATCGCATCAACCTGGCGCGTGTCGTCCGAACGCGCCGCCGCCATCACGAGGACGAGATTGACGGCGTAGTAGAACGCAGCACACAGCACGATCAGCGCCGCAAACTTGCGTCCAGACAACCAGCTGAACGAACGGCCCGACGCCGGTTCAGTTGGCTGATCCGAACCGCCCGGCTCGACGTCAGCCGGCGATTCGGTCAACTGCGACCTTCAGTCGGTGCAGAGTTTCGGCCCGGCCGAGCACCTCGAGCGCCTCGAACAGCGGAGGGCCAACGGTCTGACCGCTCACCGCGACGCGAACGGGTGCCTGAGCCTTGCCCAACTTCAGGTCGTATCGAGCCATGATGTCTTCCAGCGTGGCCTTCAACGACTCCGCATACCAGTCACCCTCGTCGAGCGCTGAGTATCGGGAGATCGTGTCGATCAGCAGGGGCTGCGCGAACTCGCTCGACATCGTCTTGTCCCACGCCTCGTCGTCCATATCGGGGTTGTCGACAAACAGGAAACCCACCCATGCCGGTGCGTCGGACAACACCGGCAACCGTTCTTGGATGAATGGAGCGATCTGGCGGAATCGGGCTCGGTCCCAATGGTCGGGAAGGAACGGGTCACAGGCCTCCGCGAATTCCGACGGGGTGAGCTGCCGCGTGTACTCCTTATTGAAGGCCACCAGCTTCTTGACGTCGAAGAACGCCGGCGACAGGTTCACATCCTCGAGGCGGAAGGCCTCCTCGATCTGGTCCCATCCGATGATCTCCGAGCCGTCGGCCGACGCAACGCCTGGCGACCAGCCGAGCGTCATGAGGTAGTTGACCATGGCAGGAGCCAGGTAGCCCTCATCCCGATACATCTCGAGGGCGACCTTGTCACGCCGCTTCGAGAGCTTCTTTCGCTGCTCGTTCACCAGCACGGGCACGTGTGCCCACACTGGCGGCGCGTGGCCGAGCGCGTTCCAGATCATCTGTTGTTTGGGTGTGTTCGGCAGGTGCTCTTCGGCCCGAACCACGTGACTGATGCGCATGGTGATGTCGTCGACCACGTTGGCCAGGTTGAAAACCGGGGTGCCGTTGCCGCGCACCAACACGAAGTCTTCGATGACGGCATGGTCGAAGGTGACATCGCCACGGACCAGGTCGACCACGACGGTGGAGCCTGCGGGAACACGGAACCTGAGCGCTCGCCCGGGGCCCGGGCCGATCCCAAGATCGCGTGACCAGCCGCCGTAACCGTTGACGCCTTCCGATTTCGCCCGCGCCTGAATGTCCTCTGGCGTCATGTCGCAGTAGTACGCGTGGCCCGATTCGAACAGCCGTTGCGCGGCTGCCAGGTGCTCACCGACGAAGTCGCTTTGGAACAGCGGACCTTCGAAGTGCGGGTCGTCGGAGTTGATACCCAGCCATGCGAGCGCGGAGATGATTCCGTCGGTCCACTCCGGCTTGTTGCGAGCCTCGTCGGTGTCTTCGATGCGCAGCACGAACGTGCCACCCTGACGCCGGGCGAGCGCCCAGTTCATCAGCGCAGTACGCGCTCCGCCAACGTGGAAGAAGCCGGTGGGAGAAGGGGCAAACCGATAGCGGGGCAACTGGGTCATGGCCCGCTTGACGCTACCCAGCAAAACCGCTGCGTGCGGATCAGTGCAGGATCATGTCGAGACAGAAACGAGCCATGGCCGCACGTCTCGACAGCAGGTCGCGAAACTCGTCGCCGCACAAGTCGGGCCGGTGATCCACATTGATTGCGGAAAACACCGAGCGCGCGGCGACGTGGGTCTCCAGCGCAAGGTCGACGTCGGCCTCGGTGGCCGTGCACCCTTCGCTCTCGAGCCCTTCGAGGAACGCAGGCCGGATGGTCGTCAAGATTGCGCCCAACTCCTCGGGATCGTGACCGCCACGCTCGATTCGGCCGATCAACAGTTGCCCGAGATCGCTGCCGATGGCACCGGCGTGCCCGTAACTCCAGTCGATTGCAACCGTCGACCCACGCGTCGGCTCCAACAGGTTGT
>DATKCX010000217.1:0-7226 GCA_035512975.1 Ilumatobacter sp.
CCCCGCTGGCATCGATCCGCTGACCGTCCACTGTGAACAGCAATGCAGCGTGCGAATCGAACGCGAACACGACCTCGTCGTCGGGCTGCAACGACTGGCCCCACCGGTCGTGCGACCGGCTCGACACGCGCGCCTGCATTCTGTGTTCGCCAGTTCGCACGATCACATCCATCTGACGACCGCCGAACTGCGAGACCACCACGGTTGCCGGCCCGGTGACAGCGGCAGGGTCCGCGACCGCGCCGCGTGGCGCGAGTTGCAGGTCTTCCGGGCGCACACGGACGTGGATCTCTTGGAGCTCGCGAGGAACATCGAACGTGCCGTTCACTTCGGCACCGTCGAGCGTCCAACCGTCGCCGCTCCGGAGTAGTGGCAGGCAGTTCGACATGCCGATGAAGTCTGCGACGTACTCGGTTGCCGGCGATTCGAAGATGTCTTGGGGACTGCCGACCTGCTCGAAACGACCAGCCTTCATGATCACCACTCGGTCGGCGAGCGCCAGTGCCTCGGTCTGATCGTGAGTGACGAACACAGCGCTGAATCGCAACCTGTCGTGCAACTCGTGAAGCTGCGCCCGCACCGAGTCACGCAGCCGAGCATCGAGGTTGCTCAGCGGTTCGTCGAACAACACGACATCTGGCCGCGCGACGATTCCGCGGGCGAGGGCCACTCGTTGCTGCTGGCCACCGCTGAGCTGGGCGGGGTAACGATCGAGCAGGTGACCGGTGTCCACGAGTGCCGCCGTCTCCTCCACCCAGTTCTGAGCGACACCGGCCAACTTGCGGGCCTTGATGGGGTAGGCGATGTTCTTGCGCACTGTCATGTGCGGCCACAGCGCGTACGACTGGAACACCATCCCGATGCTGCGCTTGTCGGGGCTCAGGTTGATCCGACGGGACGAGTCGAACACGTCGGCATCGCCGAAACGGATCCTGCCCGAATCGGGTGTCTCGAGCCCGGCGAGACAACGCAGCGTTGTCGTCTTGCCGCACCCGCTCGGACCGAGCAGAACGACGAACTCGCCGTCCTCGATCTCGAGGCTCAACTGGTCCATCGCCGTGGTCGGCGGTTTGCCGGCGAAGTGCTTCGTCAGCTCATCAATGCGTACTCGTGTCATGTTGCCAAGCCTCTCGCGACGACGCCCCCGAGGTCGGCCCGGCGATACCGGGCCGACCCTGTGGGGGACTGGTGATTAGCGGAACAGTTCGTCCCAGCGAGCGGTGTACTCGGCAGCTGGCCCGGGGGCTGTTGCCTCGAGGTCTTGATCGCGCACCTTGTCGTTGGTGATCAGGCTTCCCGGGACCCCTTCGATGACGGTACCCGACACGCCCGCGATCAACTCTTGGCCTTCGGCGGTGACCATGAAGTTACCAAGCAGGGCTGCACAAGCCGGGTTGTCGGCTGTGCGAGGAATGAGCCCGAAGACCTTCGCGCCCCAGGCCCCCTTGGGCGAGATACCGAAGTCGACCGGCGCACCGTCGGCGGCAGCAGGCACCAGCTGCGCCGGCGCCGCATACGCCGAAGCGAAGATCTCACCAGAGATGAGCGCCTCACCGATCGGCAGCGCGCTCGGGTAGATGCGCGGCTCCTGCGCTGCAAGACCTTCGATGAAGTCGGTGCCGAACGACTCCTCGAGCCACAGCCAGTAGTCCACAATGACTGGCGCGACGGCGGTGTCGATGATGCCGATCTTTCCGCCTCCGAGTTCGGGATCGAGGAGGTCAGTCATGTCGGTGAGGCCTTCGGGAACCAGATCGGTGTTCCATGCGAACGTGAGTACGGCAGCGCCGACCTCGAAGTAGTTCTCGTGGACGTACTGTTCGGCGTTGTATTCGCCGAGACCGCTGATCTCGGGGCTCGCGGTCGGATCGACGAAGTCGCCGGCGGCGGCGTGTTCGATGGCCCAGCCAAGCGACGCGATGACCGCGAAGTCGGCCCCAGCGGTGTTGGTCGACAACTCGGTCTCGAGACGGGGAAGGCTTTCGCCGTCTGTGAGGCGAATCGCCTCCACCGAGATGCCTGGATACTTGTCCTGGAAGGCGGCGGCGAAGGCGTTCAGGTTGTCGAGTGCCTGACTCGAGTAGATCGTGCACTCGCCTTCTGCCGTGGCGGCCTCGACCAGAGCGGCCATTGCGGCGTCATAGTCACCGGTGTCACCGGTCGTGTCACCGGTCGTGTCTTCGGTCGTGTCTTCGGTCGTGTCTTCTGTCGTGTCTTCGGTCGTGTCTTCTGTCGTGTCTTCTGTGTCGGCTGTCGTGTCCTCCGTCGTGTCGGCGGTGGTGTCAGCTGTCGTCTCGGCAGTCGTTTCAGCCGTCGTTGCGGCAGTCGTTTCGGCTGTCGTTGCGGCGGTGGTGTCGCTGGTCTCGTCGTCGTCACCCCCGCACGCAGCGGCGACCAGCGAAATTCCGACAAGGACTGATAGTGGCTTCAGATAGCGGTGTGAACGCACGGTGTTTTTCCCCTCATGGTGTCGTACCCGGTCCCCGTCCGGTGACGGTTCCTCGGTCAGTGGCGTCGCGGGAGCCCCGATGACGTGTCGCTCGGTTCGGCGGCCAGCTGGCCTCCATCACAAGACGGCTCCCCATCGACACGACCCTCCCAGCCGTGTATTGATCATGATGATAATCAGATAATTTCGAACGTGTCAAGCGTCACATCGGACCGTTCGGGCAATCCCCAGCACCCAACGCAACTTCGAGCCGCCTGAGGTTGACAAGCGACCGAAGATGCATAATCATCATGATGATATCTTGTCAGGATAATTCGTCGTCGACTTGGGGAGTCAGAGCCATGAGTAAACCACTGCAAGGGGTTCGCGTCCTCGAGGCAGCCATCTATGCGTTCGCTCCGTCGGCCGCTGCGATCTTGTCCGATTGGGGTGCCGACGTGCTCAAGATCGAACATCCCACCGGTGGGGATCCCGGCCGACTCACCTCGGCATGGGGTGTGCCCTCCTCGGTGAACGGGGTGTCGCACCTGTGGGAGGTCGCCAACCGCGGCAAGCGCGCCATCGCGCTCAACATCGCCACCGCCGAGGGCAAAGAGATTCTGATGCGCCTCGTCGACGAGTCAGACGTGTTCATCACGAACTTTCTCCCCGCTGCGCGTCGCAAACTGGGCATCGAGCCCGAAGACATCATGTGCCGCAACCCGGCGATCGTGTACGCCCGCGCCAGTGCGCAGGGCCCCCGCGGCGATCTTTCCGAGCGCGGAGGATTCGACGGCATCTCGTACTGGGGTCGTTCAGGCGCAGCCATCGGCGTCACTCCGCCCGGCATCGACATCCCGTTGACCATGCCTGGCCCAGGCTTTGGCGACCTGCAGGCCGGTGTAGGGCTCGCCGGCGGCATCGCGGCAGCGCTGTTCCAGCGAGAACGCACCGGAGAGGGCGTGCTGGTCGACGTGTCGCTGATGTCGGCCGGTCTGTGGGCGATGGGCATGACGATCTCGGGCACGAGCGTGCTCGATGTCGAGTCGCTGCCCCACCAACACCACTTCGACTCGCCCAACCCGCTCGTCAACGCCTATCGCACCAGCGACGGCCACATCGTGGCGCTGGCATTCCTCCAGTCCGACCGGTATTGGCCCGAGTTCTGCGTCGCCACCGATCGACTCGATCTGCTCGCCGACGAGCGTTTCACCGACTCCGAGGCCCGGGGAGCCAACGCTCCAGACCTCATCAGGGTGCTCGACGACTTGTTCGCGCAGCACCCTCTCGCATATTGGGAGGCGCTGCTGTCCACCCTCGATGGGCAGTGGGACGTGATGCTGCCGGCCGGGCGAGTTCGCCACGACCGCCAAGCCCAAGCGAACGGCTACGTGCAATCGATCGAACACGAAGGGGACGGCGTGATCGTACTCGTACCCGCTCCAGCCCAGTTTGACGGCGAAGCACCAACGCTCGGCAAGGCCCCGGGGCTCGGTGCCGACACCGACGCTGTGCTCGCCGCGCAGGGCTACGACGACAGCGCCATCGCCGATTTCCGCACTCGCGGCGTCATCCTCTGAGGCCGAGCGACATGAAGATTGGCCTCACCGCATACGACGTCCATCCCACCGAGTTCGTGGAACTCGGCCGTGCCGCCGACGCGGCCGGTTTCTCCTCCCTGTGGCTCGGTGAACACGTCCTGGTGCCGCTCGGCTACGAGACCGAGCACCCGACCACGCAGCAGCCGGGCGTGCAGCATCACACCGGGCCAATCGTCAGGCCCGACACAGAACTCGTCGACCCGCTGGTGCAGTTCGCTGCCGTGGCAGCCGTTACGACCGGCATCGAGTTGGCCACGGGCATCTTCGTGCTTCCATTGCGACACCCGTTGGCAGTCGCCCGATCGATCTGCACACTGCAGGACCTGTCTGCCGGGAGGTTCCTGCTCGGGTTGGGCTTCGGCTGGCTGCGTGAAGAGTTCGATGCCCTCGACGTACCGTTCGGCGAGCGGGTGTCGCGATTCGAAGAAGGTGTCGAAGTGTTGCGACTCGCGTGTGCCGGCGGCGAAATCCGACACTCTGGTCGGCATTTCGACATCGCCGGAGTGCAGGTGTGCAACCGGCCGACACCGGTACCGCTGATGCTTGGCGGCAACGTCGAACGCGCCCTACAGCGCGCTGCGGTGCTCGGCGACGGATGGTTCGCGTCGGGAACGCCGCCGTTCGACGAAGCAGTGCGGCTCCGAACCGAGGTGTTGAGCCGACGCGCCGCTACCGACCGTGCGGACGAACCCTTCCGGGTCACCGTCCGCATCACCGGTGTCGACCCCGAAGTGGTCGACACCTACGCCGAAGCTGGCTTCGACGAAGTGCTTCTGTGGGCCGACCAGATCTGGCCGTCGAACGAGCCGCTCGAGGTGCAGCGAGCTACGGTCTTCGAGCACGCCGCAGCACTCGGTCTCGAGCCCAGGACCTAGGAGCCGAAGGGTTCGGTGAGGCCTTGCCGAGCCTGCCCGGTTGGCAACGCCATGAGATACGGGGAAATGAGCGGAATCAAAAGGAGCGCAGCGACCTATCCGCTCATCCCTAGCGCCAGTCGATGTAGTCGTTGAGCCGCGAACCCATTCGCACGGTGTAGAAGTCGGCGATGTCGCGAATGTGTGCCTCCATCAGGTCACGCGCCTTTCGGGCGTGACCTCCCTTGATCGCCTGCGCGATTTCTGCGTGGGCCGGCCCGACGATATGGCCCACTTCGCGCGGGTCGTTCCCGGCGACGATGTGGTGGGTGACGATCTGGCCAACGCTCGACAAGAGGAGTTCGAGAACCCGGTTGTTGCTCAGCGCCGCAACGACGTTGTGAAAACCGACCATTTCACCGACGAACTCGTCGAGCTCGTGTTGGTCGGCCTCGGCCTGCACAAGCAGATAGGCGCGCATCGATTCAGAGACATGATCTCGATTGACGTTGCGGGCCGCCCGCTCGGCGCCCAGAGACTCGACCAGGATCCAGGTCTCGAACAGCTCTGCGTAGGTGGCGCCGGCCAGGTGGTAGTACAACGTCGACGCTCGGCCCATATTGGCCGCGTCGACGACGCCCACCATTGGCCCACCGCCTGGCCCCCGTTTGATCGTGATCAGGCCCTGCACCTCGAGCAGTCGCAGCCCTTCGCGCAACGACTCCCGACTCACTCCGTATTGGCTGAGCATCTGCGCTTCCGACGGCAGTCGATCGCCAGGGACGAGATTGCGCGAAACGACGTCGTTCACGACCTCACGCGCGACCACTTCGGCTGTCTTCAGCGGTCGCATCGCCTCCCGGCCGGTGACGATCGGCACACCGGAGTGGGTCGGCTGTACGGCGGGCCACCCGTCTCTACCGCGCTCGTCGCTCATATGGCACCGACGCTACCGGTGGATGACCGCGCATGGCTCACCTTCGGAGTCGCGCCCAGTATGACCCCGGCATTCGAGAGCGAGCCGGTGCCCAGCTTGGTGGAGGAGTTCAGCGCCACTCGATCAGCTCCTGCAGTCGGTTCGGCCAGTGCTCTGCGTAGTACGCATGCTGCGCCTCGAAATGCGCCGCCATCAGCTTCTGAGCCTTCGGGGCGTCGCCCGCGATGATCACGCTCGCGAGTTCAACGTGCTCCGCAAGGATCGCCAGCCGAAGCTCGAGCGGGTCCATCGTGGCCACCACGTGATCGGTCACG
Organism: Ilumatobacter sp.; assembly: GCA_035512975.1. GTDB lineage: Bacteria > Actinomycetota > Acidimicrobiia > Acidimicrobiales > Ilumatobacteraceae > Ilumatobacter. The sequence goes on from DATKCX010000217.1 coordinate 6,135, forward strand.
AGGTGAGTGATCGCACGGCTCAGCAACGTGTGCACCGGGTTCTCCGCGAGTCGCCACACCACCTCGTGAAACCCTTCGGTATGTCCCCGATACTCACGTACAACGCCAACGTCGACAACCTCCAGAAACGGCGACAGCGCACGCTCCCGATCAGGATGGGCGCACGCCAAGCCTGCGCACTGTGACTCGAGCAGCGCCTGCGTAGCCAGCAGCTGCTGGTACGTCGCGCCGGCGAGGTGAAAATAGAGGGCAGATGTCCTCGCCAGGTTCGAGGGCGACACAACGCCGATCACCGGCCCCCCACCCGGCCCAGGCTTGAGGGTGAGCAGACCCTGCACTTCGAGCAGCCTCAACGCCTCGCGCAGCGAGGCCCGACTGACGCCGTACTTCTCCACCATCTTCGCTTCCGGTGGTAGCCGGTCTCCGGCCCGCAGCCCACGCCCCATCACATCGCGCACGATCTGGGAGGCGATACGTTCGCTTGCCTTCGGGGGACGCCGAGCATTCGAGTCGACTCGCACGGGCCCAACCTCTAACCCAACGTCAAGCCGACCGTCGCTGTCGGTCGGCGTTTCAGGCTTCAACTGTGATCTCCTCCACTCGTGGGCGCGTGGCCGTCGGACTCCCCACTCCGCACCCTAACTCAAATGATCATCATGATAAATAGTTGACAACGGCCCATTTGGCTGACATCATCGGCGAGACGCTGGCCAGGGGCTCGAGCGCGTCAACTGCACCCAAAGATCTGAGGAGGACCGAGCACATGAACCCGTCTGAGCTCGACCAGTACGCCGCCGATGCCCGAAAGTGGCTCGACCAGAATGCCAAACCGCGAAACCCGGTCGATCGTTGGGGGGTCGGCCGCCTCGACGTGTCGGTGTTCCACGACCTCACCGACGAACAAGAGCAGGGGATGCTCACCGAGCTGTCGGCGTGGCAACAGCGCAAGTGCGACGCCGGGTACGGCGCGATCGACTGGAAGCCCGAGTTCGGCGGTAGCGGGCTGACCGCCGCCCATGCCGAGGCCTTCGCCAAGATCGAGGCTGAATACGAAACGCCGGCACCCCACGAGACGTTCGGGGTCACCCGAAA
>DATKCX010000218.1:0-2792 GCA_035512975.1 Ilumatobacter sp.
TACGACTTCCTCACACCAGATCGCATTCGCAAGACCATCGACGAGCACCTCTCGATCCTCGAGGCGCTACTCGCCGGAGAGAAGAAGGTCGCCGAACGACGACTGAATCGACATCTCCACATCTCGCGCACCATCGTCGAACAACGGTCGGCTTCGGCGCTGAGCCGAATGGTCTACGGAGGCAGCGATGACTAGTACCAACGCCGCGATGAGCGACACACCGCTCATTCTCGAAGCGACCGACATCACCGTTCGATTCGGTTCAGTCGTCGCCAACGACCAAGTGGCACTACGGGTCGCGCCCGGCGAGGTGCACGCCCTGCTCGGCGAGAACGGTGCCGGCAAGAGCACCCTGATGAAGGTGCTCTACGGGGTGAACCATCCGGTTTCCGGCACCATTCGAGTCGACGGAGCCGAGGTGGTCATCGACTCCCCCGCCACCGCACGAGGTCTCGGAATCGGCATGGTCTTCCAAGACATGCGCCTCATCCCGGCGCTCACCGTGGCGGAGAACGTGGCACTGTCCACCGGGCTCGGGGGCTATTCGAAGCGGGCGGCCGAACGAGCTGTCACCGAAGCAGCCGCGACGTTCGAACTCGACGTGCCGGCACGAGCCCTCGTGCGCAACCTCGCCCTCGCCCAACGGCAACAGGTGGAGATCCTCCGCGTGCTGATGACCGGTGCCCGCCTGGTGATCCTCGACGAGCCCACGAGCGCACTCGCACCCCAAGAGGTCGATGCGCTGTTCGAAACCGTTGCCGGCCTCCGCGAGCGCGGGCTCTCGGTGGTGCTGATCACACACAAGTTGCGCGAGGCCCGCGCGGCGTGCGACCGCCTGACGGTGTTGCGCGGCGGCAAGCTCATCCTCGACGCCGTGTCACCAACGTCGCTCGACGACGACGAGTTGGTCGAGGCGATGGTGGGCAAGGCGGTGCAGCCCATCGCCGGCGCACCGAACGCAGTGCGCAAGGGCGAGCAGGCGCTCCGACTCCGCGAACTGTCGGTCGCGGCCGATCGTGGCGGCGACGCACTTCGCAACATCGAGCTCGACGTCGATCAAGGCGAATGGGTCGGCGTCGCCGGAGTGGCCGGCAGCGGACAACGCGAGCTCTACGAAGCGGTGCTCGGTCTGCGCACCGTCCACTACGGCGAGATCTACATCGGTGGAACAAAGATTCACGCCAACCGCCCGCGCACCGCACGCGCCGCCGGTGCGGTGGGCATGTGCGAAGACCCCATCGCCGACGAAGTGGTGAACGGGCTCGACGTACTCAAGACGTTCAGCATCGACCAAAAGCTGCCGCGTCGCGGCTTCAAGATCGACTGGGCGAAAGTTGAACGAGACGTGTCGCAACTTCCGGAACTGGAAGCGCTCAGCGTCGCTGCGCTCGACCGAGAGGTGGCAACGCTGTCGGGCGGCAACGTGCAGCGCGTGCTGTACGCACGGGCGCTCGCAGCAACCGACGCCAAGTTGCTGGTGCTCGCGTACCCGAGCCGCGGGCTCGACATCGCCACCGTACGCACCGGCCTCCAGATGATTCGCGAGCGATGCGAGGCAGGCGTCGGCGTGCTCATGATCTCCGAAGACATCGATGAACTGCTCGGCGTGTGCGACCGAATCGTCGTACTCCACGACGGGCACATCGCCGCTTCGGTGAAGCCGTCGCAGACCGATCGGCAACAGATCGGCCAACTGATGTTGGGAGCCGCATGACCACCACACCCGTCCCCACCGACGCCGACACGGCGCTCGATTCCGCGACGCCGGCCGAGACCCATGCGGAGACTCAGGCCGGTACAACACCCGCGTCGTCCGCCGAACCAACCGGGCCGCGCCGACCGCTGATACCCACCAAGCTGCGACCCGCCCTGCGGATCGTCGTGGTGTTGTTCGCCTCGCTCGTGGTGTTCGCGCTGCTGCTCATCACACAAGGGTCGAACCCGATCGACGGCTACCGGGCCATGTGGGACTCGGTCACACGAGACTCCACTGCGTTCGGCGACGTGCTGGTTCGCCTCAGCCCGTACTTGCTGGCCAGCCTTGCGGTGATCGTGCCCGCCCGAGCCGGCCTGTTCAACATCGGCGGCGAGGGTCAACTCGTGCTGGGTGCGATCGGTTCGATGTGGGCCGCCAACCTGCTCGACGGGTCGGCACCGCGAGCGATCACCCTGTTCGTGATGGCGCTGTCGGCCATGGCGTTCGCAGCGCTGTGGGCGGCGATCGCCGGAGTGCTGCGAGTGGTCGCCGGAACGAACGAGGCGATCTCCACGCTGCTGCTCAACTACCTCGCCGTGTTGCTGCTCGGATGGCTCGTGTTCGGTCGATGGAAAGACCCCGCATCCACCGGGTTCCCGAAAACCCGTGCCTTCACCGACGCCGAATCGGTGCCCATCCTGTTCGGCAGAGTGCACGCCGGTCTGCTCGTGGCGCTCATCGCCGCAGTGGTCGTGTGGGCCGTACTCAAGTACACCGTGTGGGGATTCCAACTCGGTGTGCTCGGCGGAAATCCGGAAGCCGCACGCCGTGCGGGTTTCCGCACCGGCTTCTTGTCGATGTCGACCCTGATGGTCGGTGGCGGCCTCGCCGGGCTGGCCGGAATGCTGCAAGCCAGCGGCGTCGAGTCGAACCTGCGGCCAGGGATCATGGTGGGCTACGGCTTCACCGCCGTGCTCGCGGCGTGGATGGTGAAACAGTCACCGATCAAAGCGATCGCCTCGTCGTTCCTGCTCGCGGCCATCGCCATCGGCGGCAACGGCCTCAAGATCAGGCTCGGGTTGTCGGCGGCGTCGGT
>DATKCX010000219.1:0-18124 GCA_035512975.1 Ilumatobacter sp.
AGCCCGAAGCTCCGTCGGTGGAACCCGTGGTGGTGGCGGGGCTGTCCTCTGGGTTGTCGACGCCAACCGCCGTGGTGGGAGCGGTCGTGGTGGCCGTAGGAGACAACACATCTGGTGTGGTGGCCGACGGAATCGGTACCGCCGGTGCGAGTGGCCCCGGTTCGAGCGTGGTCGGTGTGGTGGCGACCGCACCGTCGTCGCCCAGCACCGCAGCTTGACACTGAATGACGGGCCGCAGGCTGACGATGCCAGACACCTGCAGAGCATCGAACGCGGCATCTTGATCATTGACGCCTGGAAGGTCGACGACGATGTTCTCGCCCTCCACACGAACGTCTGGTTCGGCGATGCCGAAATCTTCGAGTTGGGCGCGCATCAGGTCGCGGACCACCAGAAGTTCGTCTTCGGTCGCCGGTTCAGCGGTTCGATAGATGACCGACAGGCCGCCTTTGAGGTCGAGACCGAGCACAGGAGTGTTGCCGACGACAACGTTGAGCCCGAGCAACGCCACCGCCAGGAAGGTGAACCCACCGAGAGTCCACCACAACTTCGAACGGGTCATGACGGATCGCTCGGCTTCTTGCCGCTCTTTCCGTCGGTCGTGTCGCCAGTGGCGGCATCGTCGGTTGCACTGTTGACCTTGCCCTGGATCGCGGCTTTGGCGACGCGGACTTGCACGTCGTCGTCGATCTCCACCCAGAACAGCGAACCTTCTTCGCCAGTAATAAATCCGTAGATACCACTGCTCAACACCACCTCATCGCCGATGCCGAGTGAGCTCTGCATCGCCTGGGCGTCTTTCACGCGCTTGCGCTGCGGCCGGAACAACAAGAAGTACATCGCGAGCGGAATCATCAACAAGATGAGGAGCTGAACGGTGCTTCCGGCGGAGTTCCCGCTTTCTGCCGACGCGATGAGTGAGAGTGGAGAAAAGCGCAGATGCATAGCGGCGGGCAAGCCTACCGAGCCTCCTGGCATCAACCCCAGATACTCAAGACTTCCCTGCGTACCGATTGGAACGAGCCGTCGACGATGGAAGCTCTCATCCGGCTCATCAAGTGGATGGTCCACGCGACGTTGTGCAGGCTGACCAACCGCGACGCTGTGGGTTCGCCGACTTTGAACAGATGACGCAAGTATCCCCGTGTGTGCCGAGCGCACACGTCGCACGGACACCGTTCGTCGATCGGAGCATCGCTCTGAGCGAACTCGTTGCGTTTGAGATTGACTCGACCCTCGCTGGTGAGCGCGGTGCCGTGTCGGCCGAGGCGCGTCTGCATCACACAATCGAACTGATCCACGCCCAGGTTGACGGCCTCTACGAGGGCAGCTGGATCGCCGACGCCCATCAAGTAGCGCGGGCGATCGGTCGGCAGGTGCTCCAGCGCGGCGGCGAGCGCCGGCAGCATCTCGTCCCGGCTCTCCCCCACCGATAGTCCGCCGATGCCATAACCGTCGAAATCGAGCGCAACGGTTCGCTGAGCGCTCTCCGAACGCATCGTTTCGCTCACACCGCCTTGCACGATGCCGAAAAGAGCCTGGTCGACCCGGTCGTGCGACTGCCTGGCGCGTGCCGCCCACGCTGCCGTGCGCTCGACGGCCAGCCGCACGACCTCAGGAGGGCTCGGCAACGGCGGGCACACGTCGAGCACCATCTGGATGTCGGCGCCGAGGAGTTGCTGCGTGGCCACCGCCGATTCCGGCGTGAACCGATGACTCGATCCGTCGTAGGTGCTGCGAAACGTCACGCCGTCGTCGTCGACCTTCGGCTCGAGTGAGAACACCTGAAAGCCACCGGAGTCGGTCAGGGTGAGACCCCGCCAGCCGGCGAACTTGGCCAATCCACCGAGTTGAGCCACGGTCTCAGCTCCCGGCCGCAGCATGAGGTGGTAGGTGTTGCCCAGGACGATCTGCGCACCCAACGATTCGTAGTCAGCCGCGCTGAGATACTTGATCGCACCGCGGGTACCCACCGGCATGAACAGCGGCGTCGAGTACGAACCGTGCGCCGTGGTCGCCACCCCAGCGCGAGCCGCGCCGTCGGTGGCGATGGAGTCGAACGTCACGGCGTGCACGCCGAGCGAGGCTAACTGGCCGGCGTCACACGAGCCGTCGGTCGAGCAGCATCGCGTCGCCGAACGACAGGAACCGGTAGTCGCGATCCAAGGCCGTTTCGTAGTGCCGCCGCCAACGATCCCCGACGAACGCATCGATCATCATCAGCAGCGTCGTGCGCGGCAGGTGGAAGTTGGTCATCATCAGGTCGACCACCTGCCAATCGAAGCCGCGATGGATGAACAGGTCGGTTCGACCCGTCAACTCGCCCCGGGCGGCAGCCGACTCGAGCGCCCGCACCGACGTGGTACCCACCGCCACCACTCGGCCGCCAGATACTTGTGTGGCGCGGCACGCGTCCCACGTGGCCTGGGGCACCCGATACCGCTCGGTGTGCATCTGGTGATCCAGCGGGTTGTCGGTTCCGATCGGTCGGAACGTGTCGAGCCCCACGACGAGTTCCACTTCGGCCCGGCGAACCCCGCGCGCGTCGAGGTCGGCCAAGAGTTCCGGAGTGAAGTGCAGACCAGCTGTTGGTGCCGCGCTGCTACCCGGTTGCTGCGCGTAGACCGTTTGATAGCGGTCTGGATCGGCCAATCGCTCGGTGATGTAGGGGGGCAACGGCATCTCGCCATGACGGTCGAGGATCGCCAGCGCGTCGAGCGAGCCCGACGACGCCAGCAGCTCGACGATGAACGTGTCGCCAGCTGCTGTGCGGTCACCGATGCGAATCACCGGGGCTCCGCCCACGGTGGCGAGCACTTCCTGCGGCTTCAGCCTGCGCGCCGGCCTGACGAGGGCTTCCCAGACCCGACGTTCTCCGTCGAGTGGCTCGAGGAGCAACACCTCGGCGGCACCGCCCGTTGCCCGGCGCAGCGCCAGGCGTGCCGGCAGCACCTTGGTGTCGTTGACCACCAGCAGGTCGCCCGTCCGCAACAACTCGGTGAGGTCGCGCACATGCCGGTGTTCGGGTTCAGCGCTGCCTCGATCGACGAGGAGCTGCGCCGCGTCGCGCGGCGCGATCGGCGTTTGTGCGATCCGCTCCTGCGGAAGGTCGTAGTCGAAGTCGGACAGATGCACGGCGTTCCAGGCTACGGATCGGCCCAGGGTGCCGACGCGCCCGTGTGCCAGGATTCGCACATGGCTGACCGCAACGACACGCCCGACGAAGTAACCGTTCCGTGCGAGGGCGGTGAGATGACGATGTTCGTGTGGACTCCGGCCGCCGGACATGGCCCGGGCATCGTCTTGATCCAAGAGATCTTCGGTGTCGGCGACTACATCCGCGATGTCGCTGTGCGTTTGGCCGACGCTGGCTACGTGGTGGGCGCACCCGACGTGTTCTGGCGGTTCGCGCCTCGGTGGGCCGCAACCAACGATGATGCCGGCATGGCGGCCTCGTTCGAACAGGTTGGCAAGCTCGATCGCGACGTCGCAGTGGCCGATTGCGTCGCTGCCCTCCACACGCTCGGCGGGCTCGGTGCGGTCGACGGCACACCGGGAGTGTTGGGCTTCTGCCTCGGTGGGACGCTGTCGTGGGCGGTTGCCCTGGCCGCTGAGCCGGCCGTGTGCGTGAGCTACTACGGCTCGGGAGTTCCCGCGATGATCGACTCCATCGACGCCGCGACATGCCCCACGCTGTTCCACTTCGGCCGCGACGACGACTTCATTCCAGCCGAGGGGGTCGAACGCCTCAACACGGCGATCTCCGGGAAGTCGAACATGACCCTCAACGTCGAAGTTGCCGGGCACGCGTTCGACAATCACTGCAGCGAACGGTTCTACGCCGAGGGTGCAGCGCAGGCGGCGTGGGCCAAGACGATGGCGTTTCTCGGCCAACACCTGCCCGTGTAGAGGCAAGGTCAGGCCGGCGGTGCCGTCACGTAGCGCACCCGCTGCGACCAGCGCCCGACGCGCTTCGCTTCGTCGAACAACATCGGGTAGCCGCCCACCAACGCACCGACCGGCGAGTCGATTCGCTTGCGACCGATGCCGTACACCACCTCGGCTCGTTCGGGCTCGAACGTGCCGAACATCTTGTCCCACACGATGAACACGGCGCCGTAGTTCTTGTCGATGTACTCGGGGTTCGATCCGTGGTGTACCCGGTGCGCCGACGGTGTGACGAACAGCCGGTCGATGATCGGCAGTCGGCGCACTCGCTCGGTGTGGTAGAGCTGGGCGAACGTGGCTGCGGCAACATCGAGGGCGATGGCGGCCAACGGGTGGAAGCCGATCAGCGGTACCCAGATCCCGAGCCACGGCTTGTACAGCGCTTCCATCCATGGCACTCGCACAGCAGTCGTGAAGCCGATGGTTTCCGGCGAGTGGTGCACCATGTGGCTCGCCCACAGCAACCGAACCCGGTGCTCAGCGCGGTGCACCCAGTAGTAGAGGAAGTCGCGCAGCACGAACACCGCCACCCAGACCGTCGGTTCGTTCAAGTCGAGTGTGGCGAACCGCCAGTTGTCGAAGGCGTACAGCATCAGTGTGGTGACAGCGAGTTTGCCCACCACGCTCTTGGCCGCGATGAACGCGAGCCCCGACGTGATCGAAGTGATGGCCGAGCGCTGTTCGTCGGCGGTCAGCTCACCCCGGAACCGGCGTGACACGAACTCGAGGACCACGAGCGACACGATGAGTACGGCGAAGATCTGTCCGGCGTGGGCGGTGTACCAAGCAACAGCGTTGGAGAACATGCGCCCAGCCTGAAGCGACGCCGGGTTCGGCGATATCGAGCAAACCCCCTACGGGGTCGTGGGGGTCAGTCAACCGTGTCAATCAACGACGGTGGGGTCGGGCACCAGGTTGCGCTGCAGCCACTGGAAGTACCGCCACCCGGCCGCCTCCAGCCCCATGGTCGACGCCGCGATGGCTGCCGCGGCGTCGGAGATCGGCTTGGCTTGCGGGGCCTTCACGTGCACCTCGGCCACCCGCTCGGCCGCAACGAACCAGCCGACGGCGCTCTCCACCGACGTACCGACGGTGAGCACGCCGTGGTTGCGCAGAATGATCACCTTGGCGTCTCCCAGTGCCGCGGCGATGCGTTTGCCACCTTCGTAGGTGAGCACTTCGACTTCCTCGTCGTCGAACATCGCCTGGTCCTGGGCGAAGATGCACGACTCTTGACTGATCGCCGAGAACGGCAACACGTTGGCAGACCAGGCGGTGCCGAACTGGGTGTGCGTGTGCGCTGCGCTCACCGCTTCCGGGCGAGCAGCCAGCACCGGACCATGAATGTTGTACCCAGCGGTGTTGACGTCGGAGAGCTCATCGGGGCCGACCAACACCAATCGATCAACCGTGGCGTCAGCGAACGGAATGCCCCAGTCGAGCAACCAGAAGTGATCCGTTCGCTCGGGGTCCCTGGCTGAGATGTGGCCGTCACCCAACTGCCCCCAACGCAACGCTCCGAAAGCCCGGTATCCGATGGCGCACATGCGCTTGCGATGAGCACGCTCGTCGTCGACAGACCGAACGGTGCCGAATGGTTCTACGCCTGGAAAGGTGGGGTACGCGTCGATACCTCCACGCTAGACACGTGAGTGGTGCGAACCAATGACTTCCGACGAACTCTGCCCGACGTGTCGCCCGATCCAGTATCGACCGATCAGGGAGCCGAGCAGGCCACCGGTGGAGGAGATCACCAGGTCACCGACCGTGTCGCCGTACGTGAGGCTGAGCGCGTCGGGAACATCACCGGCGAATGGCCCAGCGTCGGAGATGAGCCACTCGAATGCCTCCCACACGATGATCGCAATCGCGCCGAAGCCATATCCGAGGAAGATCGCTTCGCGATGGTCCTTGATGCTTCGATAGCGGAATGCGTGGTAGGCCATGACGAGAAACACCCAGTTGACGAAGTGCAACACGTCGTCGGTGGATCCGTAGCGGTTGTAGAACCCGAGCAGGTTGCCCAGCGTGTCGAGCAGAAACGGCACCGACAGCAGTGCGTCGGCAAGGTGCGGGTAGGGCGACCACTGTCTGAATCTCCCGACGATCGGCACGATGATGGCCGGTGCCAGGAAGATCGGAGCCCGGGCACCCATGTTCTTGCCGGCCACCACATCGGGCGGCGCGAAGATCGCGATGGCGAACGCAACGATCAACGCGACCTTGATCGCGATGTTCAACCAAGCGGCAGGATTGTTCTGCCACGAACGCGACGGGGCGATGCTGATGTCGACGTTGTCGCTCATCGGTCGAACAATCCCGGTTGTCCGGGCCGCGGCGTGGGCACCGAGAGCCCCAGATGCTGATAGGCAGCGGGCATCGCCACACGCCCACGAGGCGTGCGCGCGATCATGCCTTGCTGAATGAGAAACGGTTCGTACACGTCTTCCACCGTGTCTGGTTGCTCGCCGACGCTGATGGCGACGGTGGACAATCCGACCGGTCCGCCATTGAACTGCTCGCACATGGCGGCAAGGATCGCCCGGTCGACCTTGTCGAGGCCGAGATCGTCGACGCCGAACAGCTTCAGGCCATCGCGAGCGATGTCGGACGTGATCGAACCGTCGTGACGCACCTCGGCAAAGTCGCGAACACGGCGCAGCAAGCGGTTCGCGATACGCGGCGTACCGCGCGACCTGGTAGCGATCTCCCACGCGCCCTCGCTGTCGACGATCACGTCGAGGATTCCGGCGGCACGAACCACGATCTGTCGCAGTTCCTCGGCGTCGTAGTAGTCGAGGCGGGCGACCAAGCCGAACCGGTCGCGGAGCGGGCCGGTGATCATGCCGGTGCGGGTCGTCGCGCCGACCAGGGTGAACGGTGGCATGGTGAGACGGATCGACGACGCCGCTGGGCCTTTGCCGACCACGATGTCGAGCTGGAAGTCCTCCATCGCCGGATACAAGATCTCTTCCACGGCTCGCGACAGCCGATGGATCTCGTCGATGAACAGCACGTCGCCCTCTTCGAGCTTGGTGAGGATGGCGGCGAGATCGCCGGCGCGCTCGAGCGCAGGGCCCGACGTGATGTGGAGGTGCGAACCCATCTCGGTGGCGACGATTCCGGCCAACGTGGTCTTTCCCAGACCGGGAGGGCCCGCGAACAGCAAGTGGTCGACAGCTTGGCCGCGCATGCGCGCGGCCTCGAACACGATCGACAAATGTTCCTTCAGTTCCCGCTGTCCGATGAACTCTGCGAGTGCTCGCGGCCGCAGCCCAGCTTCGACCGACTCTTCGGTGACCGACGAGATGCCGGGGTCGGTGAACTCGTCACGCACGACGCGCCCCCAGCAACTTCAGCGCGTCGCGGAGCAGCGTCGCCGCGTCGGCCCCGTCGGGCAGCTCCCGCAACGTGTCGCGAATCTCGATGTCGCCGTACCCCAGCCCGGCGAGTGCTTCGCGCACATCGCCCACCACAGAACTGCGTCCACCCGTTGCTCCTGGCACACCGTCGAGCATGGGCACATTCAACCGCGACTTCAACAACACCAGCAGCTTCTCGGCGGTGCGCTTGCCGATACCCGGCACCAGTGACAACCCAGCAACGTCGGCGCTGGCGACGATGTCGACCAGCGCTGCTGGTGGATAGGTGGCCAGCATCGACATGGCCATCACCGGCCCGATCCCCTGCGTGCCGATGAGTTGGTTGAACGTGATGCGCTCGTCGCGGGCGATGAAGCCGAACAGCTGCTGGCTCTCTTCACGGACGTGATGATGGATGTACAGGAACGCCGTGGTGGACGGCTCGAGTTCCGCCAGTGTTCTGGGCGTGACGTGAACCACGTATCCGATGCCGGCCACCTCGATCAGCACGGTGCCGGCGAGGTCGCGTTCGAGCACCTCACCGCGCAACGAGCCGATCATCTGCCGACTCCCGCAGCAGCGACGCGGCGACGCATCGGTGCCATCGCCAGGTGGCACAGCGCGATCGCGGCTGCATCGGCGGCGTCGGCCGGTTTGGGAAGCTGCGTGAGCTTCAACCTGGCCTGCACCATGCGCGCCACCTGCGCCTTGTCGGCGGCTCCGTATCCCGCGATGGCACCTTTCACCTCGTTGGGGGTGTACTGGGCCACCTCACACCCGGCCGCCGACGCTTCGCACAGCGCGAGGCCACTCGCCTGACCGACCGACATCGCCGTGCGAACGTTGGTTTGGAAGAACACTCGCTCGACCGCGACCGCGTGAGGCCGGAACTCGGTGAGCAGCGCCACGAGTTCGTCGCGCAGCGATGCCAAACGCACCGGCAGATCGTCGGCGGGCGACGTGCGAATGACCCCGAGCGACACAGCGACAGCAGCACCGGGCCCACGCCCATCGAGCACCGCGAACCCGCACCTGGTGAGACCCGGATCGATTCCGAGAACCCGAATCGCCCCGTCGCCCGAAGTAACCCGCCCGACAACGTTTGATGCGAACACAAGTTCGAACGATAGTCACCGGATGGGCCCGATCGGCGGACTTCGGCGCACCGACAAGCTCGGCGTGCGCGGAAACCGGTTCCACGTTCAGCGCGTCACGAGCGATACGGTCAGCGTGTGACCCGTCGAACGAAGATCGTCGCCACCATCGGCCCCGCCTCGCAGGACCCTGTGACACTCGAGGCGATGGTGCGTGCCGGCATGGACGTTGCCCGCATTTCAATCGCCCATACCCCGCTCGAAGACGCTCTGCGCATTCACGAGTCGATTCGTGGTGCGGCCGACACCGTTGGTCGGGTGGTCGCAACCCTCGTGGATCTTCCTGGACCGATCGTTCGTATCGGTCGCATCACCGCCGGCCGAGTCGACCTCGTCGCCGACGACAAGGTCACGCTGACCCCAGGCGACGGTGCCACCACGTCGAGCAACGTGTACATCGGGTACCCCCGGCTGTTGGAAGACATCGATGTCGGCGAGTTGGTCAATCTCGGCGAGTCGATCGTGGTGCGCGTGGAATCGGCAGAGGCCGATCACCTCACCGCCACCGTGGTGTCGGGCGGCTGGATCACCGGTCGTGCAGCGGTGCGGGTCCGTTCGAACGTCCTGTCGGTTCCTGCGGTCACCGACGACGACCGCGCCGCGCTCGACGCGTTCCTGGAGGCCGGAGTCGACATCGTCGCGCTCAGCGTCCGTCACGGCGACGACCTCGACGAACTGAACCTCGAACCGATCCCGCGCGGCCCCATGCTGATTGCAAAGATCGAGTCGATGGCTGCCGTCCACAATCTCACCACGGTGATCGGGCGGGCGGCCGGGATCATCATCGGGCGCGGCGGCCTCGGACTGGAAGCACAACTGGAAGACCTGCCGCACCTCCAAAAGCACGTCATCCGCGAGTGCATCGCCAGCGGCCTACCCGTGATCACCGCTTCGCAGATGCTCGAGTCGATGATGACCGCACCGGTTCCCACTCGCGCCGAGACCACCGATGTCACCAACGCGGTGTTCGACGGCACCTCGGCGGTGATGCTGTCAGCCGAGACGGCGGTGGGAGCGCACCCGGTGGCTGCGGTGGAAACGATGGCCAGAATCGCCGAACGCGCCGACGACCAGTTCGATCACCACGACTGGACGTCTCGGGTCGCCGATCTGCGGATGGCCGTGGGCAATCAAAGCGACGCGGCCGTCACCGATGCGATGACCATCGGAGCGGTTCGGTCGGCGGAAGACCTGCAGCTCAAGACGTTGCTGTGCATCTCCGCGAGCGGGTTCACCGTGCGATCGATGGCCAGATTCCGGCCAGAGGCGCAGATCCTGGGTTTCAGCCACCACGCGTCGACCGTTCGGCAACTCGCCTCGAGTTGGGGCGTCACACCCGTGCTGTTCGAAAGTCCCACTCCCGACTACGCCGCCAAGGTCGGCTTGGCGATCGAGCGTGCGAAGCGGCGCGGCTTGGTGGCCTCTGGCGAACTGGTGGGAGTGGTGGCCGGCATCACCTCGGCGAACCGCGCCACCGATACCTTCCGTATCGTGCGGGTGCCGTAGCCCTGTCCCCTACCGTCGGACCCGGAAGGCCTAGGCCAGCTTCTGGATCTCGCTGATCAGCTCGCTGACCGGTCGATAAGTGAGCCCGGCGATGGCCTTGTGGGCATAGCGAATGATGCCATTGGCGTCGACGATGAACACGCTCCGGCGTGGGAATCCGATCGGCCCCAGGGTTCCGTATGCAGCCGCGACCGCCTTGTCGGCGTCGGCCAGGAGCGGAAACGCGAAGCCGTGCTTGCCCGAGAACGCGTCTTTGCTGGAGACGCTCTGCGCCGAGATTCCGATGATCTGGGCATCGAGGTCGTCGAACTGGTCGAGCCCGTCGTTGTATGCGTTGAGCTGCTTGGTACACACCGGTGTGTCGTCGCCCGGGTAGAACACGAGTACGAGCGGTTTGCCGGCGAAATCTGCGAGCGAGTACGTACGGTCGCCCGTGCCGGGGAGCGAAAAGTCGGGGGCGTTGTCGCCCACTCCGACGCTCATTCGGCGGCGGCTTCCATCACGTCGTCGCTCATCTCGAAATTGGAAAAGACGTCCTGCACGTCGTCGTTGTCTTCGATGGTCTCCAGGATGCGCAGCAGTTTCTTGGCGTCTTCCACGCTGGTGACCGGAACGAGGTTCTCGCTGACCATGGGCGTATCGGCCGACAGGATGTGATAGCCGCCCGTTTCGAGGGCTTCCTTCACTTCGAAGGTGCTGCTCGGCGCACACACGACCCGCCACGTGCCGCCGTCATCGACGACGTCGTCGGCACCAGCCTCGAGCGCGGCGAGCATGAGCTCGTCGGCATCGGCGACGCCGTCGACCAGCAGGATGCCTTGCCGCTTGAACTGCCAACCCACCGCACCCGGCTCGGCGAGCGAACCGCCGGCTTTCGAGAGCGCGCTGCGGATGTCGGCACCGGTGCGGTTGCGATTGTCGGTGAGCACATCGATGAGCAGGGCCACCCCGCCGGGCGCGTAACCCTCGTAGGTGATGGACTCGTAGTTCTCGCCGCCGTTGTCACCGGTGCCACGTTTGATGGCGCGATCGATCGCGTCGTTGGTCATCTGGCCCGCTTTGGCCTTCTGCACCGCGGTGCGCAGCGACGGGTTCGAGTCGAGGTCACCGCCACCGGCGCGAGCTGATACTTCGATCTGACGGGCGAGCTTGTTGAAGAGCTTGCCGCGCTTGGCGTCAGCGGCACCCTTCTTGTGCTTGATCGTTGCCCATTTGGAATGGCCTGACATGAGAGTCTCCGCTGGTCGTGCCGGTTATTGGTGAAGGTTGTCGATGAACAGTTGGTGGAGCCGGGGGTCGCCCGCGAGCTCGGGGTGGAACGAGGCAACGCTAACGCGTCCCTGTCGGAGGAGCACGGGCGTACCGTCGTGGCTGGCGAGTACGTCGACCTCGGTGCCGACATACTCGACTTTTGGCGCTCGAATGAACACCCCGTGGAATGGTGCGACCAGATCGGTGACGACGAGGTCGGTCTCGAAACTGTCGACCTGGCGACCGTACCCATTTCGACGAACCGTGATGTCGATCGCGCCGAACGACAGCTGATCGGGTCGGCCGTCGAGCACGCCACTCGCGAGGAGAATCATGCCGGCACACGTACCGAACACCGGCATCCCAGCAGTGATTCGGTCGGCGATCGGGTTGAACAAGTTGCTGCTCACGAGCAACTTCGACATCGTGGTCGATTCGCCGCCGGGCATGACCAGGGCGTCAACGCGCGCGAGATCGGTCGGAGTACGGACTTGTCGTGCTTCGAAGCCGCACAAGCCAAGCATCTTCACGTGGGCGTCGAACGCTCCTTGAAGCGCCAGCACACCGATCAAGAGATCGCCGACCAAGAGATCGGAGGTCGCGAGATCAGAGGCGGAGAGATCAGAGGATTCGTCGAGGAGGCCCACCAGGGGGCTCCTCTCGGCCAGCCTCGTTCATCACCAGCCGCGCTCGGCGTACCGTTGGTTGATCTCGTCCATGCCGATGCCGGTCATCGGTGCTCCGAGCCCTTTGCTGATCTTGGCGAGCATCGCAGCGTCGTTGCAATGCGTGGTGGCCTCGACGATGGCCACGGCGCGGCGGGCCGGATCGTCGCTCTTGAAGATGCCTGACCCCACGAACACCGCTTCGGCACCGAGTTGCATGGCCAGTGCGGCGTCGGCTGGAGTTGCCAGGCCGCCTGCGCAGAACAGGGGCACTTGCAGCTTGCCGGTTTCGGCAATTTCTTGCACCAGGTTGAGCGGCGCTTGCAGGCGCTTGGCCCACTCGAACAGCTCGGCGGAGTCGGACTGGCCGATCTTCTTGATGTCGCCGATGATCGAACGGAGGTGACGCACCGCTTCCACGACGTTGCCGGTGCCGGCTTCGCCCTTCGAACGAATCATCGCCGCGCCTTCGCTGATGCGCCGAAGCGCTTCGCCGAGGTTCGTTGCCCCACACACGAACGGCACGGTGAAGCGGTACTTGTCGATGTGGTGGGCTTCGTCGGCCGGGGTGAGCACTTCGGACTCGTCGACGAAGTCGACGCCGAGCGCTTCGAGAATCTGGGCTTCGACGAAGTGCCCGATTCGAGCTTTGGCCATGACCGGGATCGACACGGCTGCCTGAATGCCTTCGATCATCTCGGGGTCGCTCATACGTGACACGCCGCCGTCACGTCGAATGTCTGCCGGCACGCGCTCGAGTGCCATGACGGCGCAGGCGCCGGCATCTTCTGCGATCTTTGCCTGCTCGGGCGTGACGACATCCATGATGACGCCGCCTTTCAACATTTCGGCCAGCCCACGCTTGACCGGGAAAGAACCCGTAATCGACACCTGATCAGACATGAGGACCATCGTACAGACCGTTGTGCCGATCAGCCTGGTGGGATCGGTGCCAGAGACCAGAATCGCGACCTGGTGGGCCGACCGTGATTGGAGAACTGGCCTGGCGTAGCGTGCGACCTCATGGACATCGCCATCTTTGGTTCCGCCAACACCGTCGATCACCTCCAGGCCGACGTCGCCGACGCCGCCGCGCACGGTTTCACGTCGTACTGGATGCCTCAGATCTTCTCGCTCGACGCGCTCACCGCCCTCGCGGTGGTCAGCCGAGCGGTGCCCGAAATTCGGCTGGGCACCGCCGTGGTTCCCACGTATCCACGGCACCCGATGATGCTCGCCCAACAGGCGCTCACGGTCAGCCAGGTCAGCGGTGGGCGCCTCGACCTCGGGATCGGGCTGTCGCACAAACCGGTCGTCGAGGGCATGTGGGGACTTCCGTTCGACAAGCCGATCGGTCACCTGCGTGACTACCTCGCGGTCTTGATGCCGCTGCTGCACGGCGAGTCGGTGTCCCACAGCGGTGAACACGTGACCGGTCGCGGAGCCATCGATGTACCGGCGGAAGCACCGCCCGTATACATCGCCGCGTTGGGCGAACAGACACTGAAGCTCGCAGGCGAGATCGCCGACGGAACGCTGCTGTGGATGACCGGTGCAACGACGATCCGCGAACACACGGCACCCGTCATCGTCGCCGCTGCCGAGGCGGCCGACCGACCTGCCCCCAGAATCCTGGCATCGCTCCCCGTGTGTCTCACCGACGACATCCCCAAAGCCCGCGCTCGGGCCGCGAAGGAGTTCGTCGTGTACGGCCAGCTGCCGTCGTACCGCGCAATGCTCGACCGCGAAGGACTCGGCGGCCCGGAAGACCTGGCGCTCATCGGCGACCTCGACACGATCAGCGACGGACTCCGTGGCTTGTTCGACGCAGGCGCAACCACCGTCGTCGCCAATGTGTTCGGCGAATCATCCGAGCGCAACGAAACGCGCTCCGCACTCGCCACCCTGCTCGGCTGACAAGAAGGGTTTGGGGTCGCGCGGGGTCTAACGTCGCTGATGATGAGCGCCGAAACCTCCGTCTTCCCTGCCGTACCGAACTCGACCGGCGGCATGCTCGCCGGGTTGCGGGTCGTCGAGAGTTCGGCGTTCGTGGCGGCTCCGCTTGGCGGTATGACGCTCGCTCAGATGGGTGCCGAGGTGATCCGTGTCGACACGATCGGCGGCGGGCTCGACTTCCACCGTTGGCCGGTGAACGATCAGGGCAACAGCTTCTTCTGGAACGGCCTGAACAAAGGTAAGAAGTCGGTCGTGGCCGACCTTCGCAGCCCAGAAGGCCGTGAACTCGTGGTCGCGCTCGCAACCGCTGATGGCCCGGGCAACGGCATCTTCCTCTCGAACTTCCCGGCCGCTGGATGGTTGTCCGACGACCGCCTGCGACAGCACCGCGACGACCTGATCTACGTCAACATCATCGGCAACCCCGACGGAAGCACGGCCGTCGACTACACGGTCAACCCGTCGAGCGGATTCGCGCTCGCAACCGGACCGATCGGCTATGACCGACCCACGAATCATGTGCTGCCGGCGTGGGACATCACCACCGGAATGCACGCCGCGCTGGCGGTTGTGGGAGCCGAGCGACAGCGCCTACGCGAGGGCCGAGGCGCGTTCATCACGATCTCTCTCGCCGACATCGCGATGGCGATGGTGGCAAACCTGGGCTACCTCGCTCAGGCGCAGATGACCACGGCCGAACGGACCTCCACCGGCAACGATCTGTACGGCGCGTTCGGGCGGGACTTTCCCACGGCCGATGGTCGCAGGATCATGGTCGTGGCGATCTCGCTGCGGCAATGGCAGTCGCTCGTCGACGCCACAGGCATCGGTCAGTACCTCGGCGGCATCGAGACAGCGCTCGACGTCGACCTCACGCAAGAAGGCGACCGCTTCGAAGCCCGTGACATGATCGCGGCGTATGTCGGCCCATGGGTCGCCAAGCGCACGTTGGCCGAAGTGGGCGAGTCCTTCGACGAGCACGGCGTGTGCTGGGGGCCGTACCAGACGTTCCGTCAGCTCGCGACCGACGACTGGAGGTGCTCTACCCAGAACCCGCTGTTCCACGAGCTCCACCAGCCGGGTATCGGCGACGTGCTCGTTCCCTCGTCGCCGATTCTCGACCAGACGGCCGGCCCGAACCCTCCGGCACCCGCGCCGCTCCTCGGGCAGCACACGGTGGAAGTGCTCGCAGAGGTGCTTGGTCTCAGCGATCAGAACATCGGTGACCTCATCGACCGGGGCATCATCGCCGAGGCTGACGAATCGGTTCCTGCTTCGTAACGACCACGGTGGTTGAGCCATTGTCGAGCGCGAATCTGGCACGCGTTCGTTCGACGTCAAGGGTTTGCGCGTCGCCCAGTCCGGGTATCGGTGCTGCGTAGGTTCGCGCACCGATCTGGAGTTCTCATCGACAACTACACCCTCGTCCTTGCTGCGAGCGGCGTCATCATTCTGATCGCCGCCGTGGTGCCGACCTCGTTGACCCGTCGGCCGCTTTCGCTCCCGATGGTGTTGGTCGCGATCGGGAGCCTGGTGTTCGTCGCGTTTCCGCAGATCCCGAATCCGCGCCCACGTGACTACCCCGACTTCACCGAACGCGCGACAGAACTCGGGGTGCTCGTCTCGCTGCTCGGTGCCGGGTTGGCCATCGACCGTGCACCCGGTTGGCGATCATGGGCCACCACGTGGCGTCTCGTCACCGTCGGCATGGTGCTCACCATCGCTGCGGTCGCAGGCCTGGGCTGGGGTTTCCTCGGCCTCGCTCCTGCAGGAGCGCTGTTACTGGGAGCGGTACTGGCACCCACCGATCCGGTGCTGGCAGCCGATGTGCAGGTGGGCGAACCCCTCGACGACGAACACGTTGGCACCGACGACGAAGACGAGGTTCGGTTCGCCCTCACCAGCGAAGCCGGGTTGAACGACGGGCTGGCGTTTCCGTTCGTCTATGCCGCAGTTGCTGCGGCCAACCAGGGCCGCGTGAGCAACTGGTGGGCCGACTGGGCGCTCGGAGACCTTGGCCTCCGGGTGATGATGGGTGTGCTCGTCGGGTTGGTCGCAGGCCTGTTGTTGGCGCGGCTGGTGTTCGCCCCTCCACGTCCGTTCCGCGCATTGGCCGACACGACCGAGGGCTTCATCGCGATCGGCGCGATTCTGGTCACGTACGGCATCGCCGAGATCGCTCACGGGTATGGGTTCCTCGCCGTGTTCGTCGCGGCGGTGACGCTTCGCAACAGTCAACGCGATCACGAGTATCACCGGACGCTCCACCTCTTCACCGATCAGATCGAACAGTTGCTCAGCGTCGGCCTCCTCGTGCTGCTCGGTGGCGCCGTGGCGACCGGCGTTCTGTCTGACCTCACGTGGCGCGGCGTTCTCGTCGCCCTCGCGGTGATCCTCGTCGCACGACCGTTGTCCGCTTCGATTGCCATGATCGGATCTGGAACCGTTGGCCGCGAACGGCGCGCCATCGCCTTCTTCGGCATACGCGGTATCGGCTCGATCTACTACCTGGCGTACGCCACGAATCACGCCCACTTTGCGCACGCTGACGAGATGTGGGCGGTCACGGTGTTCACGATTCTGGTGTCGATCGTCGTACACGGCGTGACGGCGACACCGGTGATGGATCGCCTCGACGCCCGCCGCGATCGTCGTGCGGCACGAGATCAACTTCGGGAAGTCGAAATGTCCGACGGGTCTGACAGACTCGGCCGATGAGCGCCACCGAACGGATCGAGATCCAACGCACCATCGCCGCCCCGCCTGAGGCGATCTTCGCCATCATCAGCGATCCGGAAGGCCACGTCACCATCGACAGCACCGGCATGTTGATGTCGTCCACGGGCTCGGCTGCAACCGCGGTCGGCGACACGTTCACCATTCACATGGACCGTGAAGCGCTCGGCGACTACGACCTCGGCAAGTACGACGTGGAGGTGCAGATCCTCACGTTCGAGCAAGACCGTGAGATCTCGTGGACCATCGAGGGGAAAATCAAGCCATCGATCGGCCATGTGTACGGCTATCGCCTCGAGCCGGTGGATGAAGGCACGCTCGTCACGTCGTTCTACGACTGGTCGAATATCAATGACGACTGGAAGAAGGCCAACATCTTCCCGGTCATCTCCGAACTCGCCGTGAAGGCCACACTTGGCATTCTCGACCGAACGGTGCAGCGCAACCTCCGTCGATCTGCCTGACCCCGTGACGGTTGGGGTCTGACCCCTTCCGTCACGGTTTCTAGATGGGTGTCCGTCTCTGCTCGAGGGTGTTTCAGGAGTCTGAGGATTGGAGCGGTGGGTTCCGGGCCGTTCAGGAACCGCACGAACGCCCGGGCGTGCGAGCGGTAGTTGGACCGAGCGTGAGCCGAGAGTTCGCTCGCTCGCGCCAGGTGATCAATGAACGACTCGATCGCGTCGTTCGGTTGCCGCTCGATCTTCCGGCAGTAGCGGACGAACTCGTGTGCGCCGGTTGCGTAGGAGGCCGCCGACGCTGTAGTCGCACCACCCCGGATCCGCCACACCTTGAACTCCGCGATGGCCCCGTTGGCAAGCCAGATCCAGTCCCGACCAAAGGAGTCGGTCGTCCGCGCTGCCGGAGCCTCCGCACCTGACCAGGCAATCACACCGTAGGCGTCACCCATCTCCGAGCCAATCAATTCGCGTCCACCGGCAATGCAGTGATCAGGGCGGAAAGTCGACGTGCCTCGGCCGTTGTGAGGTCAGCGGGCAACCGCAACTCGACGACAACGCCGTCTCGAATCGGGAACTGGTACGAGAGCCATCCGCTCGCCGGTTCCGGCTCATCGTCGGCGAGCTTCAGTTCGACAGTCCGGCGAAAGTTCGAACGGTAGGACTGAATCGTCTCGGGCGTGAAACTCCCCTCGTGGGCAGCCACAAACTGCTCGAGCAGCGAGTCGACATCGCCAAAATTGAATTTCGCCGTGTTCCACTCGGCACCGAACTCGGCGAGCCTGCGGGCGCGTCAATCTGACCGTTTACCGCTTGTACCAACTGAAACCAGGCTTGGGTGCAACACCCGGCTGCCAAGCTGACGTCATGTCAAGCATCCACGTCCACAGGTCGAGCATTCAGCGATGCCCTCGGTACTTCACATAGTCACGATCAGCAACGGTCTCCTCCATCACGAGGGCAGCACTTTCAGGACAATGGCGCACTCGACGGGTCCCAATCATCATGGGATCGAGGTTCACCATGCCGAGTACTGAACGCGCCACCATCATGCTGACGGTCAAGGCTGCGCCCGAGATCGGGCGCACTCA
>DATKCX010000220.1:0-6312 GCA_035512975.1 Ilumatobacter sp.
GCTGAGTAGCCGTCGTCGTTGGTGACGAGTACCCGAATCGGCTCCGCCGGCGGCACCGTGGGCTGTGGCACCGTCGCGGCCGCAGCGGTCGTGGGCGACGCGGTCGGCGGCACGGTAGTCGGCACGGTAGTCGGCACGGTAGTCGGCACGGTTGTCGCGGCAGTCGTAGCTGGAGCTGCGGTGGAGGCAGGAGCGGCGATGGTGGGTGCTGCGGGAGCTTCGGTGACCGACGTGAGTTCCTCGCTGCTGCAGGCTGCGGCCGTCATGAGCGCTATCGCAACAGCAAGAGCTGTGCGTGTGGAGCTGGTGAGATTCATTGGCTTCCGACCGTATCGACGGATGGAAGCTTCGCAAGAATTCTTTGTCGATTTGGTCAGCCGGCGCGCCGTTGCCGCGCCGGTGCTGAGATATCGGCCAGCCTGATCTGGTGAGCCCTCTCGGCCCTGCCGAGGAAGCCGAGCAGCACGCGATTGAACGTGGTGGCGTGCTCGACCATCAGCCCGTGGGCGGCCCCGCTGATGACCACCAGTTCGGCTGTGGGGATCGACTCGGCCAGCTCCTCAGCGTCACCGCGTGGCGTGAGAATGTCTTGGTTGCCCACGATGACGATGGTGGGCACGGTGATCTGTTCGAGCTGCACCGCCAAGTCGTCGTCGATCGCCAGAATCCCTGCGACCTGGCCGGCGAACGCGTGCGCCGGACGCGACAGACCGAGCGGGCCCATCCAACCAACAGCCGGGCTGACTCGGCGGAACGAGCGTGGCCCGATCATCCATCGGGCCGCTTCCTTGGTCATGGTGCCCATGCCGTGTTCCAGCGCCGTCTCGGCCCACTGGGCGAGTAGCTCTCGGCGCCACGGATGGTGATGACATGCCGTGCATGCCAGGGTGAGCGACCGAACTCGGTGTGGGTGGCGCAACGCAACCAGTTGGCTGATAGCCCCGCCCATAGAAGCGCCCACCACGTGCGCCGTTTCCACGCCGGCATCGTCGAGTACGGCGATGACGTCGTCGGCCATCTGGGGGAGCGAGTAGTCGCCATACGGCTTGTCGCTGCGCCCGGCACCACGGTTGTCGAGTGCCAGGGTGTTGTAGCGCGGTGCAAGAGCGAGACGCTGAAGATCCCAGAGGTGCTTGTCGGCCCCGAGCCCTTGAATCATGACGACCGGTGGCCCATTGGTGCGGCCGGTTTGTCGATAGTGCAGACGAATGCCATCTGTTGCCCGTACGTAGCTGATTAGAGCGCTCCAATTCTGGCCAGTGGGAACCAGTCGAGCGGTGTGCCGGTGAGCGTGCCACCCATCTCGACGAGTAGCGAATCGATTCGAGCGCGGACGGCGTCGGCTGTTTCGAGCTCTTCGAGCGGTCCGCGACGCCGCTTTGCCGACTTCACGGCCGCTCCCACTTCCACGCGCGCGTTCCGACGCAGGAGCACCGAGGCGGTTGCAGCCGGGAAGACAGGAACCTTCGCCGCGATTGCCGCTCCCACCAGGCGATGGTCGACAGCACCCGAACGTGCGTTGGTGCGTTCGTGACCAGCGCCGACAACGATGAGTTGGCCAGCGCGCAACGCGCCTTCGAGCTCGGCGGCGATGGGCAACAACGCCCCCATGCGCTGCAAGCTCGGACCGAACGGGGCAATGTCGGGGCGCCCCACAAAACGCACTGGCCGATCGATGTCGGCGCCGATTGCCAACGCAGCGAACAGTGGCGCCAGCGCAAAGCGGCGAGCGTTGACCACGATCAGCGCACCGCTTCGCTTCGGCAGATGCTCGGTGCCACCAACCGAAATATCCCAGCGCAACTGGCTTGCCATCCAGATGCGATTGGTGAGCCCGTTGTCACGACCCCAATCGTCGACTTCGTCCGCAAGCCAACGACGCGCCGTGAAGTATGCGTTGGTGGTGGCAGACGCCGTTGCCTGGGTGACCGTGCGAGCCGGAAGCGTGATGACGTCGGCGATCCGTTGGGGGAGCGGCGACAAGGAGTCGGGTTCCGCAGGGACGTCGGCCATCACGCGGCCGCCACTCGAGCTGGGATGTGCACGACGCTCGGCCATCGATACAACTCGTTGATGACAGCTCGAGTGGTGGTGGTGGGAGCGAAACCGAGCACCTCGCGCGCCCGCCGGTTGTCGGCCAGCCGCCCGCGATGCAACATCTCTTCAACGTGGTCAGGTACGGGAGCACCGCCGAGGTACATGAGTTGTCGAGCGATCGCCCAATCTGGCCCGATCAGCGGGATCGGAATCCGGCGGCCCCGTCGAATCGCCTGGCCGGCCGTGATGGCGCCCGGAGCGACGATGTTGAGCGGTTCGCTCAGACGCTCACGCGCAGCGGAGACGAATGCTTCCGCTGCGTCGTTTTGATGGATGACGGCGAACGGCGGATTGGCCAACGCGCTGAACGGAACGGCGGGCATTCGCAACAGCCGGCCGAGTGGGCTGGGCACGTGCGGGCCGAGTACCGGCGCGAGTCGCAGGCTGCCAATCGCCACGCCGATTCGTCGGCCGATGGCGTCGGCCGTGTTCTCGATGTTGTGCAGGGTGCGCCCGTAACCGCTGGTTGGAGCCAGGGGCACACGTTCGTCTGGTCGTGTGACCGAGCCACGGCCACGTCCGTAGACCTCGATGCCGCTCCGCACGACGATCGATTCGAGCGCCCGACATTCGGCCGCTGCACCAAGGATGGATGTTGCTGCATCATCGGTGAACTCGGCCGCACGGTTGGGGTTTGCTCGCGAGTGCGGTTCCCACACCGCAATGTGGATGAGCACGTGCGGGTTGAAGTTGGTGACGACCTCGACGACGCGATCGTGTTGGCCCGGGACGATACGATGGAACTTCGCTCGTCGCAGCCGACCTCGCGGTGGGTCTGCATCAATTCCTTCGAGTGAACCCACCCAGGGTTCGGCTTCCAGCAAACTGGCCACCCGGCAACCCAACTCGCCGCCCATTCCGCTGACGAGCACCCTTGCACCTGCCATGACTTCACACGATACCCGTCCTTCCGTCACCCGACTGCGTTTCAAGTCGGCGGTCGCTGCGTTGATCGCAGTGCTCATCGGTGCCTCGGTCGTTCAGGCCGAGACGCCTCTCGCCACGATTCGCAGCGCCGCGAGCGCCGCAGCCGTGGCCGAACGCGTCGTGGTCGAGCCCGAAGGTTTGCTGTTTCCGATGGAGTCCACCCCCCGCTGCGAGGTGCTCAACAACTTCGGTGGCACCAGCAAGACGTTCGGCAGCGGCGGTCACCAAGGCGTGGATATCGGGGCCAACGTCGGGCAAGAGGTGTACGCCGTGGAAGACGGCGTGCTGTACGCACAAGACACCGACCTGTCCAGCGGCCCCGGCCTCGGTTGGCGTCTCCACGCGGTGACGAACACCAGATACCGCTACTTCCACCTCGACTCGTTCGCCGAGGGGCTCGCCGTTGGCGACGAGGTGAAGCGCGGCCAGGTCATCGGATACGTGGGCGACACCGGCAACGCCACTCCTGGCGGCTGGCATCTGCACTTCGAAGTTCGCCCGGGGCCCGACTGGAGAACGCCCGTCGATCCCGTTCCGCTGCTCGGCATCCCCGAGAATTGCAACATCTACTGACTTGACGCGCGCGTCGGACGTCTGCGCAGGCCTCAGCCGAGGCCGCGGCTGTCCTGCTTGAGCGCAGTGTCGATGCAGAGAGCACTGGCAACAACCAACGTGTTGAGCGGTTCCGCTGGGCGCTGTTGAATCACGACCACGTAGTTGTCAGCAGTCGTGAACATCGTCTTGGCGAAGCCTTCCCAGGTCTTGGTGATCCGGGCAACTTCGATGCCGGCGGCATCGGTGATACGGAAGTTCCAAGCTCTCCAGTTCTCGGCTTGAATGCAACCCAGCTCCTGCTGGCCAGCGAAGAGCCCGAATCTGATCTTGCCGAACATGTTCTGTTGGACGATCCGGCCGATCTCGCGTCCGGTTCCATCGCTCACGATCACGCTTGACTTCATGACCTTGCGCGGACGGGTGAGATGCAGCACCACATGGCCCGCCGCATCGGTGACCTGCAGCTCATGGGTCATGAACTGATCGAGACTCGAGACGAGTCGCGCCACCTTCTTGGCGGTCGACTGACCGACCTGATTCACCGCTGCGATCTGAGTACCTGCCTGGTTGAACACGCTGTACTGATTGTTCAGCTCGATGAGCTTGACCTTCTGGTTCACCACCAACACCGGCTCGTTCAGTATGGAGCCGCCTCCACCGGCTACCGGCGCTGTCAGCCCAGCACCCCGTCGCCCGTCGCCACTGACTTGCGCGACGATTTTCGTCGGGTCGACCTCCTTGCCGAACGTCAGGCCGGATTCAAAGCTGTCGAGCTTGCTCCGTGCTGGCGAGGCGGCAACGTCAACCGGGTCGTCGCCGGTGATTCCGTTGTCGCTGACGTGGTCAGTCCACGCGGTTCCGTCGAAGTAGCGAAGCTCGTGACGTCCGCGCGGGTCGGGGTACCAGTTGGGCGCATGCGTACTCATGTAGCGAGCCTATAAAGGTGCGCATGCGGCCGCGGTGCGTTCAGCGGCGGGTCAGGTGCGTAGCTGCGACGCGACCATCACGACGTCGCGCGCGAACGGGTCGAGCTGGCGGCCGGTGAGCCGCTCGGTGACCGCGATTGCTTTGGTGTCGTCGTCGACGAGGCCCGCCCAGCGGATGTACCCGCCCATGATGCCGACGATACGGTCGCCGAGTTCTTCGCCGTGCACGATGACCTTGTTGCCTTGGCGCAGCAGTTCGTCGAGTTCGAGGTAGAACGCTTTGAGCCACGCGTTGCGGTCGTCGGCGTTGAACGGCCGGTGGCGGTACGGCATGTTGAGTTCGTCGTAGTTGTGCAAGTTGTGGGGTGCCTGGATGATCGACAGCACGAGGTTGAACCCGTTCTCGCGCATCCAGATGATCTCTTCTTGGCGACGGACCCGACGATGGTTGTCGCCGTATCCGCCGGGGCGCTCGCAGATGGCCAGCTTGTCTTTCAGAATCCACGTGAAGTGACGTGGCGTGATGCCCATCGCCCACTTGCCGCGCAGCTTCGGAGGCATTAGTTCAGTTCC
Source organism: Ilumatobacter sp. (assembly GCA_035512975.1). Lineage (GTDB taxonomy): Bacteria > Actinomycetota > Acidimicrobiia > Acidimicrobiales > Ilumatobacteraceae > Ilumatobacter. Next base: position 5,079 of record DATKCX010000220.1, read on the forward strand.
AAGGAGAGCGGCCGACGGTAGTTCATTCCGGTTGCCAAGACTACCGCGACCTGGGACTCAAGCGCATCGGCGGAACCGGTCCTTTTCGTGCGTTTCCGGCTACGAATCCACATTTCTGGCTGTTTGGTGGCAGCGGAGCCGTTGACCGGTGCGTTCCACACGAATCCCGGGGGACAGCTCACACGCAACAGCGTCATTGCGGGCGACGGCCAGTACTCGATCGACCGACGCCGCGTCCGGCGGGTACCCGTCGATGGTCAGCCACACTCGCAGCGCTCGCCGGGCGAGCGGCAACGGTGCCGCGGCGATCGCGAGCGCATCGGTGGGGTCGAGGTGGCCAGCGAGCTCTTCGAGGAGCGCGGCGTCGTCGCGGTACAGGTCGGCGGTGCGGGTGAGGATCGGCACCACGTCGCGTTGGAAGATCGCCGAGGCGAGTGGCAACAACTCATGGCGGACTCGGTTGCGCCAGATGGCTGACGACTGGTTCGAGGGGTCGCGAATCGGCTGGAGCCCGAACGCGGCGCACACGAACTCGGTGTCGCTCCGACGAAGCGCCAGGATCGGATGCTGTTCGCCCGGTTGCATTGCCGCGAGACCGTCGACGCCGCTGCCGCGAAGTAGGCGCATCAGCACGGTCTCGGCCTGATCGTCGGCGGTGTGGCCGGTCATGGCGTTGGATGGCAGAACGTTGCGACGTGCCAGGCGGGCTCGGGCCTCGAGGTTCCCATCACCGGTGACCGCTGGGCGGTGTACCACGAACGCCGCACCGAGCTGGTCGGCAAGTCGAGCGGCGTGTTCGGATTCGACGATCGACGAGGAACGCAGCCCGTGGTCGACGTGGTGCGCAGTGACGACGAGCCCGGCATGGTGTGCCAGCGCAACGAGCGCCGTGGAATCGGGACCACCCGAGAAGGCGCAGTCGACCGATGTGCCGGCTGCAGGAAAGGTGCAGCGAGCGACGAGCTTGTCGATCGACGTCAGCGTCGCAGAAGGATCAACAGGGAAAGAATCAGCGTGGGAGGGGGGCAGGTTCAGAGCTCTTGCTCTTTGCCCCGCCGACCACCTGGGTAGCGCTGCGCCGTGACCTGCTTGAGGTAGCTGCCCAGCAAACCAACCGCCGCGCCGACTCCGGCGATCAACATGATCAAACCGATCCACCAGTGCCAGATTGGGGCCGCAAGCATGCTGATGATCGTAGCTGCCTGCGGCCCCAATGGCCCAAGTCTCAGGTTGT
>DATKCX010000221.1:0-5261 GCA_035512975.1 Ilumatobacter sp.
GACTGACCTTCGCTGATGGTCGACGGATCGATTTCCAGAATGTCGGCCAACCGGTCGCGGACGATCTCGAAAATCTCGTCGCGCCCGATCGGGCCCTGGTTCACATGAGTCTCTGCAGGCACGCCGACAGGCTAGTCCTCCGCGCCGCGGTGGGCGGTGTTTGAGAGCGCTGGCGGGTTCGCTGAGTGGCTACCTGCTCGGCAGGGCAGCCGACTCCACGCCATCGATGACGACTCGGACCTGGCTGTCGGCAAACCCGTAGTAGCACGAGTCGTGGAACGACACAGATCCGTCGGCCCCGACCACTCGCTCGTACGTAGCGGCGAATGGCGACGGCTTCGATCGTCGCCAGGGAGCTAGGCAACGTTGGCGAGGGCTCCGGCTCGTTGTCGGGCGAGGTGGATCTGGCGTTGGGTTTCGGTGGGGTCGTCGAAGTCGGGTTGGGTGGCTCCGACGGGGAGGATGATGGTGCCATCAGCCCGAACGGTATAGCTGTGCCCGTTGGTGGCTTGTCGGGTGGATGACTGGTTGGTGTGCTTCCATCGGTTGTGGTGACCGCAGAGGATGTTCGCGTTGTCCAGATCGGTGGTGCCGCCATCTGACCATTCGGTGTTGTGATCGACTTCGCAGAACTCGGCGGGCAGGTCGCACCCGGGGTGTTGGCATCGTCGGATCATCAGTTTGGCCGCTTCGCGTGCGAGCCCGGAGAAGAGTCGTTGTTTGCGTCCCATGTTGGTCACCACACCTCGGCCGTTGGTGATGACTCGGCGGACGTGTCCATCGAGAAGCATGCGCAGCACGTCGTGGGGGTGAACGGGGACGCCTTCTGCGGTTTCACATCTTCGTTTCATCAGGTCGTCGGGGTGACCCAACCAGTCGGCGAGGTCGGCGTTGATGTCGACACGGCTGGGTAGCAGTTCGGCGTCTGCCAGGAGCCGTCGGTAGGTGGCGTGATCGATGACGACGTTCACCACACCAGGTTTGCGACCGATTGCTTTGCGAACGTTCGCGAATCCATCAGTCGCATCAGTCGCATCGGGAGTGGCGCTCTTCTGAGCGTCGAGGTGCGCTCGGGCGGCCCGTGTCAACGCGATGAACGCGTCGAACCGACGTTGCGTGGCGGTACGAGGCAGGTCGTGGTGTTCGGCTTGATCGCCGTGCTCGGCGGCTCGCTCGGCAACATCAGCGTCGTATTCGATGTCTTCGAACGTTCGGATGATGTCGACTGTCTCGGTCGCCGTGATCGGATCACCACCGACCACACCAACGTCCAACTCGGAACCGTTCACGACCGCGTGCGCGTGACGGTGTTCGATGGCAGTGTCGCGGTCTTGATGCGCGCCGTCGACGTCGGCACCGTTCACGAAGTTCTGCACGCAGATCATGAAGTCATCGAACGGCAACTCGATCGCCTTCTTCAACAGGATGGGTGCGAACTCGGGGAGTGCGTGACGGACCCGACGGTTCTTGGACACTTTCGAAAACTCGAACACCTGGGCGTAACCGAGCTGACCGCTCAGCCAGGCTTGCCCGACGTCGGGCATCCAGTTGACCATCGTTGCGATGTGCCGGAACCGGTCGGCTTCCACGCTGGGCCAATTGCATGTGGCCCGCAGATAGGTCTTGATGCCCCGGTGCCCATCATTGAGATACAGGCGACGCTGATCAGCCACCGCTACCGCAGCCGCGTGACGAGCCTCGACCTGACGTAGCTGCAGTTCCAGCTCCCGAATCTGGGCGTCGAGATCGGTATCGGCCAGCACCACGAACCCCTCGACCATCTGCTCCCACGAACAGTCCGACGCTCGCTCGACGGTGGCCGTTTCCATGCTCAGATTGTATGGGTACAGGTGTTCGATGTCAACGCGAAAGCAGTCATCTACCAGGATGTTTGTGCTCCAGCCGAACCTGCGAAGTCGCGGCGCGGCTACACGCCATGCAGGTGCGGTTCAGGCCTCGTCTGATCGACGAATGGAAGCCGCGAACCACCCACCGACCGGCCAGAAATCGTTCCTCACACAAGCGCGACAACCACCGTTTCCGGACGCCGAAGACCGCTCACGCGGCCAAAATATTCTCGTTGCTCCGCCCATTTGACGTCAGCGGGCGGCATGCAATGTCGTGCGCTCGTCGACTACCCAATCGACCGACTCGAGGTCCGAGTTCGATGTGGTCATGTCGTGAGTCGTCATGTCGTGAGTCGTCATGTCGTGAGTCGTCATGTCGTGAGTCGTCACGGCTGGGTGAACTCGATTTTGTTGCCGTCGGGGTCCGACACGAAGGTCTGGCGAATCGGGCGATCGGGAACCACCCGCGGCTCGGGCACGTCGATGCCGGCTGCTCGCAAGGCCGCCACCGTGGCGACGATGTCGTCGACTTCGAAAGCGATGTGTTGACCCTGGTCCGGTGGCACGGCCGCTTCGATGAGATGCACTTGCCGACCGCCTCCGGCGTCGAGCCACGCTCCCCCGAAGCCGAAGTCGGGCCGGTCGAGCACCGCCATCCCCAGCACGTCACGATAGAAACCCAGCGCTCTGTTGGTGTCTGACACGTTGAGCGACACGTGGTGAATCCCGGTGAACAACATGCGGGTCACGGTACTGCGCGTCGGCCGTCGAGATGAACAGCGGGTGACGGAGCGGGGCCTTCGCCGCGCGGACGCTACGTCGCTCGCCATGGCTGCTGGAGCAACGCTGCAACGTCGCCTCGGCACGACCGATGCCGTCGTCATCGGTGCCGGGTCGATGATCGGCGCTGGAGTGTTCGCAGCGTGGGCTCCGGCCGCTCGTGCGGCTGGCGACGGCCTGCTGATCGGGCTCGTGATCGCAGCCATCGTGGCCATCTGCAACGCGCTGTCGTCGGCACAACTCGCCGCGCTGTACCCCACATCGGGCGGGACCTACGTGTACGGCCGGGCACGGCTCGGCCCGGTGTGGGGGTTCATCGCCGGCTGGGGGTTCGTCGTCGGCAAGATCGCGTCGTGCGCGGCGATGTCACTCACCATCGGTGCGTACCTGTGGCCCACGCACGATCGCTGGGTCGCGGTCGCAGCGGTCGTGGCGATCACCTTGGTGAACCTCGGCGGGCTCTCGCGGACGGTGCTCGTGACCAAGTGCTTGCTCGCGGTCTCGATGCTTGCGCTCGTGGCTGTGGTGACGAGCGGATGGTCGAGCGACACGGCGTCGCTCAGCCGACTGTCACTCGGCAGTGCTGGGGTGTACGACGTGCTGCAATCGGCCGGTTTCCTGTTCTTCGCGTTCGCCGGATACGCCCGCATCGCCACGCTCGGCGAGGAGGTTCGCGACCCCGAACGCACCATTCCGCTGGCGATCCCGTTGGCACTCGGTCTCGTGTTGGTGATCTATGCAATCGTCGCGATCACGTCGCTCAGTGTCGTGCCCGCGGCGCAGCTGGCCGGCTCGACGGCCCCGCTGCGGCTCGTCGCCGAGGCGGGTTCGCTCAGCGCGGCATCCGTGGTGGTCAGGGTTGGAGCCGGAGTAGCTGCACTCGGCGTGCTGCTCAATCTGATCCCGGGGGTCAGCCGAACGATCCTGGCGATGGGGCGCAACCGTGAGCTGCCGGCCGCGTTGGCCCACGTCGATGCGCGTCGGTCGTTGCCGGTGCGGGCAGAGCTGCTCGTCGCCGCGGCGGTGATCGCACTGGTGATCGTGGTCGACCTGCGCAGCGCGATCGGCATCTCGGGTGTGGCCGTGCTCACCTACTACGCCATCGCCAACGCCTCGGCTCTCACCCTGTCGAACAGCGAACGCCGGTTTCACCCAGTGGTCGCGGTAGTCGGACTGATCGGCTGCCTGGTACTCGTTGCCGCGCTGCCCCCAGAGGTGATCGCAACAGGCGTGGCCACCCTGCTCGCCGGTCTTGCAGCCCGCCTGCTGACTCGTCGCCATCGACAACCGACGACCTGATCCCGAGCAGCGACGACCGCTAGCTGGTCAGGACTTCGATCGACACCTCGGTGACGTCAGTCGGCGGCGGTCGCGCTGATCGCTCGTGCGATTTCGCCGACGACGTCGGCTTCGACCATCTCACGTGCGGTGGCGATGCCGTTGACGATCGCCCGTTCACTCGAAGATCCGTGGGCGATCATGCACACACCGTCGACGCCGAGCAAGATCGCTCCGCCGTAGGTTTCCGGGTCGAGCGTTTCGTACAGCGGCAGCAGGGCCGGCATGAGCCCGTCGGCGTGCGCCTGATATTCCGGGGACGAACCGAATGCCTCGAGCATCGCTTTGATGATGCCCTTGAGCGTGCCTTCCATGGTCTTCAACACCACGTTGCCGGTGAACCCGTCGGCGACCACGACGTCGACGATGTCGGACATCATGTCGCGACCCTCGACGTTGCCGATGAAGTTCAGATCGCTCGCGGCGGCGGCCGCCTCGAGCAACGGGTAGGTCTCCTTGCGGAGCGAATCACCTTTGCCGGGCTCTTCGCCGATGGACAGCAGGCCGACCTTCGGCGAGTCGATGCCGAACCGGCGGCGGGCGAAGACCGAGCCCATCTGGGCGAACTGCACCATCCATGCGGCCTGCACTTCGGCATTGGCGCCCGAGTCGAGCATGATCGTGGGCAGCGCACCGGGCACCGGAATGACGGTGGCGATCGCGGGACGATTGACACCGCGGATGCGTCCCATGCGAAGCAACGCCGATGCCATGGTTGCGCCGGTGTTGCCGGCCGAGATCATGGCAGACGCCTCTCCGTCGCGGACGAGCTCAGCCGCGCGCACGAGCGTGGAGTCTTTCTTGCGGCGAACAGCGCGGCCGCCGTCCTCGTTCATCTCGATGACTTCGGTCGCTACGACGAGCGGCAATCCACCCAGGTCGAAACGATCACCGAGGTCTGCGGGGCCGACCAGAACAACGGGCGTGCCCGCTTCGGCGGCGGCCCTCGCCCCGGCCACGATGGCGGCGGGAGAGTTGTCGCCGCCCATTGCGTCGACCGCAATGGGCAACATGTTGTGTCAGAACCTCAGAGTTGGCCGACGTCAGCCGACGTCGATGACGACGCGGTTCTTGTACCAACCGCACGACGGGCACACCGTGTGGGGCGTCTTCGCGTTACCGCAGCGGGGGCACGTGCTGCGCGCCGGAACGCTCAGCTTCCATGCGCCAGCGCGGTGGCTGCGGGACTTTGATTTGGATTTCTTCTTCTTGGGAACGGCCACGACGGGTCTCCAGATTTCGAATGCGAAAGGGCTGAGACAGACTATCGGCGACAGACCCGAGAACGAACGTCGA
>DATKCX010000222.1:0-3693 GCA_035512975.1 Ilumatobacter sp.
GTCCCTATCCTCCGCAGCCGAAGGAAGATTGACGAAGGCTGTCCCTAGTACGAGAGGACCGGGACGGACGGAGCTCTGGTGTGTCTGTTGTCCTGCCAAGGGCATGGCAGATTAGCCACCTCCGGAAAGGATAACCGCTGAAAGCATCTAAGTGGGAAACCTGTTCGAAGATGAGTGTTCCCATGACGTTAAGTCAGTAAGGCCCGTGGCGAGACCACCACGTTGATAGGCCGGAAGTGTAAGTGTGGCAACACACTCAGCTGACCGGTACTAATCGGCCGAGGGCTTGAATTCTTACTAATGATTCGCTCGTGCTTGCTCTGGAGTCCTTGGGTGCGAACCCAATTGACAACAAGTTTCCGGTGGCCATAGCGACAGGGTCACACCCGTTCCCATCTCGAACACGGAAGTTAAGCCTGTCAGCGCCGATGGTACTTGGGGGTAGACCCCCTGGGAGAGTAGGACGCCGCCGGATTTCATCGAACAAAGAGCGTCAGCCTTCGGGCTGGCGCTCTTTGGCGTTTTCGACCAGCCCGCCCATTGAGGGCGCTGTTTGGCCGCAGCAAGTGTTCGCCGTCGAGCGGGAGTGGTTGTGACTCATGGCCCCGGTGCTGTCCGACGGCACGGTTCGGGCAAGTGCCTCGTAGCATGGTTCGCCATGCCTGAAGACCGATCTCCCCGCCCGCGTTCCGGTGGCCAATCGAGCGGTCGCGGGCGTAGCGGCCCAGGCTCGGGCGGTGGTCGCTCCGGCGGAGGCGGTCGCCCGAGTGGTGGTGCCGCAGGTCGTCCAACCAGCGGTTCGGGCAGACCGAGCGGAGGTTCCGGGCGTCCGAGTGGCGGTGCGGGTCGTTCGGCCGGAGGCACTGGTCGTCCGAGCGGCGGCGCAGGTCGTTCAGCTGGTGGCACCGGACGTTCTGGTGGTGGCGGGTCGAGTCGATACTCGTCGTCCGATGGTGCGTCCCGATCGAACTCAGGTCGCCCTGGCGGAGCGGGCGCAGGTCGCAGCGGCGGTTCCTCTGCTGGCGGTCGGTCCGGTTCGGGCGGGCATTCGGGCGGTGCCGGTTCATCCCGTTCCGACAGCGGACGCAGCACGTTCAGCCGCAGCACGGGCGAGCGTCGTCCGGGCACGTCGCGTGAGGACCGAGACGCGGCGGCGGTCGATGGCCATCGTGCTCCCAGGAAGTTCTCTGACGCGCGGCCGGCTCGTCGCAGCGACTCGCGTGGTGGCGGTGATCGCCCTGGCACAGGTGACCGCAGCGGCGGCTTCCGCCGCGACGGACGCTCCGACGGCGGCAGCGCTGGTCGTCCTGGTGGTCGTGCTGGTGGTCGTCCTGGTGGTCGTCCTGGTGGACGCGGGCAGGAGACCTATGGAAGGCCGGAGCCTCGCACCGACGCCGAGCGTCGGGCAGCGGAGGTTCGTGAGACTCGAGGGCCGCGCCGAACCGTACGCACGCCCGAGATGGAACGCGAGGAGATCGAGAACCGCGACGTCGAGCAGTGGGTGGATGAAGGTTCGATCCGCGACGAGGCGATTGCGGCGACGAAGCGGGCGACCATTCGTCGCGCTGACGCCGATGCGGAAGTAGCTCCGGAGGTGGCCGCCGAGATTCAGGCGGCAATCGACCCGCAGCGCGCCAAGAAGCTCACCGAGCGGCTCGCTGCTGCATCGGCTGCGCTCGATCGAGATCGATTCGAGGAAGCACTGCGAATGATCACACCACTTCGGCGTGAGCTCTCCCAGGTGGCAGCGGTCCACGAAGTGTCTGGGCTCGCTTCGTACCGACTCGGCAAATGGCGGCAGGCTGCTGCGTCGCTCGAGCTCGCACGCCAATTGCGTCCCGATCCCGCGCTGTTGCCGGTACTCGCCGACTGCTATCGAGGTCTGAAGCGCTGGAACGACGTGGAGAGCGTGTGGAACGATCTGCGTTCCGCGTCGCCGACCCACGAAGTGATGTCGGAAGGTCGCATCGTGGCCGCTGGCGCGTTGGCCGACCGCGGCGAGCTGAAGGCTGCGATCCAGCTGATGATGGCCGGCGAGAAGGCTCCGAAGAAGGTCCGGCCGCATCACCTGCGGCAGTGGTACGTGCTCGCCGATCTCCACGACCGTGCTGGGGATTCGATCACGGCCTCGCGCTGGTTCCGTGAGATCGCGGCGAACGACGCGAGTTTCGCTGACGTGCGCGAGCGGCTCCGCGCGCTGGGCCGGTAAGCAGACAGCTACCCTCCCACCGATGGGTAAGCCGTTCTTCCGAGCAGGTGTCGTGGCGGTCGTTCGACGAGCCAGCGGTGAAGTGATGGCGTTCGAACGTGCGGATGTGACCGGCGAGTGGCAACTGCCACAAGGCGGCATCGACGCCGGCGAGACTGTGCTCGAAGCTGCCTGGCGTGAACTGCACGAGGAAACGGGCTTGACGGCCGACGACGTGCGGCTGGTCGCTGAGCATCCGCACTGGACGGTGTACGCGTGGCCCGAGGGCGTCAACGGCGGACGTCGAAGCGATCGGTTGGGTCAGGCGCATCGTTGGTTCTTCTTCGAACCGATTCGTGAAAATGTGGAGCCAACACCGGACGATCAAGAGTTTCGCTGCTGGAAATGGATGGACGTCGCCACGTTGATCGCGGGTGTCGTGGAGTTCCGCCGGGTGCCGTATCAGCAGGTGCTGGGTGGCTGACCTGTTCAGCGCTGCCGCGGCCGAGCGCCTCAAGGCTTCGGCTCCGCTCGCAGCGCGCTTGCGACCGCGGTCGATCGACGACGTGGTCGGTCAGGAGCACCTCGTCGGACCTGGTAGACCATTGCGCCGACTGGTGGAGCAAGACCGACTGACATCAGCGATCTTCTGGGGGCCTCCCGGAACCGGAAAGACCACGCTGGCGCTGGCAGTGGCCGGATCGACGGCGCGTGCCTTCGATCAGTTGTCGGCGGTGACCGCTGGCGTGAAGGACGTGCGATCGATCATCGAGCAAGCACGCCATCGGCTGGGCGAACGCGGTCAGGGCACCATTCTGTTCCTCGACGAAATCCACCGATTTAGCAAGGCGCAGCAGGATGCCCTGCTGCCTGCGGTGGAAGATGGCACGCTCACCCTCATCGGGGCAACCACCGAGAATCCGTTCTTCGAGGTCAACCCCCCACTCCGCAGCCGGTCGACGCTGTTTCGCCTCGAACCCCTCGATGGCGCAGCGCTGCGACTGCTCGTGGTACGTGGCCTGCAAGCTGAGGGCACGTCCGCGGCCGACGATGCGATCGACCTGCTGGTCGATCGGTCTGCTGGCGACGGTCGGCAGATCCTGACCTCGCTGGAGGTCGCTTGTGCGCTCGCCCACCCAGCCACTGTCAGTCTCGAGCATGCGGAGGCGGCGTTGGGCACCAGCGCCCTTCGCTATGGGCGTGATGACCACTACGACGTGGTCAGTGCGTTCATCAAGTCGATGCGCGGTTCCGACCCGGATGCTGCGATCTACTGGTTGGCGCGCATGTTGGAAGCAGGGGAAGACGCGCGCTTCATCGTCCGTCGAATCGTGATCTTCGCCAGCGAAGACGTCGGAATGGCGGATCCAACGGCGCTGCAGGTGGCCGTCGCCGCGGCACAAGCCGTCGAACACGTGGGGCTGCCCGAGGCACAACTCAACCTTGCCCAAGCGGTCATCCACATGGCGACCGCCCCGAAGAGCAACAGCGCCACCCTGGCGATC
>DATKCX010000223.1:0-2399 GCA_035512975.1 Ilumatobacter sp.
GAACCGGGCGAGAACTGGTGGTGGTGCTACCCCGACGAGCTGTTCTTCGAGATCGACGCCGCCCCACCGTCACCATCACACCCCTGAACCAGGGAGGACACCGTGACCCACAAACAGATCCTCGACGACCTCCGCCAACCCGTGAAGGACCTGCACGAACACATCCCTGCCGTGTTCGAGGGCTACCGCGCCCTCAGCAGCGCAGCCCTCGCCGACGGCGCACTCGACGCCAAGACCAAAGAACTGATCGCGCTCGCCATCGCAGTCACCAGACAATGTGACGGCTGCATGGCATCGCACGCCCGCGGTGCCGCCCGACGTGGTGCAACCGCCGCAGAGGTCGCCGACGCGCTCGGCGTCGCCATCTTGCTGAACGGCGCATCGGGCACCGTGCACGCACCCCGCGCCTTCGAACTCCAGGAGTTCGCCCAGTGACGACAGTGACCGGCACGCTGGCGGCGATGCTGGCGACCTGCACCACCTGCCGGTCGTGGGCCGAACAGGACGAAGGCCCGTACCACCGCGACGCACAACCGCTGCGACGCGACATCGTCGAAGACCGCCACGGCACACCGCTGCAACTCGGCGTCCGCCTCACCACCCACGACGGCACCGCCGCGAGCGACGCGACGGTTGAGATCTGGCAGTGCGACGCGCTCGGTCGCTACTCAGGATTTCCGCCACCAGACGACTCCACCGACGGCGCACGTCGAGACCCTGATGCAGGCGCCGATCCATCTCGGACTGGCGTTCGCGGTCGGCGCGGTCGAGTTCGAATCGGGCTGGGCCACGTGGGGCGCCGGGCTGTTCGTAGCCGGTTCCGGCCTGCAGGCGATCGGAGTCACGCTCAACTGGATCACCAACACCGCCGACCAGTTCGCCGAGCGGTCACCCGGCTTCTACTTCAACTCGGTCAGCACTTACGCTGTCCTGCCCGGCGCGATCATTATCGCCGCGGGAGTCCTGTCAAGACTCTGAATGCCACCGGCGTCCGCAACGGAGGCCGACTCTGGATCGTCGTTGCAACGGAGGCCGATGAAAATGCGTACCCTCAGGCAGGCTTGGTGGGCCCCGCTCGCGGCAGTGCTGGTGGTTGCAGAACTGCTCGTCGCACAAGCGTTTCTCATTGGAAGCGGCACCTCTAACATCGTGGATGCCGAGAGCACGGGTGCTGGCGCCGCGCTAGCCCTTGGAGGTGCCGCCGCACTCGTTGTGGGCCTCTGGGTTCGGCCGAAGGCTCGCCGGCTCGGGAATGCGCTTGTTATCGCCGGCGCCGCACTTGCGGCCATTTGGTTCTGGACGATCGTCATGACCCCCATTGCGCTCGTGGTTATCGCGGGGGTCGTGGTCAGTCAGGTGCGCTCACGGCAATGACGGCGCCGCCTTCAACTCCCGAGCCACTGTCCCAGGAGGTGGATCACCCGTATAACCGGCGGTCGGGGGCCGCTCCAGCCGGCCAGCTCACACGGGATTATGGGGCGCTCGGTAAAGGCCGCAGTGTTGCGGCCGAAGCGCGGCGACTTCGTGTTATCGCGCCTGGTTATCGAACGGGTTTGCCCCTGACGGTCGGTGTGCCAGCCCGTGGGCCGGGCGTGGCCTTTCTGATCGGCAGTCCGAGTGGGGCGCCGACGCGCTGATGGAGGGGTCCGCTGTCCACGAATCCCTCCATCGGCATTTCAGTTGCGGTGTCGATGCCTGAATCCGATGTCAGTCAAAGTGCAATCCCGGAGAGTTCGCCTGGTCGAGACAGAACGAGGCTCCGGGAGCCGGTCCGTCCGGCCGCGCACTGAGGTGGGCCGGCTTCCCTCCCGCTGCCCCGCCTTCGCCGTTCACGTAGGTCAAGACGTGTTCGCCGTGGTTCTTCCAGCCCGAGCCGAACATGTCCTCGCATGTCGGGCTACCGGCTTGGGCGCCCGTCGCGGTTCCCAGCACGACCACCGCTGCTGCGATGGCTGCTGTTGTGATGATCTTCCTCATCGTTGTTCCTTTCATTGGTTGTGTTTGTGGCTTGCAGTGATCTCAGGTGTGTTCGCTGACCGCGTAGATCTCGCCAGCGACGAGTCCATTGGCCTCGCGGTGGATGGCGTTGGCGTCCTCGGCGGTCTCGGCCTCGACGAGGCAGAAGATCTTCTCTGCGTCTTCGTCGACCCAGTGACGTAGGTACGACACGCCGTACTTGCTCTGGGTTTCGAGGTCCTTCTGGTGGGCGTGGGCGACATCGCTGGCGGAGACCTCCGCCTTCGATGTTGTGGACCACGCCTTGTTCGCTGGTGGCTCAGCCGGCGGTGTCGGGGCCGATGACTGCGGCGACCTCGACCACCATGTCTGCCGGGAAGTTGCCGCAGCGGGCGTGTTCGCGGATCGTGTCGGCATCGGCGGCCTCGTGGACGCAGTAGATC
>DATKCX010000224.1:0-3201 GCA_035512975.1 Ilumatobacter sp.
GCCGTGAGCCCGACGCGCCCAACGCGCGTTCCGCTGCGTTGGGCGAGGCGACGACCCCGACGATGATTCCGCCAGCCGCCGTGGCCAGCAGTGGCATCACCCGGCGTGGGGCCGACAACACCGCGCGTCCGCGGGCGACCAACGCCACCGCTGCGCCAACAGCGCACCCCACCCATGCCGCTCGTGTGCCGGTGCCGACGAGCGCGAACGAGCACAACGCCACGGCCACGAGCGCGGCGGCGCTCCATGCTCCACGAGACCGACGATCCACCGCAACGGCCGCGCACATCGGAATGATGAGACACAGGGCCGCAGCGAAGATCGCAGCCGATCCATATGGGCCGGTCAATCGGTTGGTGTCGCTGGATATCGACACCGGTCGACCGATGAATCGCTCCCACACCGCATACGCGCCGCACCACCATCCCGCACCGACACACCACCTGGCGACGACCCGCCGGTCGGGCTGCGACAGCCGCGACCCGGCGTATGCCGCTGCGGCAAAACCGCACCATGTGAGCACGCCCAGTGAGCGCTCGGGCGTGCCCACCCAGGCATAGAACGGGTCGCGCCCGAACGCTGCCGAAGCCGCGAGAACAGCAACGAGGCCGACGACCGCCCACACAAACCGGCGATCCAGGCGCGCCGTCGACGCTTGGGCGTACGCAATCCACCAACACCACGCCACCACCAGAGCGACGGCGGTGAACTTCGCAACGGTGAACGGAAACCAGCCGTCCGGGTCGAGCGCCCCGACCGACGCCGCCACCAGCGCACCCACCGCATGACCCAAGCGAACGTCGGTGTCGTGCCTCCCCACGACGGTGCATCGTGCCAGAGTTCCGGCTGACCGCGCGAGCACGCGGGGGTGAGCGAGCGCTTGGGGACAGGCACCCAGCGATGTGCCAAAGGCTCTACGGCGGACCGTTGCTGGCGCATCGCTGGGTGCCTGCCCCCGTGTTCTTGCCGGCGGATCGCTGAGTTGCTGACCCCGTTCTGCGGCGCGCCGTTAGAAGAACGTGCCGCAGTGGGGGAGTGGGTTCGTGGCGAAGAGGGTGTCGGCCTCCGTCATCGCATCCTCACGGAGGCATTCGACCCCGGCCGTCACTGCCAGCACATGCCACGAACGTCCACCGAGGTAGGCCGCTGAGAGGGCCTCGATCGGAGCGATGAGGTCAGCTGGTTCGTCGGTGCGATTTGCACCGTCGGCGCTGATCCGCCAACGGTGGCTGTTGTCGTCGATGATGTTGTCGATCACCGAGATCACGACCGAACCGTTGGCCGAGCCGTAGCTGCGCGCTTGTAGGCAGCGGTCGACATCGACCAGCCGAACCCATTGTTCGTCGTCGATGCTCTTCACCTGGTACGCACGAATGTCGTTGCTGGCCCACCGCGCCAAATCGTCGACAGGGCGCTCGTCGGCCGTCCACTCGTTGACGAGGTCGATGTCGAACAGGAACTGCCACAACGCCAACTCGCCGGCGTCGGTGCCCGAGAAGATGTCGTGCAACTCGCCGCGCAGCACCGTGAAATCGTCGTTGGCCTTGAGGCTGTACGACACGAACCCATCTGGTGTGCCGTGCTCGTCGAGGTGGACCACGACATACGAGGCGGAACTGAGCGTGATCGCCTCGTCGTAGATGAAGTTCCGATCGAACTCGATGGGTCGGGTGATACGTCCCGGTCGACGCATCGCGATCTTCGGGTACAACGGCGGAATCACCGACATGATCTCGTCGGCAGGGAGCAGCCGGAACGACCCGGTCGTGTCGGCACCCCGCACCGGAGTCGCCGCCTTCGGGTCGATCTTCACCGACGCGAAGTCACCGGCAACGCCAAAGCCGAACCTGCCGTAAATGGTTGCCTGACTGGCTCGCAAGCTCATCAGGGCGAGTCGACGATCAACGGCGTCGGCGATCAATCCCTCGAGCAGGCCCGATGCGACCCGGCGGCGTCGATGAGTGGGCAACACCCCCACCCGGGTGACGGCACCCGTGGGAAGCATCGCGCCACCCGGGACCATGGTGTCGACCAGGAACTGAGCGGCATGACCCACACAGGTGTCGCCGTCCCAGGCGCTGAGCGACGGTGCGACGGCGTAACTGGCGCGCAGTGGCTCGAACGCCTCGCCGACTTTGGGGGTCTGCAGCAGCGCCACGGACTTCGTGAACGCTACCGCCTCGTACTCGTGCGGTTGGGTGGGCCGGATCGCGATCGTGCCCTCCATGATTCGAGAGTTTCCGTCAGCGTGGGACATGTGCGAACTCCTTGAGGTATTCGACTTCGCGAACGGTCGAGCCATACGCGCTGAACCGGTCGACGATGCCGGTGGGTGACCAGCCGTGCTGCTCGTAGAACCGCCGCGCACGCGGGTTGTCATCGAGTACCCACAGCACGGCCTCCCCGAAACCGTCAGAACGCAGTCGGCTGTCGACCGCTGTCATCAGATCGTGGGCGACGCCGGAACCCCAGGCGCCGGGGTGTGCGTAGAACGCGTAGATCTCACCACGTCCTCGGGGCGGGTTGCCCCGCTCGCGTTCCAGGCCGAACGAGCAGAATGCCACGATCTGTTCGGCGTCGTGGTCGTGGTCGTGGTCGTGGTCGTGGTCGTGGTCGTGGTCGTCTGACGTGTCGACGCCCACGAGTACGCGTTCTCCGGGGCCGAGGCGCCACGCCGCCCAGTACTCGCGCCGCGTCGACTCGAATTCGGGCGCGGCCAGTGCTTCTGCCGCGAAAATGTGCGCGTACCCGGATCGCCACGATGCAACTTGTACTCGTGCGATCGCAGCACCGTCAGCGCGAGTCGCCGGCCGTACATCGAACGTCATGCGCTCAGTGTGGCAGGTCGGTGTTGGCCGGCTGGGCCGGGTTTGCCGCTGGGGGCGGGGCTACACCGCGAGCAGGTCGCGTGCGCCGGTGTCGCTCGACGGGTGACGCAGTTTCGACATCGCGCGGGCTTCGATCTGCCGGATTCGCTCGCGGGTGAGATTGAAATGTTCCCCGACTTCTTCGAGCGTGCGTGACTCGCCCCGGTCGAGACCGAAACGGAGCTTCAGAATCTCGCGCTCGCGCTCGTCGAGCGGTGCCAGCAAGCGGGCGATCTCGTCGGGAAGCAGCGCCGTCGCCGCAACCTCGAACGGTGATTCCGCCGAACGATCTTCGACCACATCGCCGAGTTCGGCATCGCCGTCCTCTCGCAGC
>DATKCX010000225.1:0-3691 GCA_035512975.1 Ilumatobacter sp.
GGGCGCGGCACGCGACCGTCTTCAGGTCGCGAACGCGGTGCCGCGTCGTGACGATGTGGACCTCGTCATCGAGGCAGTGCCCGAGGACGTGACCTTGAAGCGCAATGTGCTCGTCGCCATCGACGAGTTCCTGCCGGCGGCTGCTGTGGTGGCATCGAACACGAGCTCACTGTCGATCAGCCGACTCGCGGATGCGTTGGCAGATCCGGGCCGCTTCATCGGCATGCACTTCTTCAACCCCGTCCCGCGTTCGAGCCTGATCGAACTGGTCATCGCACCAACGACGTCGGAGCCCACATTGGCGGCTGCGCAGCATTGGTCTCAGCTACTCGGCAAGACGACGGTCGTCGTGCGGGACTCACCGGGCTTCGCGACGAGTCGCTTGGGTGTCGCGATCGGCCTCGAGGCGATTCGGATGTTGGAGGAGCAGGTGGCGTCTGCCGAGGACATCGATGCCGGCATGACGCTCGGGTACAAACACCCGCTCGGACCCCTGCGGCTCACCGACATGGTCGGTCTCGACGTCCGGCTCGGCATCGCCGAGCACCTCGCTCGCGAACTCGGGCCTCGCTTCGAACCACCGGATCTTCTCCGCGAGATGGTCCGCGACGGCAAGCTGGGGCAGAAGACCGGTCAGGGGTTCTACCGATGGGACTGATCAACGTCGACCACCGCGACGGCACGGTGCTGCTCGGCCTGAACCGTCCCGACAAACGCAACGCGCTCGACCAGCAGATCGTGGACGAGATCGACACCGTGCTCAAGGAAGTACAACGACGCGAGCCATCAGTGTTGATCATCCACTCGGTGACGCCAGGAATGTTCGTGTCAGGTGCCGACATCGCCGAACTGATCGACCGCGACGCAGATGCCGCGCTGCTGGCGATCAACGCCGGGCTTTTCGAACGACTCGAATCGTTCCGGTGGCCGACGATCGCGGCGGTCGACGGGGCGGCATTCGGCGGTGGGTGCGAGTTGGCGCTCGCCTGCGACTTTCGCTTGTGCACCCCAGCGGCACGCTTCGCACAACCGGAACTGTCGCTCGGAATCCTCGCTGGTGCAGGTGCCAACTGGCGCCTGCCCGCTCTCGTTGGCCTTGGGGTCGCACGGCGGATGCTTTTCACGGGGCAGGTACTCGACGCGGACGCGGCTGAGGCATGCGGCCTCGTCGATGCGGTGGTCTCCGCCGAGGAGCTCTTGCCGACCGCCATGGAGTGGGCGCAACGCATCGGCAAGCGCTCCTGGCGAGCGCTTGAGCTCACCAAGCTGTCACTACGCCAACACCGGCCCGCGACCACAGGATTCGACCTCGCCTCACAGGCGTTGCTGTTCGAGAGCGACGACAAACGTGAGCGAATGCAGGCGTTTCTCGACAAGTGATGACGACAACCTGAAAGAAGACCCAGATGACCGAGTCCTTCATCATCGATGCCGTGCGGACTCCTATCGGCAAGCTCGGCGGTGCCCTTGCCGGAGTGCGCCCTGACGACCTCCTCGCCGAGACGTTCAGAGCCATCGTCGGCCGCAACTCAAACCTCGACCCTGCCGACATCGATGAGATCTACGCAGGTGACGCCAACGGCGCCGGCGAAGACAACCGAAACGTTGCTCGGATGGCGTCACTCCTCGCCGGGTTCCCTGTGACGGTGCCGGGGGCGACGTTCAATCGTCTGTGTGGCAGCGGCATGGAAGCGCTGCTCGGTGCATCGCGAACCGTCGAGGTCGGTGATGCCGACATGGTCATCGCTGGTGGTGTGGAGAGCATGACTCGCGCCCCGTGGGTGTTGCTCAAGCCCGCCAAGGGATATCCCACGAGCCACGAGCAGCTGTGGAACTCGGCGCTCGGTTGGCGCATGGTCAACCCGCAGATGCCTCAGGAGTGGACGGTGGCCCTCGGGGAGGGCGCCGAGATCCTCGCCGACAAGTACTCGATCACCCGGGAGGAGCAGGACGAGTTCGCGGCCGGCTCGCACCGCCGCGCAACCGATGCGTGGGCCAACGGCTGGTTCGATCGTGAGATCGTTCCGGTACCGGGCGTCGAGTTGCCGAGGGACGAATGTGTCCGGCCCGGCAGCACGCCCGACACGCTCGCGGTTCTGAAACCGGTGTTCCGATCCAACGGTTCGGTCACCGCAGGCAACTCGTCACCGATGAACGACGGGGCAGCAGCCATGCTCGTCACCTCCGCCGCCGGTGCCGAACGCCTCGGCGCGACCCCGCTCGCACGGGTCGCCGGCCGTGGCACCGCTGGTGTGGAACCTCACCTCTTCGGCATCGGCCCGGTCGAGGCGTCCCGGCTTGCGTTGCGGCGCGCCGGGATCACCTGGGATGACCTCGACGCAGTGGAGTTGAACGAGGCGTTCGCGGCGCAGTCGATCGCTTGTCTCCGCGAGCTACCCGACCTCGACCCCGCCAAGGTCAACTCGTTGGGTGGTGCGATCGCCATCGGACACCCTCTCGGCTGCAGCGGCATCCGCATCGTCACCACCCTGACCCACCACCTCCAACGGACCGGGGGACGCTACGGCCTCGCCGCCATGTGCATCGGCGTCGGTCAGGGCATCGCCGTTGTCATCGAGAACCTCAGCCAGACCCCGCACCGATCCAAGACAGAAGCGACGGCAACACACGATGGTACGTCACCCAAGATTTCCCGGCACCTCGGCCGAGTCGACTGATCCCTTCCGTCCTTCTGCAGGATCTGCACGCACAGCTGCGCAGTGACGATTTGAGCAAGTAACCATTTGGGCTTGGGTTCCACCGGCGGTAGTCGATGAGTCGGCCCAAGATGGTAACGACGGTCTCGAGCTGCAAGCCGGCGTGCCGATGCCGGTTCTTGCGGTCCGGGCTGCGACGGAGGTGCCCGTGTTCGACCACCATCTACCACCCGGCTGTCAGCCACCCTGTCGACACCTTGCGCTTTACTTGCGCGTCAGGGTACCATGCCTTTTACTTGAAAGTCAGTGCGCCGGCGTCAGCGGTGCAAAGAGCTGGGGCAGGGGCCATGAGCACATCGCAGAACACCGATCGGTTGGTAGTTCCAGCCATGACTGCGCCTTTGGCCGAAGTCGTGGATGGTTGGTGGCTGCGGACCGACCCGCAGGCTACGGCGCACCCCTGGGACGTGTTCAAGCGTCTCCGAGACGAGGCACCGGTGTACCGCCACCCGTCCGGCACCGCGGTATTCGTGAGCCGGTATACCGACGTGCTAAAGGTTCTCTTCGATCCGGAGCATTTCTCCAACGATGCGCGTCGTAACAAGGTCGTCAACACGGGGAGTCTGGATGCCGACCATCCCGAAACGCAACGGCTTCTCCGATTGCTCGATGAGATCAACGACTTCCACCATCATTTCATTTCGTCGTACGATGACCCGCAGCACTCCGAACTCAGAGGTCTCGTTCATCGGTCGTTCACGGCCAGAGCAGTCAACGAGTCAGCAGAACTCATCGAGTCGATTGTCGATGAGTTGCTCGACGCCGCATCAGCAACGGGCGAGTTCGACATCATGGACGACTTCGCCTGGCGCCTGCCGCTGATCGTCGTCACCCAAATGCTCGGGATCTCTCGCGAAGACTGCGAGGAAATTCACGCACTGTCCGATGACATCGGCGCCTTCTTCGGCGCACGATCCGTCGGCGCGGAGAACGAGTACCTGGAAACTGCACACGCGAGCATGCTCAAGCTCCGC
>DATKCX010000226.1:0-5207 GCA_035512975.1 Ilumatobacter sp.
ACGGATGCAAAGCCGAGCATCTGCTCGAGCACAGGTCGGCTCCGATCGTCGGCTCGATCGAACATGGCGACGGTGAGTGCGCGCCGCACATGCGGCATGCGACTGATCGTCTCGTCATCGCACTCGGCAATCGCAGTGTCGATCGCCCAATCGAAACCGGCACATGTATCGCCGGCAACGTCTCCCTCGACGAAGGTGCGGTAGCCAGACGGTCCGCCGTGGTATCCGCTGAGTCGCTGCACGTGGAGCCAACTCGGTGGTCGACGGGTACCTACGTACGCGCCATAGCTCGACCAGCGGTAGCGGTCGATCGGCTCGGGTCGATTCAGCTCGATCGGATTGCGGTGCACATACCGTGCGGCGCGATCGAGGTATTCCGGGGTGTCGACGGACAACGAGTGGAATCGCCCGCGAAAGATGGGGCCGTCTGCGCCGCGCCGGTGATTGAGGTATCTGGTGTACATCGAACCGACCCCGCGCATGAAGTCGGACAAGCCCCGGTTGGGGCAATGCAGGATGAGATGAAAGTGGTTCGGCATGAGGCAGTAGGCGTGCACCTCGATGTCGGATGCTGCAGATCCCTCAGCGAGCAAGTGGACGAACTGAAGGCCGTCTCGCGCCCCGAAGAAGACATCTCGGCGCGCCGCACCGCGGTTCATCACGTGATGCCAACCGAGCTCTGGGTCTACCCGCTGCCGCCGTCCCACCGCCTCATGATGCGGCGAGGGTGTGACAGCGAGCGAAGGGATAGTGCCTGGCACTATCCCTTCGGGGTGGCGAGTTGATGCCGACCATCCGTCTTCGGCTACCACCAAATGTGTAGTTTTGATCAAGTCTTGACGGTAAACGTCAGATGCGTGGCTAATATGACTCACATCGAGCTTACTTGTGGCGCACAATATTAAGGTGAAAGCAAACTAACGTCAAGAACATATGAAATCCAGAATCACTGAACGCCGAATCGAAGGGGGCCCGGCGCAGCACCAGCTGGATGAGCCCCGACCACACAACAGGGAGCTCACATGAAACGACCACACACGAAACTCACGATCGGGGTGCTTGCCGCTGGCTTCGCTCTGTTTGCTGGATCAGCACTCGTCAGCGGCGCAGGTGCCGCTGACACAGGCACCGTCCTGGTACCCATCGTCCCCGTTCGCATTCTCGACACCCGCGCCGGGGACAGCCCGATCTTCACCCTCGGTGCCGACGAATCGGCGACGGTGTCGTTCGCCGACGCAGTACCTGCTGGTACTCGCGCCGTCGACATCAACGTCACCACCACGGGTGGCACCGAGCCTTCGTTCCTGGCGGTCTTTCCCACTGGCGTCGACCGGCCCATCACCAGCGCCGTGAACTGGAACGGGCCGACCTCACAAGCGAACTCGATCGCGGTGAAACTCGGCACCGACTCTGAGGTCGACATCTACAACGCCTTTGGCAACGTGGACGTTGTCATCGACCTGATGGGCTACTACGTCGATTCCACGGTCGGAGCAGCCGCACAAGCCGGACCAACTCCAGAAACCGGACCAACCGGACCAACCGGACCAACCGGACCCAAGGGTGATACCGGAGCCGCAGGCGCAACCGGTGCCACGGGTCCACAGGGAATCCCCGGCCCAGCCGGAGCCGACGGAGCCGACGGTGAAGACGGCGCACCCGGAGCCGACGGCGCTGACGGAGCTGACGGCGCACCCGGAGCCGACGGCGCACCCGGCGCACCCGGCGCACCCGGAGCCGATGGTGCCGAGGGACCAGCCGGACCCTCGGGTCTGAGCGACGTTGTCGTGGTGTCCGATACTCATACGAACAACGGCGAGGGCTGGAACAAGATCGTCATCTGTCCGATCGGCAAGACCGTGATCAGCGGCGGTGCCAGCGGCACCAGCAGGATTCATCTGCAGAGCTCGAACCCGTCTGGCAATGGCTGGTCTGCATCTGGTGATCGCTCGAGCAGCGACAACGGATCCACCACGGAAACCCTCACGGTGTACGCCATCTGCGCAACCGTCGACGAGTGACCAACCACGCCTGAGGAAACGGCCGCAAGCCAGCGAAGGGATAGTGCCTGGCACTATCCCTTCGCTGTAGCGTTCAGCGGTTCATGGAACGGTTTGGTCTCGTCGGGCTGCCCAATGCGGGCAAGTCATCTCTGTACAACGCGCTCACGGGGGGCGGTGCCTTGGCGGCACCGTATGCGTTCGCCACGAAGGATCCGAACATCGGTGTGGCGCGGGTGCCCGACGATCGCCTCGAGCGTCTGGCGATCATGTCGAAGACCAAGAAGACCGTGCACGCCACGGTGGAGGTGGTCGACATCGGCGGCCTCGTGGAGGGTGCCAGCAAGGGTGAAGGACTCGGGAACAAGTTTCTCGCCAACATCCGAGAGGTCGACGCGATCGTGTTCGTGCTGCGGGCGTTCGAGGACGACGACGTTCCCGGCCCGTCTGATCCCATCGAGCATCTTCGAATCGTCGAACTCGAGCTGGCCCTTGCCGACCTCGAGACGGTCGAGAAGCGTTTGAATCAGGCGACGCGCCAGTCGAAGCTCGACAAGTCGCTCGGTGACGAGATCGCCGCGCTGCAGGTTGCGTACGACGCCCTGTCGGAAGGTCTCCCCCTCTACCGCGCCGGCCTGAAGGCCGACCACCGAGAAGCGCTCGCTCCGTACTTCTTGCTCACCAACCGCCGAGTGCTCGTGGTGGTCAACGTCGGTGAAGACGAGCTCGACAACATCCCCGCAGCCGAAGCCAAGATCTCTGCCGAGTTCAACAATGCCGGCGACAACGTCGAGGTCATCGGCATGTGCGTGCAGCTCGAAGCGGAAGCGGCCGCCATCACCGACCCTGCCGAACGGGCCGAGATGCTCGAAGGGTTCGGTCTGGGCGAAGGTGCCCTCTTCCGCATGGTGCGGTCGGCGTACCACCTGCTCGGCCTGCGCACGTACTTCACCACGGGCGAGAAGGAGACTCGGGCGTGGACGTTCTACGAGGGTTCCACCGCACCGGTGTGCGCTGGTCGCATCCACTCCGATTTCCAGCGCGGCTTCATCAAGGCTGAAGTGATCGAGTGGGAAGAACTCCTCGGTCTCGGCTCGTGGCATGCAGCCAAAGAGGTCGGCAAGATCCGCGTGGAAGGCAAGGAGTACGTTGCCCAAGACGGCGACGTGATGGAGTTCCGCTTCAACGTGTAGCAGCGGCGTGGTTCGTGTCTGACACAAACCACGTCCTAATTCCGAAGTGGGGTGTTGTCGTGGCACACTGCGGGTGTGGCTTGGTTGGTGACCGAAGATGCTCGGGTGCTCGCTTCGGCTGAAGTAGCCGACAGCCGTGCCACCCGACGGCGCGGTCTGCTCGGGCGCGATCATCTCGATGGCGCAATCGTGTTGTCGCCGTGCCGCTGGGTACACACCATCGGCATGCAGTTCCCCATCGACGTGGCGTTTCTCGACCAGGACGGCGTGGTGGTGAAGACGATGCAGATGCGTCAGCGACGAATCGGTGTGCCGGTGTGGCACGCACGGCTCATCGTGGAAGCCGAGGCCGGTGCGTTCGCCCGCTGGGGCCTACGCGTGGGCGACGTGGTGAGCGTGCGCCCGAACGACGAGCACAGCAACGACGACCGCAACGACGACCGCGACACAGACGACCGCGACACAGACGATCGCAACGACGACCACGGTGCCTTCCGTCACGACGCGTCGTGAGCGGCACCCTGTGGTTGGTCGCCACGCCCATCGGCAACTTGGGCGACCTGCCGCCTCGCGCCGTGGAGGTGCTGGCGGCGTGCTCGCTGGTGTGCTGTGAAGACACCCGGCGAACCGGGAAGCTGCTGGCGCACGCCGGCATTCGGGTGGAACGGCTGGCCGTCGCCAACGACCACACCGAGCTGAGCCGCATCGGCGACATGCTCGCCGAGCTGGGCGACGGTCGCGACGTGGCGGTGGTCACCGACGCCGGCACCCCTGGCATCTCCGACCCGGGCGAACGACTGGTGCGAGCCGCGCTCGATGCCGGCTACAACGTGTCGGCGGTACCCGGCCCGGCAGCGGTGATCATGGCGCTCACCATCAGCGGATTACCTGCCGCTCGCTATGTGTACGAAGGGTTCATTCCCCGGTCGGGTCGCGACCGCACCGAACGGCTTGCCGACATCGCCGCCGAGTCACGCACCGTCGTGCTGTACGAAGCGCCGCACCGGCTGGAACGCACGATGGCCGACTTGCTGGCAGCCTGCGGGCCGGATCGGCCGGTGGCGGTGTGCCGTGAATTGACGAAGCTGTTCGAAGAGGTGATTCGCGGCACACTCGGCTCGATCGATGTCGGCATGCCGCGCGGCGAGTACGTCGTGGTGATCGGCGGTGCTGCTCCACCCGACAGTTCGAGCATCACCGACGACGACGTGCGTGACGCGCTACGCGCGGCGCTGGCGACGGGATCCAGCACTCGCGATGCAGTGGCGATGGTCGCCGAGCAACTGGGCGTGCCGAAGCGGCACGTGTACGCGCTGGCGATCACACTCGGCGGCCCTGTCGCGCCCTGACCTGCGCCGACCCCGTTCACGGGTCTCAATATTCGAGCCTGGTGCCTGGAGCCTCGTTGTAGCGTGCGATGAATTCACGTTCACTTGACGTGACCGATCGGTGAAGGATGACCACCGATCGAGCGGCCGCGAGCCCGATCACCGTCGACGCTCGACACGTACGCCGCACTGATTCGTTCGCCGGGCGGCTGAATCAATCTGCTGATCAATCTGCTGATCAATCTGCGACGACACACCGCCACGACATGG
This sequence comes from Ilumatobacter sp., assembly GCA_035512975.1. Lineage (GTDB taxonomy): Bacteria > Actinomycetota > Acidimicrobiia > Acidimicrobiales > Ilumatobacteraceae > Ilumatobacter. The sequence goes on from DATKCX010000226.1 coordinate 4,792, forward strand.
GGTCGTCGACGTCGAGAACGATCGAGTACGACGAACTCCCGAACTGGCTGGCACAGACATCAGAGATGTCGACGACACGCGTCTCCCACATACCACTGGTCAATCCGGCGCACCGCCACCCGTACGCGTCGGTCCCCTGCATTGCCGCGCCGAACCTGTCACCCAGCTCGCTGCAGTGCTTGTTGATGTCGGGGCTTCCCACCACCGATTCCGCTGGGTCGACGGGACCGCCCCGTTCCACCGCTTCGAAGACGACGAGGGCACCGCCGAACCCCAGCATGAGTGCGGCGGCCGCACCCAGCAGACGGTGACGGGTCATCCGCCGAGCGTCTTGACCACGTGTGGGCGCAGGAACGCCCGACATCGCCACGCGAACTCTTGCATCTCGCGCAGGCTGGGGTCGTCCATGCCGTGTA
>DATKCX010000227.1:0-11929 GCA_035512975.1 Ilumatobacter sp.
CGATGGTTGCCGGGGATAAGCCAGCGGATGGAAATGGAGCGAAGCGACCAATCCACTGATTCTCCTGGCAGGCGCCCGCCGCGAGCCTCCGTGCAATAGTGATGCGATGAGCGAGCTCGTGCTGACCATCATCGGACGCGACCGGGCAGGCATCGTTGCCTCCTTGGCTGACGTCGTCCGCTTCCACGACGGCAACTGGAAGCGCAGCGAGTTGGCCGAGATCGCTGGGACGTTCGCCGGCGTCGTGGTGGTGGAGGTGGGCGACGACCGCGTCGACGAGCTCCTCGCAAACCTCTTGGTGCTGCGCGAGCAGGGATTGCACGTGACGGCCCAGCCCATCGAGCAGCCGATGGCCTCGCCTGAAGCCATCGACGTGCACGTTCGCCTCACCGGCGACGACCAGCCGGGAGTCGTCCACGAGATCTCCACACGATTCGGCGAACACGGCATCAGCATCCTGCGCTTGGGCACCGTCACCGATCTTTCGCGCGATGACGGCGGCAAGCAGTTCGAGTTCACCGCACGGTTGGCGGTACCGGTCGCCGTCGACGTCGACGCCGTGCTCGACTCGATCGGTGATCTCGCGACCAGCCTCGGAATCACCCTGCACGTCGAAGACCTCACCGACACCCCAACGCCTAGTTCTGGTCTGGGTTTCGACTGCCCGGGCGATCTGAAGTCAGACCAGAAGATGGGATTGCGCGAGGAGGGTGCGCATTCGTGAGGCCACGTAGACCGACCTCTCGGTCAGATCTTCCCACGTGAACTCATAGACCCGAATCCCCAGGTCTTGCAGTTCATTGCGGCGCTGAGCGTCTCTCGCCCGTTCTGACGGCGACGAGTGGCCCAGCCGCCCCGTGACCTCGATCACCACACCGAGTTCCGGGTAGGCGAAGTCGACCCTGGCCACGAACCGTCCGGCAGCCGCCGTGCGGTAGATGACCTGGGTGTCTGGCCGAGGAAGCCCGGCACGTTCCATCAGTTCGAGAAACGTCCGCTCCAGCATGGTGTGACCACCGGAGGTTTCCAGCAGTTGCTCGATGATTCGCACACCGGTCCTGCCTTTGCTGCGAATCGCGTCCAGCCGCTGTTTGAGCGCTTCGGGGGAGCTCAGTTCGAGCCGGACGGCCGTATCGATGGCGGCCTTCAGCCGGTCTGGATGCACGCGAACATTCGCCAGATCGAGCACCGTCCGCGTTGCCGACGTCGTACGCAGACCGTCGACGACGACGGCGTCGACGCGACTCCATCGCCGTGTCGCGTGCACCTTCTCACCAATGCTTGCGTGTCGCCGGTTGCGAAGCACCAGGAACTCGACTCGCTCGGCTGGTGTCCGATCGAAATGGTGGAGCGCCGCAGCGGCGTCGTGGCTCACCCACGACATCGGGCCGAGAGCAAGGAGGCCAGTATGAAGTCGCTGCCTCCAGGTAGGCGGCGCGCCGACCACTCGCCAGACGCGCGGTGCCGAACGCTCGAGTCGATGCTGGGCAACGAGCACCTGCAGCGCGCTCTTGGTGACACCGAGTTCATCCAGCTGATCGCGCCCGACCACGCCATGTTGTGCGTCGGCGACAGCAGAGATGCGGGCCCAGGCAACCATGCCCGGCATCAAACCAACCGACGATCACCCCGTCGAGAGGCACCACTCCCCTCCTCAACCAAGCAGTTCTGGTCTGGATGTGGACTGCTGGTGCAGTCTGAAACCAGACCAGAACTGGGTTGTGGTTAGCGGGTGGCTCGTTGGCGGTCGCGGTCGTCGTCGTCAGAGCCGCGCTCGGGACGGGAGATGTCGATGCCGAGTTCTTCGGCGGCGCGGAAGACTTCGTCGTCGAGATCACGCATCTCGATCTCGCGGCCGTCGTCGCCGAGCACCTCGACGTTGATGCAGAGTGCCTGCATCTCCTTCATGAGCACCTTGAACGACTCGGGCACACCCGGCTCGGGAATGTTGTCGCCCTTGACGATGGCCTCGTAGACCTTCACCCGGCCGAGCACATCGTCGGACTTGATGGTGAGCAGCTCCTGCAAGCAGTACGCCGCACCGTAGGCCTCGAGTGCCCACACTTCCATCTCACCGAAGCGCTGGCCACCGAACTGTGCCTTACCGCCCAGCGGCTGCTGGGTGATCATTGAGTACGGGCCGGTGGAGCGAGCATGGATCTTGTCGTCGACCAAGTGGGCGAGCTTCAAGATGTACATGTAACCGGTGGTGATGGGGTTGTCGTACGGCTCGCCGGTTCGACCGTTGAACAACGTCTGCTTGCCGTTCAGGCCGATCAGCTTGGTGCCCGACACAGCTTCAGGATTGAGCTGCGTGAAGATCTGCTGAATGGTCTGGTGCTTGCCGGCCTTGTCTTCTTCATCCCAGTTCGCACCGTCGAACACCGGTGTGGAGATGTACGTAGCCGGCTTGGTGGTGGGGCGCGTCTTCTTCTCGGTACCACGGATCGGTGCATCGCCAACCTGGTTGCCCGACGCATCGGTCCAACCCCAGCGGGCGCAGTACCCCAGGTGCGACTCGAGCACCTGACCAACGTTCATTCGGCTGGGAACGCCGAGTGGGTTGAGCAGGATGTCGACCGGCGTGCCATCGGCGGTGTACGGCATGTCTTCGATGGGAAGGATCCGCGAGATGACGCCCTTGTTGCCGTGGCGACCGGCGAGCTTGTCGCCCACCGAGATCTTGCGCTTCTGAGCCACGTACACACGCACGAGCTGGTTGACGCCCGGTGGCAACTCGTCGCCGTCGTCTCGGTTGAACACCTTGACGTCGATGACCTTGCCGGACTCGCCGTGAGGAACCTTCAGGCTGGTGTCGCGAACTTCACGAGCCTTCTCACCGAAGATGGCGCGCAGCAGGCGCTCTTCTGGCGTGAGCTCGGTCTCGCCCTTCGGCGTGACCTTGCCGACGAGCACGTCGCCGGCATTGACTTCGGCACCGACGCGAATGATGCCGCGGTCGTCGAGGTCAGCGAGGATGTCGTCGCTGAGGTTCGGGATGTCACGGCTGATCTCTTCCGGGCCGAGCTTGGTGTCGCGAGCATCGACTTCATGCTCGTGAATGTGAATCGACGTGAGCACGTCGTCTTTCACCAAACGCTCGGAGAGGATGATCGCGTCTTCGAAGTTGTAGCCCTCCCACGGGATGAACGCCACGAGCAAGTTCTTGCCCAATGCCAGTTCGCCCTCGTCGGTTGACGGGCCGTCGGCCAGGATGGTTCCCTTGGTGATCTTGTCGCCTTCGACCACGCGGGGCCGCTGGTTGATGCAGGTGTCTTGGTTCGACCGGCGGAACTTCAACAGCTTGTACGTGACGCGCCCCTCGGTCTTGTACTGCACGGTGATCGATGCACCGGTGACCTCGAGGACCTCGCCGTCGTCGGCAGCGGCGATCAGGTCGGCCGCGTCGCGAGCGGCACGGTCTTCCACGCCGGTGCCGATGTATGGCGCCTCGGCACGCAGCAATGGCACAGCCTGCTTCTGCATGTTGGCACCCATGAGCGCACGGTTGGCATCGTCGTGCTCGAGGAACGGAATCAACGCCGTGCCGATCGACACGATCTGCTTGGGCGACACGTCCATGTAGTCGACCTCGACCGGCGGCACGTAGCCGATGTCGGTGGTGGCACCGAAGAAGCTCTCTTGCTCGAGCATCTTGCGGAGGTCGTCGAGGCTGGCGGCCTGAGGCGACCGGCGCACGAGCACGCGGGCGTCGCGGAGCGAACCGTCGGGGTTGATGGGCGTGTTGGCCTGGGCGACGACGTAGTTCTCTTCTTCGTCGGCAGCCATGTACACGATCTCGCCGGTGACCTTGCCGTTTTCGATCTTGCGATACGGCGACTCGATGAAGCCGAACTCGTTGACCCGGGCGTAGGTGGACAGACCGCCGATGAGGCCGATGTTGGGGCCTTCAGGAGTTTCGATGGGGCACATACGGCCGTAGTGGCTGAAGTGAACGTCGCGGACTTCGAAGCCGGCTCGTTCGCGCGACAGACCGCCCGGCCCGAGCGCCGACAGACGACGACGGTGGGTGAGGCCCGACAACGGGTTCACCTGGTCCATGAACTGCGACAACTGCGACGTTCCGAAGAACTCCTTGATGGCAGCCACCACCGGGCGGATGTTGATGAGCGTCTGCGGGGTGATCGACTCGACGTCTTGGGTGGTCATGCGCTCACGGACGACGCGCTCCATGCGGCTGAGGCCGATGCGCACCTGGTTCTGGATCAACTCGCCGACCGAACGAATACGACGGTTGGCGAAGTGGTCCTGGTCGTCGAGGCGGTAACCCGGCTCTTGCTTGACGAGGTTGAGCATGTAGGTGACCGATGCCAACACTTCGACACGGCTGAGGACGTGCTGGCCCTCGACCGGCAGGTCGAGCAGCGGCTCGCCCTCGGCGTTGAACTTGTCGGCCAGGCCGAACTGCTCGCCGATCTTGGCGACTTCGGCACCGAGCTTGCGGTTCAGCTTGTAGCGGCCGACGCGGCTGAGGTCGTACCGACGGCTTTCGAAGAACGCGTTGCGGAAGTACGCCTTGGCCGACTCGACGGTGGGCGGCTCGCCCGGACGGGCCCGCTTGTAGATCTCGACGAGGGCTTCGTCTTGGGTGGGAGCGACGTCGCGCTCTTTGTCCCACTGGCCTTCGAGAAAGTCGAACTCGGCGACGAAGCGCTCGAGGAAGCCGGGGGCGTTCGCCTCGTCGTAGCCGAGCGCACGCAGCAGCGTGAAGATGCCGAGACGACGCTTGCGGGCCACGCGGGTTCCGCAGGTGACGTCCTTGCCGGGGCGCTGTTCGACGTCGAACTCCATCCACTCACCGCGATACGGGTGGATGGTGCCCTTGACGAGCTGGTGCTTGGTGAGGTTGCGCAGGCGGTAACGCTCACCCGGCTCGAAGATGACGCCGGGGCTGCGGACGAGCTGCGACACGACGACGCGCTCGGTGCCGTTGATGATGAACGTGCCTTTGTCGGTCATTGCCGGCAGGTCGCCCATGAACACGGTCTGCTCTTTGATCTCGCCCGTGTTGCGGTTCATGAACCGAGCGCGCACGAAGATCGGCGCGCTGTAGGTCATGTCTTTCTCTTTGCACTCTTCGACGGAGAACTTGGGCGGGGGGCGCAAGTCTTCGTCGAATGGATCGAATTCGAGTTCCAACTGGAGCGACTCGGAGAAGTCCTTGATGGGGCTGATGTCGCGGAACGTGTTCGCGAGCCCCTCTTGCAGGAACCACTCGAAGCTCTCACGCTGAATCGCGATCAGATCTGGGAGTTCGAGCGGTTCGTCCAGGTTGGCGAACGAATAACGCTCACGGGAGGTCGAGCGACTAGCCACGGGTCACCTCTATTGCACTAGGCAGTTGTGTTGGAAAAGCACATGCGCCGATGCGCGCCAAAGTCGGCTCCTGGAAATGGGGGCAAACAAGTCGACGCACGGCAACAGACGATCCTACCTGGACGGTAACGAAATCGTCAACCGCCGAAGTGGCTCAAGTTCTGCACTGACGAAAGTGGCCTCCCGGCCTCTCAACGTCCGAATTGGGCCACACGGTAAGGAAATTGCGCCGTCCTGTCAAGCACTCAACGCGTAGACCGACGCGGATTCATCCAGGCTTGATGGCCACGGCGATGGCCGAGAGCCCAGTTGGCAGGTCGACGCGCCGCAACAGCGCACGCTCTGCCCTCGCGAACGAAGCGAACAAGCCGCCCATTCCAGACTCGTTGCGCCCGACATCGCTCGTTGCTTTGCCGCGTTCGATGACAGCGAGCGCGGCCGCTGGGGGCACCAGAAACGTGTAGGCACCGGTGCGCCGCTTGACATCGAGGCCCGCTTCGTGGAGCAGTCCTGCCAGATCGTGGCGGCTGAACCGCCGCGCTGTGTGGGTGACGATGTCGTGACCGCGCCGCAGCTTGCGAACGCCTGGCTCCATCAGGCACACGATCCCACCGGGCTTGGTGACGCGGGCCAACTCCGCCACGGTCAGCGTGGGGTTGGTGTTCATCCGGTGGCACAACGCCGTCACACAGAGCACCGCGTCGAACGAGTCGTCCGGATGTGGCAGATCGTTGAGGTTGGCCAAGACCGGCACGTACCCCGACACGTGGGTGGCTGCGTGGCTGACCGATTGTTGATCGACATCGTCGACCAGGGTCGGCGCGCGCTCGGCCAACCAACTGCCGGTGGCCCCCGAACCACCGGCCGCGTCGAGATACACGGTGGACGAATCAACCGGGGACAGCAGCGGCGACATGATGTCGTCGAGCAGGCGTCGCGACGCCCGGTACCACCAATGTTGGGCCCCGGCCGCCGCCATTCGGGCATATTCGTCGGCATCCATCGCCGGGCAGTCTGGCACAGCTTGTTTCGTGTCAGTGCTACGAACTCCGCGGCCGGTACAGTGCCGAACCGTGGCGAGCGCCGAACCGTTGTTCCCCGGCTGGGCTGGCACCACATGCCTGGTTACCGGCGGGCTCGGGTTCATCGGCAGCAATGTCGTCGGCGCGCTCGTTGCATCCGGCGCGAAGGTTCGAGTGGTCGACGCCCTCGTTCCGGGCCACGGAGGGCGGCGCGATCAGCTCGATCATGTCGAAGTCGACGAACTCCTGATCGCGAGCATCGACCATCCGACCGTCGGGGACTTGCTCGAGGGTGTCGATGCGGTGTTCAACGTCGCCGGTCAGGTGAGCCACACCGCTTCCATGAGCGATCCTCACACCGACATGGCTCTCAACGCCACCGCCCAGATCGGCCTGCTCGATCAGGTGCTCCGCGTCGCACCCCAGGCCAGGTTGGTCTACACCTCCACCCGTCAGGTGTACGGCCGATCCGCGGCCGCGATCACCAACGAGACGCACCTGCCGCGGCCGGTCGACGTGAACGGGGTTGCGAAGTTGGCCGGCGAGCAACTCCACCTCGTCTACACGCAGGCGTATGGCTTGGCTGCGTCGGCCCTCCGGCTGACCAATGTCTACGGCCCGCGGCAGTGCCTCACCAGCAACGAACTCGGGTTCCTGCCGGTCTTCGTTCGCAAGGCGATGCAGGGCGAAACCATCGAGATCTACGGCGACGGGCTGCAGCAGCGCGACTGCGTCCACGTGGACGACGTCGTTGCCGCGCTGATCACGGCGGCCGAGCACCCGGCCGCCGTGGGGAACGTGTTCAATGCCGGGCATCGGTTTGCTCACCCGTTGCGCGAGATCGCCAGCATCATCCTCGCCGCCGCCGGCCGATCCGACGACGTGGTACTGGTGCCGTGGCCAGACGAGCACGCTCGGATCAACATCGGTTCGTTCCACACGGGCACCGACCTCATTCGTGACGAACTCGGGTGGTCAGCCGGTATCAGCCTGAGCGATGGCATTGCTGACACGCTCGCGTTCTATCGTGGTAACCCGTGGTTCCTGTCGTCGACCTGAGCCGGAGGGGCAGCCGGTTCGCGAGCGACTTCGGGCGCATCGCCTCCAACATTGCATCCTCCGGTCAACTGTTGTTGGGATCCGAACTCGCAGCGTTCGAAGGCGAGTTCGCGGCGTCGCTCCATGCGCACCACGCGGTCGGTGTCGCGTCGGGTGCTTCAGCGTTGCAACTCGCGCTCACAGCTGCCGGTGTCGGTCCTGGCCACGACGTGATCGTCCCTGCGTTCACCGCAGTTCCCACAGCCTCCGCGGTCATCGCCGCCGGGGCGCGGCCGGTCCTGGCCGACGTCGACGTGTCCACCGCGTGCGTCACGCTCGACAGCATCGAACGTGTCCGTACCGCCAACACGCGCGCCGTCATCGCCGTCAGCCTGTACGGCTTTCCTACCCCGCTGCCGTCGATGAGCGACGGGTTGGTGGTGATCGAAGACGCGGCACAGTCGTCGGGCGGTCCCGGACGACCGACCGAAGTCACGGCTGCGGCGTACTCGTTCTACCCCACGAAAAATCTCGGTGGCATCGGCGATGGCGGGGCGATCGTCACCAACGACGACACCCTCGCTGACACGGCGCGCCGCCTGCGCGCTCACGGGATGGTCGCTCAGTACGTCCACACCGAGGTGTCGCAGAACTTTCGGATGTCTGAGCTGGAGTCGGCGTGGCTACGCCTCGGGCTTCGTGAACTCGCTGCAGATGTGTCGGCGCGTCGGCACATCGCCGACCGCTACCGAGAGGCAGCCCCGCACCTCCGCTGGCAAACGGCCGATCCGTCGCACGCCTACCACTTGTGCGTGTTCCGCACCGCCACCCGCGACTCGGTTCGCGAGCACCTTGCGGCTGCCGGCGTGTCGACCGGGGTGCACTATCCACTGGCGCTCACGCAGCAACCGGCGTATCAAGGTCGGTTCAGTACCGAGTGCCCGTCTGCTGAACGCTGGGCTGCGGAGTGCGTGTCGGTGCCGTGCTTCCCGGAGATGACCGACGCCGAGATCGAACTGGTGAGCGACGCGCTCGCGGCGCTGCCCGCCGATCGCGGCGACGGTAATGCGGGCACCCGTGAGTGACGAGCAACAGCCGGACCCTGCCCCACGAGTACCGGCCGGCGGCGCAGCACCGGCCAGTATCAGCGTCGTGTTCCCGTGTTACAACGACGAGCACACCATCGGCGGGTTGGTCGACGACGCCTACCGTGTGCTCTCGCCACTCGTCGCCCGCGTGGAAGTGATCGTCGTCGACGACAAGTCACCCGACGGTGCGGGTGCGCTGCTCGACATGATGGCGGTCGACCGGTCGTGGCTACGCGTCATCCATCACGAGGTGAATGGCGGGTACGGGCAAGCACTCATCAGCGGGTTCAGTGCGGCACGCCACGACTGGATCTTCTACACCGACGGAGATGCTCAGTACGACGCGAAGGAAGCGGCCAAGTTCGTGCCGTTCGCGACCGATCAGGTCGACATCGTCCAGGGGTACAAGGTGGGCCGCGGCGACGCCTGGTATCGCAAGGTCATCGGGCGCATGTATCACCACACAGTCAAGCTGATGTTCGGTTTGTATGTACGCGACACCGATTGCGACTTCCGACTGTTTCGACGCGAGCTGTTCACAAGCCGTCCGCTCACCTCCACCAGTGGAGTGATCTGCGTCGAGATGATGTATCGGTTCCAGAGTGCCGGCGCACGGTTCGTCGAGGTGCCGGTCCATCACTACTTCCGGCCGCACGGCTCGTCTCAGTTCTTCCGGCTGCCAGCCGTGGCGCACAGCGCTCGGCAACTGGCGGAACTGTGGTGGAGGGTCGTGGTCCGTGGTCGCTGAACACGACGCTGACGCTGACGCTGCTGACGCGCATGATGCTGGGGCTGACGTCGTGGGCGACACCTCTGCAGAATCGATCGGTCGCACCGCCGCGGTGGTTGGTTGGGTCGATCGTGATCGTACGGCGCACCTGGCCGGTCTGGCAGTGTGGCCAGTCGCACTGGTGGTACTGGTCTACTTCGGCCGCGAACAATGGTTCGCACGCGACGACTGGGCGTTCCTGCTCACGCGTCGCGCCATCGGGAACGGTCTCGGTTTCGACGACATGTTGATGTTGCCCCAAGACGGGCACTGGATGATGTGGCCCCTGCTCGTCTTCCGCGGGCTGTACGAAATCTTCGGTCTGGGGTCCTATTGGCCGTACCTGATCGTGCTGTGGATCACACACTTCGCTTCGGTTGCGCTGGCCCGCGCCTGGATGCTGCGATTCGGCGTGTCGGCGTGGATCGCCACGCTCATGACGGCGCTGCTCCTGCTGTTCGGTGCCGGTTGGGAGAACATGGTCTTCGCGGTGCAGATCTGTTACAACATGTCGCTCATCGCGTTCCTCGGCCACCTCTTGCTGGCCGACCACGACGGCTCGGTCGATCGTCGCGATTACGCCGGTGCAGCGCTGGGAGTGATCAGCGTGTCGTCGTCGGGGTTCGGACCATTTTTCCTGTTCGGCACACTCGTGTTGTTGCTGTTGCGACGCCGATGGCGCGCGGCGATGATCGCCGTCGTCCCACAAACCGTGGCGCTCGGATGGTGGTGGCTCACGTGGGGTGCCGACCCAGCCGGCGACCAGGGCAGCGCCAGTCCGAGCTTCGTCATCGATTTCCTGCGAGTCGGCGCGAACTCCACGCTCGGCAGCATGACCGGCGTCGAACTCCTCGCCGGCGCAGGGTGCCTGCTGTGCATCGCGGTCGCTACCTGGCCAGGAACACCTCGGACGGTACGGATTCCCACGATCACCTTGCTCGTCACCGCCACCGTCATGTACGCCGGGGTCGGTTCACGACGCGAGATCTTCGGCATCGGCGCCGCCGGGTGGAGCCGCTATCAATACATGGCGGCGATGCTGATCGCCCCCGTCGTCGCGTTCGGTCTCGACCAGGCGCATCGCTTCGCGACGTGGGCGAAGTGGGTTCCCCGGCTGCTTCTGGTGTACGCGGTGTCGCGCAACACCCTCTGGCTCGCCGACGGTGCGAACTTCTGGGCGCAACAGGCAGCTGATGACCGCCGCATCTTCTCGTTGGTGGCTGGGTCGCCGAAACGCTTCGAGGTACCCATCGACCGGTCCATGACCGCGTTCAGCCCTGACGTGCGCGTGTACGACCTCGAAGAACTCGTCGCCGACGGCGCGATCACGCGCCGCACGCCCATGACCGCAGCCGAAGAACTTCTGGTCGACCAAGCACTCGGACTGGTACCGACTACCGTTCCAACTCCGTGATCTCGGTTCCGCTCGAAAAAGCATCGAGCCCCGAGGCAATGCCTCGGGGCTCGTCGCGGAACTCAATGGCGCCGTGTGACGCCTGAGATCACTTGAGGACGACGCTGGCGCCGGCCTCTTCCAACTTGGCCTTGGCGGCTTCGCCGGCGGCCTTGTCGACCTTCTCGAGCACTGCCTTCGGCGCTGCATCGACGAGGTCCTTGGCTTCTTTCAGGCCCAGGCTGGTGAGCTCGCGCACGACCTTGATGACCTGGATCTTCTGGGCGCCAGCGCCTTCGAGGATGACGTCGAACTCGTCCTGCTCTTCGGCGGCTTCGGCACCACCACCGGCGGCAGCGCCACCCGCAGCAGCGACTGCCACGGGGGCAGCAGCGGTGACTTCGAACTTCTCTTCGAAAGCGTCGAGGAGCTCTTTCAGTTCGAGCACGGTGAGGGCGGCGATGGAATCGAGGATTTCTTCTTTGGTAGCCATGGTGGCTGCTCCTTGTTGTTCAGATGTGTGTTGGTTGTCTCAGTGCCGAGCACCTGCGGGCAGGTGGTTGGCGGACGAATGGGATGTGAAGCGTCTGCTTACGCAGCTTGCTTCTCGATAAGGGCTGACAGGCCATAGGCAAAGTTGCGTGGCAACGCCTGCAGCAGGCCGGCGGTCTTGACCAGCGGCGCCTGCAGAGCGCCGGCAAACTTCGCCAACAGTTCTTCGCGCGACGGCAGATCTGCAATCGCGGTGACGTCGGCTGCCGACAGTGCGGAGCTGCCCATGACGCCACCCTTCACCACGAGGTTCGGGAGCGCTTTGGCAGCGTCGCGCAATGCCTTGGCCGCTCCCGCGATGTCGCCGCGGACAAACGTCAGTGCGGTGGGACCGACCAACAGCTCCTCGAGAGGGGCGAAGTTCGTATCGCGAATGGCCAGCTTTGCGAGGGTGTTCTTGTAGACCACGAGATCGGCGTCGTTGGGACGCACTGCATTGCGGACTGACGCCAGCTGGGCAACGCTCAGACCACGGTATTCGGTGACGAATACTGCGGTGCTGTCGTTGAGCTTGGCGACGATCTGGCTGACAGTCTCGACCTTGTCGGCGCGAGGTTCACGTGTGGCTTCGATGGTTGCTGTATCACTCATATGTGTGCACACCTCCTTTCGTTCAACTCATGGCTCGCTTGTGGCGACGACCACGAGGAACGACATCCCAGCGTGTTGCTGAGCGACGACTTCGAAAGGCGTGCACCTCGGCTGGCGGAACGAACTCGAACCATTTTCC
>DATKCX010000228.1:0-26944 GCA_035512975.1 Ilumatobacter sp.
CCCGACCACCGCCACCTGCCGCACCGTGTGCGCTGTCACCCAGCAAACGACCTTCGGTCGACACCCAACTCGGCGATCAGCTCGTCGAGCGCCGCGGCGACCGCTAGCGGATCGACACACGGAGCGAGGTGACGAGCCCCAGCAATCGTGGCTGTCGGCCACCCACGACGCTCCGACTCAGCACGATCGTCGGCGTAGGTCGCGCCGAACGCGAGGTATCCGCACGGTCCACCGTAGGGCGGAGCAGGAATCGGCTCGGCATACACCGAGCGCGGCAATTCCGGACAGTCGCTCGCCAACAAGCGCCGCATGGCGGAGTCTGGGCAGACCTCGGCGAGGACATCGGGTGACCACCACTCGATCCACGGTGGCAGCACACCCTGGGAGTCGAGTGGCAATCGTTCGAGGAGGTCCCGAAAGTTCGGGTCGGCGTCGGGAGCAACCTGATCCCGTGGCAACGCGGCGTCCATGAAAATGATCGCCGCAGGGGGCCGTGCAGCCGCGATCGCATACGCGCGAGGGCCGGCCGCGCTGTAGGCAACGAGCACCGACCCCGACCCGATGCACGATGCAACCGCAGCGACCTGGTGATCGATGGCGGCGGGCGCGGCCGGCAGGTCGACTCGGTCGCCGCGTCGGCGGAGCGCTTCGGCCAATGGGAGGAGCGCGGACGGACCCACCGCCGGGCTGTTGGCGAGCACGATCGAGGGGCGGCTCATCGGCGCGAGCTCACATCGCAGCGACGGGGATGCGGAGCTTGTGGGTGGGTTCGGCCAACAGTTCGATGAATCGGCCCTCGAGATGATGGGGGGCTCCGCGGGTGACTTCGACGGTGGCGTAGCTGCCGGTGCGAAGTGGGCGTGGCGGCGTGAAGTGCACCAGCTTGTTCTGCCGCGTGCGACCCGACAACACGCTCGGGTTGCGACGAGAAGGACCCTCCACGAGGACCTCCTCGATGCGCCCGACGCGAGCTTCGTGCTTGCGGAGCCCGGCGCGCTCCACGACGAGCCGGAGCCGTTGAAACCGTTCGCTGGCCACGGCCGCTTCGACGAAGTGGGCCTCCATCGTGGCCGCTTCGGTTCCGGCGCGGGGAGAGAACAAGAACGTGTATGCGTAGTCGTACTCGGCTGCCGCCGCGACTTCCAGCGTGCGCTGGAAGTCATCTTCGGTTTCACCGGGGAATCCAACGATGATGTCGGTCGAGACTGCGAGGTCATCGATCGCGAGTCGTGCTTCCGACAGGCGTTGCAGATATCGCTCGGCGGTGTATCCACGGTGCATCAATGCGAGCACACGGTCGCTGCCGGACTGCAGCGGATAGTGCAGATGTTCACAGACTTCCGGGGTTGCGGCCATCGCTGCGAACGTGTCGGGCCGCATGTCTTTGGGATGCGGGCTGGTGTAGCGCACGCGGCGGATGCCATCGATGGCACCAACGTCTTGCAGCAGTTGGCCGAACAGCGGACGCAGCTTGGCGTTGGCGTCGCCATCTTGGCGGGCGGTGAGTTGTAGATCTCTGCCATACGAGTTGACGTTCTGGCCGAGCAACGTGACCTCGGTGACTCCGTCGGCGGCGATCGTTCGCACTTCCTGGAGGATGTCGGCGTACGGGCGGCTGATCTCGACACCACGCACCGATGGGACGATGCAGAAGGCGCAGTTGTTGTCGCATCCGATTTGGATCGTGACCCAGGCGTTGTAGGACTTCTCGCGCCGCGCCGGCAATGCCGAGGGGAACATGGCATGGTCGTCGATGACCGCCTCGTTCAAGATCTCGGTGATCGGGACCTCGCTCGTGCGCGCCGCTTCCAAGAGTTCGGCGGCACGGTGCACGTTGTGGGTGCCCATCACGACATCGACATGACCAGCCTTGCGGGCGACGAGGTCGCGGTCTTTCTGAGCCAGGCAACCCGACACGACGATTTGACGGCCTTCTTTGGCACCCTTCCACGGCACGAGGTGCCCAAGGTTGCCGTACAGCTTGTTGTCGGCGTTCTCGCGGATGCAGCAGGTGTTCAACACGACCACGTCGGCGTCGTCTTCTGACTCGGCGCGCACCAAGCCGTCGGCCTCGAGCAGACCCGAGATGCGCTCGGAGTCGTGCTCGTTCATCTGGCAGCCGTACGTGTGCACGACGTACCGACGTGCGCCGGCGGGAGCGTCAGGAGTCGCAGCGCTCGTTGGTGCGTCGTCGGCTTGCATACAGCCAGGCTACGGCGCACATCCACGTGGCCGCGAACACCTTCTGTCGATCTACGCTCTGATCATGACCATCGCTGACGAGAAGTACATCGCGCTCACCACGTTCAAGCGTGACGGCACGCCGGTGACGACACCGGTGTGGATCGCTCCCCTCTCGGAGGCGAACACCGCAGGGTTCTGGACGAGTTCGGGTTCTGGCAAAGCGAAGCGAATTGGGCACACCACCCGGGTCACGTTGCAAGCGTGCGACGCCCGCGGACGCGCCTCGGCCGACGCTCCCGTCATCGACGCCACCGCAGAACTGGCGTCGGCGGGCCCGGTCTTCGACGAGATCAAGCGTGCGATCGTCGCCAAGTACGGATTCATGACGAAGATCACCAAGGTGCTCGGATCGATCGGCGGAATCATCAAGCGAAACCGGATCCCCTACGGAGACCGCTGCGTCATCATCGCCCTCCCGCCCGAGGCGTGAGCGTGGCGACCGAAGCGTTCGATCTGATCATCGTTGGCAGCGGGTCGGGGAACTCGATCCCCGACTTCTTGAGTGATTGGAAGATCGCACTCGTCGAGCGCGACGTATTCGGTGGCACCTGTCTGAATCGGGGTTGCATCCCGTCGAAGATGTTCGTGCTCCCTGCCGATGTGGCCGAGGAAGCCCGACATGCCGGCCGCTTGGGGCTCGACATGTCGTTCAACGGGGCCGACTGGTCGGCCATCCGAGACCGCGTCTTCGGGCGCATCGACCCGGTTTCTGCAGGCGGGCGCGAGTACCGGGCAACCGGTACACCGAAACTCACCTTGATCGAGGGAACCGCGCGCTTCGTCGGCGACAAGACCCTCAACGTCGACGGGCGCACCATCAGCGCGCCGAACGTACTGGTGGCCGTCGGGTCACGACCCGTCGTTCCGCCGATCGCAGGTCTGTTCGAGGCGGGCTTTCACACCTCCGATTCGATCATGCGGCTCGACGCACTCCCAGACAGGTTGGGCATCATCGGCGGCGGCTACATCGCCGTGGAAATGGGCCACGTGTTCGCAGGTCTCGGCTCGGCCGTGACCGTCTTCAATCGATCGAACTGCCTGCTCCGTTCACAAGACGACGAAATCTCTGAACGGTTCACCGCGGTGTTCTCGAAACGGGTGGACGTACATCTCGACCATCTACCCACCAGGGTCGAGCGACGCGGGTCTGAGGTTGTCATCACGTGCGCCGGCGAGGAAGTGGTCGTCGACGAACTGCTGGTGGCCACGGGTCGTGAGCCGAACAGCGACCTGATCGATTCCGCCGCCGGTGGACTTCGCACGCACCTCCACGGCGTCATCGACGTCGACGAGCACTTGCGAACCAGTGTCGAGGGTGTATGGGCGCTTGGCGACGTCGCCAACGATTGGCAGCTCAAGCACGTCGCCAACGCGGAGGCCAAGGTGGCGTTCTGGAACATCGGACACCCGGATGACTTGCGCACGATCGACTACAAGGCTGTGCCGTCCGCGGTGTTCAGCAACCCGCAGGTTGCCGCGGTCGGCCTCACCGAACGAGCCGCACGCGCCCAGGGCCTCGACATCGCGGTTGGTCGCCGCGACTATGGCAGCACGGCCTACGGATGGGCGCTCGCCGACGAATCGTCGTTCGCCAAGGTGATCATCGACCGTTCAACCGGGCTGGTGGTGGGTGCCCACATCATCGGGCCGCAGGCTTCCACGTTGATTCAGCCCATGATCTCGGCGATTCAGTTCGACCAACCGGCCGAACAAATAGCTCACGGTCAGTACTGGATTCATCCAGCCCTGACCGAAGTGGTGGAGAACGCGCTGATCGCGGCGTTGGAGTCGTAGCCAAGTCGCGTTCCTAGGCGGCGCTACCCGCCGGGATTCGCGACGCGATGGGAGCGACAGGGTACCGTTCGGACCGTGATCGCCATCTTGCTCCAATCGTTCGGTTACCGGCTCATGAGCCTGCTGCACATCCTCAGCGCGGTGGTCGCGTTCGGGCCGTTGTTCGTCTATCCGGCACTGCGCAAGGCCGGTGCCACCGCCACGGTTGCCAAGCTGCACATGACCGTTGCGTTGCCAGCGCTCACGCTGGTCTGGGTCTTCGGCATGGGTCTTGCCGGCATGTCGGAGGATGCCTACGAGCTGTCGCAGACATGGCTGGCCGCCGCTCTCGCCGTGTGGGCCGTGCTGATGGCGGTGAGCTGGTTCCTGATCAAGCCGTCGCTCAGTGATCAGAGCGACGATGCGACCAAGAAACTCGCAGCAGGCGTAGGCATCACCCACCTCGGCCTCATCGTGAGCTTGGCGCTGATGATCTGGAAACCGGGCCTGTAACAACCCAGACCCCCGGCCGGCTTCTGCTCCTCCCCTGCCTCGCTACAGGGTCATTCGCCCATCGGGCTGATTGGGGCTGTACGGGTTGTGGGCGAGTTCCCACATGTGACCGTCGAGGTCTGACACGTACGACGAGTAGCCGCCCCACTCAGCGGCCACCGGCTGCTTCACCGGCACCGCGCCCGCGGCGACCCACTCGGCGAACGCGACATCGACCGCTTCGCGACTCTCGAAGTTGATCGCCAAGGAGACCCCGCGAAAGCTCAGCTCGTCACCTGGGGTCGGCTGCATCGCATCGGCAGCTAGATCGCCGCGACCGAACAACGCGAAGGCACTGCCCTGCATGGAGAAGAACGTGATGGAATCCTGGGACGCGGGTGACCGTTGCCACCCGAGCGACTCGTAGAACTCAGTCGCCCGGGCGACGTCGGCGACGCCCAGCGTGATCAGGGATACACGCTGTGGAATAGTCATTGCTGCAAACCCAGACTCAGTCGAGCGAGATCGGCTCGTCGTCGGCTTCGGCCCATTCAGCTTCCGCTTCGACCTCGACCGGAGCGTTCGGGTCGGGGCGCAGCCCGGCGGCGATCATCACCTTGTCGCTGATGTCGACCATGATCTCGGGGTTCTCCGTGAGGAAGTTCTTGGCGTTCTCACGACCCTGGCCCATTTGCTCACCTTCATAGGTGAACCAGGCACCGGACTTGGTGACGATGCCCAGATCGACCGACAGGTCGAGTACCGAGCCCTCGCGGCTGATGCCCTTGCCGTACATGATGTCGAACTCGGCCTGACGGAACGGTGGTGACACCTTGTTCTTCACGACTTTGACGCGGGTGCGGTTGCCCACCACCTCGGCACCGTCTTTCAACGACTCGATACGACGGATGTCGAGACGAACCGACGAGTAGAACTTGAGCGCACGCCCGCCAGGAGTCGTTTCCGGTGAACCGAACATGACGCCGATCTTCTCGCGCAACTGGTTGATGAAGATGGCGATGGTTTGCGTTTTGCTGAGGTTGCCGGTGAGCTTGCGGAGCGCCTGGCTCATGAGCCGCGCCTGGAGGCCGACGTGGGTATCGCCCATTTCGCCTTCGATTTCGGCACGTGGCGTGAGTGCTGCCACCGAGTCGATGACGACGACGTCGATCGCTCCAGAGCGCACCAACATGTCGGCGATTTCGAGCGCTTGCTCACCGGTGTCTGGCTGGGAGATGAGCAGCTGATCGATGTCGACACCGATGGCCCGGGCATAGATGGGGTCCATCGCGTGCTCGGCGTCGATGTAGGCGCAGACGCCACCGTTGCGCTGTGCTTCGGCGACGACGTGCATGGCCAGCGTGGACTTACCCGACGACTCCGGGCCGTAGATTTCGGTGACGCGGCCACGCGGAAGGCCGCCGATACCAAGGGCAAGGTCGAGCGCCAGCGCTCCGGTGGGGATGGCCTCGATGGCCATCGAGCCCTTCTCTCCCATCCGCATGATGGAACCCTTGCCGAACTGCTTGTCGATCTGGCCGAGCGCCATTTCGAGTGCCTTTTCGCGGTCTGTTTCTTTCATCGTCTACGTCTCCCTGGTGAGGTGTTGCGGTGTGTGTTGCGGTGGGTTACTGCGGGGCAGGAGCCCGATGCGATGCACGTTACGGAAGGGGTGTCACAGTCTTCCAGAGCGAACGACACCCGTGTGGTTTGCACTGTAACGACCGAACAACCGTTCGGCAAGGATTTCAGGGAACGAATGTTCGACAAGCCATCCGTCAACAAGGGGTCTGGCCCCTTCTTGACGTCAGGTCTGATCGTGACCGGCGCGCTCAGCAGCTGTAGGGCGACGCATGACCAGGTCGATCGCCTGCCACAACGTGAACGACGCCGGGTAGAACAGCACGGGCCCCAGCAGCCCGATGCACACCGCGGTGATCGTGATCGGCCACACCGCTATGTCAGGCGATGTCGCGACCACCAGCACCAGGATCGTCATCAACATGAGACCGAACGTGAGGATGATGTTGGCGGTGATGGCTCCGAGCTCGAAGGCATCGTCGCCGCGACGAAACCCGTGGCCGCACGATCGGCACGCCGACTGACGCTTGAACCAGCCCGTGAAATAGGCCTTGCGGTCGCCACACCACGGGCATCGGCGCGTGATACCGCGCACCAGCAGTTGAAAGCTGCCGGGAAAATCCGCCGCGATTCGTGTCGGTGTTGGCGTCACAGTCGCAGGATACCCACGCGTGATGCCAGACTCTCCGCAATGGAACGCAGCCTCCCCTCCATGCTCTTTCTGATCGCGTCGGTCACGTTCAGTATCGCGTTCGGCGGATGGTGGATGCAGCGCGTCGCGTTCACCCCCACCGCCACCCGCGAATCGGCGGCAGCCATGCTGCGCGACGCCGACATTCGCAGCGAATTGAGCACGTTGATCGCCACGTGGACTGCCCCGGCGCTGGAACAACCAGCCACCGACATCACCGTACTGCTCGACAGCGTCGTGTTCAGTTCGCGCCCTGGAGCGAGCGTCATGGCCCCGATCATGGTGCGCGCCCAGCGACTTGCCATCGGCGACACCGATGAGCCCGTGGAGATCTCCGGCCAAGAACTCGTGTCGATAGTGCGCGACGAACGAGTTGCCGACATCGACCCATTCATCGTTCCCATGGAGACGATCGGCACGTTGAAAACCGCCAACTCCGTCACGTCCTGGTTGATTCGGGTCGGCGCTGGCCTCGGTCTGCTCACGTTCGCGATCGGCGTGTTCGCCCGCCCGGAGCGACGTGACGTCGTACGGGGCTTGGCCGAGTTCCTCCTGGCGATGGCCGTGTCGATCTTGCTGTTCGGGTACGCCATCCCGGTGCACTTCCTGACAGCGCTCGACAATCGCACGTGGGCGCACGTCGCCCCGCAGTTGGCGAGTCGTACCGTGCCCGTGGTCCTTGGATTCGCGGCGATCTGCGCGGTGGGCGGCGCACTGCTCCTGATCAACGCGAGCAACGGCACCAAACGTCGCCAGTGGTCGACACCCCTGTCGGTCGCACGGTATCGCGGCGGCGACAACCCCGGCTGGGGCTGACCGCCACCGGCCCGCGCGAGCGCTCAGTTACGCGGCACCGAGATCCATGGTTGGTCTTTGTCGACCCGCGGCTCGCCCGGCAGGCCGAGAATCTGCTCGCCAAGAATGTTGCGCAAGATCTCTGACGTTCCGCCTTCGATCGAGTTCGCGCGTACCCGCATGAATGCGTACTGCAACGAGCGGTCGGCACCGGTGGCGTCGAGTTGGTCGGGTCGACGGAACGTGTAGTCGTAGCCGATCTGGCCGTCCATACCCATGAGGTCGATGCAGAAGCTGTAGAGCCGCTTGTTGAACTCGGCGAACTCGAGCTTCGACACCGAGCCCTCCGGCCCCGGATTGCCGGCGTTGGCAGCTTCGGCGGCGCGCACGTTCAGCAGTCGGCCCACCTCGCCACGCACCCACAGGCGCATCAACTCGTCTTTGCGGGCACCGGTTCGCTCCGCATCGGGCAGCTTGTTCCACACCGTCACAGCGTCGTTGGCGGCTCCGCCGCGGCGCGGTTTCCCGCCACCTGCGCCGCCGCCACCGATGGCGGTGCGCTCGTTCATGAGCGTGGTGAGCGCGACTCGCCACCCCTCCCCTTCTGCGCCGATGCGCTGGCTGTCGGGGATTCGGGCGTCGGTGAGGTACACCTCGTTGAACTCGGCCTCACCGGTGATCTGGCGCAGTGGACGCACTTCCACGCCAGGTGAATGCATGTCGACGGCGAAGTAGGTCATGCCCTTGTGCTTGGGCACGTCGGGGTTACTGCGGGTGACCAGCATGCCCCAGTCAGCGAGGTGTGCGAGCGTGTTCCAGACCTTCTGGCCGTTGACGATCCACTCGTCGCCGTCGCGTACCGCCTTGCAGGCCAGGCCCGCAAAGTCCGATCCTGCACCGGGCTCGGAGAACAGCTGGCACCACTTCTCCTCACCGGTGAACATCGGCCGCAGGAAGCGGGCGCGAACTTCGTCGCTGCCGTGAGTGGCGATGGTGGGCCCGGCGAGGTGCATGAAGAACGAGGTGGGGTCGGCTAGATCGGCACCGGCGGTGCGCAGACGGGTCTCGATGTGACGATTGAGATCGGGCCGAAGGCCCAGGCCGCCCGAACCAATCGGGAAGTGGACCCACGCCAGGCCAGCGTCGAAACGGGCACCGCGGAAGTCGACATCGGGCGTCGTGCGAGGGTCGTGGGCCGCGAGCAGCGCGTCGATCGCATCATCGATCTGTTGAAGAGGGCTGGTCGTCGCGGTCGTCGTTTCGATGGTTGTCACAGTCTCAGTTTGGCAAATCGTCGTCGTGCGACCACAGTCCACCGCGCCTGGCGATGTGCAGCAGCAACGGCCGACCGACGCCCAACGCAACACCGCATCCAACACCCGACGAACACAGGGTGTCGATCGGCCTACGACGTGGCAGACTGTCGGCTCCCGAGTCCCGTGACACCAGTACGGAACAAGACGACGGAGACATGGTGGCCGTAGCTCAGCTGGTGGTAGCGCCAGGTTGTGATCCTGGAGGTCGGGGGTTCAAGTCCCCTCGGTCACCCCAATGGCACGAGCGGTTGGGTGGCGGTTCCCCGCCACCTACACTGCTCGGGCTACGAGGGCGAGCCGCCAGGCGAGTCCGACCATCAGTACTGCGCCTCTAGCTCAACGGCAGAGCATCGGACTCTTAATCCGCAGGTTCTGGGTTCGAAACCCAGGGGGCGCACCACGAAAGCTCCGGCAGATCAGCTGAAGCTTTCTGCGTTTTCGGCTGAAAGCATCGCCAGGAAAGCCCACGGCTACGCGAGCGCTTGCGCTTCTCCGGTCACGGATCGGTCACGTGGGCGGCGGCGGGTGCAACCGACTGAGATGGTTGCAGGTTTGCGAGAGCCGTCGTTTGCGGGCGGTGTATGGTCGTTGCTCGTGCCAACGATCAGCATTGCGACGCTTTGTTCGGCAGCCGTGTATCGCGAGGGCCTGCTTTCGATCCTTGAGTCCGGTCTGGAGCAGTTTCGTGTGATCGCATACCCAGCGGTGATCGCCCCGACCCTCGTCGTTCGCCTCGACTTCGACTTGTCGACTCTGCTGCCCAGCTATCCAATGGAGGTGACCGTTGCCGACGACGCTGGCGGCAGCCTGAGCCGATGGAGTCACGAAGTCAAGTACCAGGTTCCCCCGCCTGACACACCGGCGTTGCACAACTACTGGGTTCTCGTTCAGACGCTTCCGTTGCAACTGCAGCGCGACGGTCTGTACACGATCAGCATTGACGTCGGTGGGAGCACGAGCGCGATGATACGGTTCGCCTCGACGACGCCCGGTCAGCAACCATCGCGCTAGCAGTTCCGAGTGGAACCGCTGTCCTATCTCGAGAAGCGCATGGTTCAGCGTGGGGTGACGTTCGCTGATATCGAATCGGCGATGGCCATGCAGGTGGAGACCCCACGGCCCGGCAACAAGCGTGGCCGCACCGTCATTCGGGGTTTCACCGGGTCAGGTAAACTCCTAGATGTGGTACTTGACGAGGCAGGCGAGCCGATGAATGTGTTTTGGTCAAACTCATGAACTACGAGTTCGACCGAACCGCTGATGCTCTGTACATCCGCATCTCGAACGCCGCGATCGATCACCAAGAAGAGATGGATGACGGTGCGATCGTCGATGTCGACATGGCCGGCGAAATTGTCGGGATCGACGTGATGAGTCCGGACGAAGGCTGGGATGCCGGTCCGATCATCAGCCGGTGGGACCTCTCGGCTATTGACGTGGAGATGATCCAGAAGTTGCGCTCAGTGGCTTTCTCGCGAGCGAACCCGCTTTCCAGTGCGGGCGCTGGAGCAAGCAACCAACTCGTCGGCGCAGCCGCGGCCTGACGGATCAAGGTTCGTTCACAGTCGTTCTGCCGATAAACACTCCCAGCAACTCGCTCGCCGCGGGCATCCGCCGCGGCGACTCACTCGGTGGGTTCGAGTGGTGACCGGGTGCTGTACCACCAGATCACCGCACCGATGATTGCGGCAGCGCCGAGCAGGTACCACGGAGCCTGGCTGGTGCTCGGGAGGAAACCGAGCAGCCATTTCTGGAAGTCGAGTGCCCGGTCGACGATGGGGTCGTCACCGGTGAACCCCCGGTCGAGCACGCGCACCTCGAACCAGCCGTAGTAGGCGACGTACGCCCCAGCGATCACCAACAGGCCGCCGGCGACTCGGTTCATCACGGGCGCGATCTTGCGGAACCGAGTGACCAGCCCGTCACGCGCCAAGGCCACGGCAACGGTCAACACGCACACCACCGCACCCATGCCCAGGCCGTAGAGAAGAAAGACCGTCACGCCCGACACATAGTTCCGGGTGTTGAACGTCGCTGACGTGACCCCGAGGAATGTGGGGAACGTGCAGGAGAGCGACGCGATCGCGTACGACACCCCGAACAGATACATCGAGCTCAACGTGCCGTCGACCCCGCCACGTTGCAGCTTGGGGATGCTCACGACGAACTCGCGACCCGAGAGCAAGTAGATGCCGAGGCCGACCAGCCCGATTCCGATGACGATCGTGGCCCACGGCAGGTAGTCGGTGATGCTGGAGATGACCTTGGTGATCACCGCTCCGAACAGACCGAACACCGTGATGAAGCCAGCGGTGAGCACCGCTGAGACCTTCAGCGCCCTTCCCACAGCGCCGAGACGGCCAGCTGTTGCGCCCTCGTCCATGCTGACGAATGCCGACAGGTACGCCGGGAGCAACGCAAACCCACACGGGTTCACCGTTGCGGCCATGCCAGCCGTGATCGCCAGGGCGAACGGTCCGCTCAACACATCCCCCACGGTACCGGCACAACGGTCAGCGATTGGCGCGCTCAATCCCGTGAAATCGACAACCCGCCGACGATGTACCGTCAATGCAGTGCCACCGACCCTCGCTCCAGTCACCCTGACCGGCCAGTTCGTGCAACTGGAACCGCTGTCACTCGACCATGTCGACGAGCTCACAGCTGCCGCAGCGGCGGACCGTTCGTCGTTCGGCTGGACCGTTGTTCCCGACGGGACGGACGCCATGCGAACGTACATTGCCGGGCTCCTCGCCGATCACGGCGCGCTGAAGGTGTTGCCGTTCGCTCAGCGAGATCTCGGCACGAACGCGGTCGTCGGTTGCACCAGGTTCCTCGACCCTCATTGGTGGCGCAAACGGCCCGCACCCGACGAGGTCGAGATCGGCGGTACGTGGCTAGGTGCCGCTGCCCAGCGCACACCGATCAACACGGAAGCAAAGTTGTTGTTGCTCACCCATGCGTTCGATTCGTTCGGGGTGTGGCGGGTGGCCATCTGCACCGACGAGCGGAACACGCGCAGCCGAACCGCCATCGAGCGCATCGGCGCTTCGTTCGAAGGCGTGTTGCGAAGCCACCGGGTTCGGTCCGGCGAGTTCGGCAATCCAACGGGCGACGTGATCGCCCGGAACACGGCGATCTACTCCATCGTCTCAGCAGACTGGCCGGCGGTGCGCGAGCGCCTCGTCGCCCGGCTCGAGTCGTAGTGCAAGCCCTCGTCGTGATCGCCCATCCCTGCGCGGACTCGTTCACGCATACCGCTGCCGAGCGAGCTCGCGTCGGCCTGGAAGCCGCCGGTCATTCGGTCATCACGATCGACCTGTACGCCGAGCAATTCGTCGCCGCGATGTCGCAGGCCGAGCGAGTCACCTACCACGACAGCGATCCTGCCCTCGACGACCAAGTGATCGCGCACGGCCGGTTGCTGACGGCAGCGCAGATCGTCGTGTTCGTGTACCCGACGTGGTGGAGCGGTTTGCCAGCCATGTTGAAAGGCTGGCTCGACCGGGTGCTGGTTCCTGGCGTCGGGTTCACGTTCAACGCTCGCGGGAAGGTGCGACCCGGGCTGCCGCAGGTTCGCCGCATCGTCGGAGTCAGCACGTACGGATCTCCTCGCGCGTACGTCGCAGCGGTGAACGACAACGGTCGCCGAATCATCTCCCGCACCTTTCGAATGTCATGTGGCGTGCGCGCCCGTACCACGTGGCTCGGCTTCTACGCCATGGACACGCGCACCGACGACGAGCGCCGTGCATTCCTCGATCGTGTCGAACACAAGATGGCGTCGTTCTGATGCGCGTGCTCGTCATCTATTGCCATCCCGACCCCGCATCGCTCGTGGCCGCAGCACGCGACCGGGCGTTGGCAGGCCTCGCTACCGCCGGGCACGACGTGCGCTGCACCGACCTGTATGCAGAAGCGTTTCAGCCCGAGATGACCGCTGACGAACGCCGCGACCATGCCGAGCCAGGTGTGGCGAGCGATCTGCAACACTACGCGGACGACCTGGGGTGGGCTGAGGCGCTCGTGTTCGTGTACCCCACGTGGTGGAGCGGCCAACCGGCGATGCTGAAAGGCTGGATCGACCGGGTGTGGGTGGCCGGAGTGGCATGGGAGTTGCCGGAAGGAAAGAACGTGCTGCGCCCACTGCTCACCAACATTCGCCGCATCGTGGTGGTCACCACACACGGATCCTCGAAACTCATCAACAGCCTGGAGGGCGAGTCGGGAAAGCGAACGATCACCCGGTCGATCCGAGCGATGTGTTCGAAACGAACTCGCACCACCTGGTGTGCGCTGTACGGCGTGGACGTGTCCACACCGGAACGCCGAATCAAGTTCCTCGACAACGTGGAACGAACGCTCGCTGGTCTCTAGGCCGCCGCGATCGCCACCGCGATCGATGCGGCGACGCGAGCGTTGTTCTCGGCCAGGGCAAGATTGGCGGGAATGCTCTTGCCCGCGGTTGCCTCGGCGATTCGGCCGAGCACGAACGGTGTGACGGCGGCACCGGCGATTCCTGCTGCGTCGGCGTCGGCGAGTGCACCACCGATCACTGCGTCGAGAGCCTCCACATCGAGCTCTGCGTGCGCCGGAATGGGCACACAGACCAGTACACCCGAGCGCTCTCGGGTGCGATTGGCGACCACTCGGGCCACCTCGGCTGCCGTTTCAACACGGTGCGGCACCGGCAACCCCGACGTGCGTGTGTAGAACGCCGGGAATTCGTCGTGCTGCCAGCCCAACACCGGCACGCCGACCGTTTCGAGATACTCGAGCGTGCGCGCCAGATCGAGGAATGCCTTCGCGCCAGCACACACGGTGACGACGGCGTGGTGTGCCAACGCATCGAGGTCGGCACTGATGTCGCCGGTGAGTTCCGCACCGCGGTGCACGCCGCCGATTCCACCCGTTGCGAAGACGCTCACTCCCGCCGCAGCGGCAAGCGCGACCGAGGCCGAGACCGTCGTCGCGCCGAACTCCCAGCCTTGAGCAACTGCGATGGGTAGGTCGCGTTCGGCAGCTTTGCGGGCCGCGCCCAGAATCAAATCGTGCTCGTTGGGTTCCAAACCCACTCGTGCGACGCCATGCAGCACCGCGGTCACTGCCGGCACCGCCCCCCCGTCGCGGATCGCCGCAATACAGCGCTCGAGCGCCTCGGCATTGGATGGCGACGGCAATCCGAGGTTCGAGAAGATGGTCGACTCCAACGCCACCACCGGCCGCCCGGCAGCGACCGCTTCGGCGACTTCAACAGAAAGAAGTGGGCTGATCACCCGGTCCTCCTGACGAAACGGGTGACTGCTTCTACATGGTGCGTGTGCGGAAACAGGTCGAGCACCTCGGTGCCGTCGTGTGCGTACCCATGCTGATGCAACAGTTGGGCATCGCGAGCCAATGCCACAGGGTCGCAGCTGACCAACACCGCGACTGGTGCACCAATCGCGACCAGCGTGCCCACACCGGGCTTACCGAGGCCAGTGCGGGCTGGGTCGGCAATGACGACGTCGACCGACACGTCAGATGGCGGACGCCATCGACCGAACTCGCTGAGTTCGGCCGAAAAGGCGCGACCCTTCAGATTCACCCGACAATCGGCCACGGCGGACTTGGAGTTTTCGACCGTGATCACAAGCGCTTCGGGTCGCACCGCGGCCGCAGCAAACAGCCCGACTCCGGCATACGCATCGAGCACGGTTGCTGCCCTCGCCAGTTCCGGTGCGGCGCGTTGCACCGCTTCGACCAGCAGTTCCGCTGCCTCTGGCCCGCTTTGGAAGAACGACCCAGACGACACCCGAAGTGGTTTGCCATTGATCGTTTCGGTGAGGTAGGCGTTCTGCCCGAACACGATGTCGTCGCTGAGGCCGTGCACCTCGCCGTGCTGTGAGTCCCACCGGGCGGTCACCTCGCCCGTTGCGACAGACGTGCGCAGCGTCACCTCCAGGTCGGGCGTGATGAGCATGGTGTTCAGGGCTGTGCGCAACTGCGGATGGGCGACCAGGCAGCCGTTCGCTTCGACGGTGTCGTTGGAGCGCTCCTGACGATACGAGGGTTGGCCGTGGCGGTCGCCCACCACACGGATGGTGGTGCGATACGCCTCAGCCGGCACCGAGGCTCCAACCGTGACCACCGCGTCTGGCAGCTTTGCCGTGCGTCGCAACGCATCGCGCACGATGTCGGCCTTGGCAGCGATCTGAGCGCCCACCGCGAGGTGTTGCCAATCGCAACCGCCGCAGCCGGCACGACGCTGCGGGCACGGAGGCTCCACTCGGTCGGTCGACGATTCGTGAACGGTGACAGCGACACCGCGCGACCAGTCGGGCTTCTGCTCCGTCACGTCGATGTCGACGAGCTCTCCTGGCAATCCACCGCGCACGAACACCACACGCCCATCCACATCGCGGGCAAGCGCCTCTCCTCCAGCAACGAAACGTTCGGGTCGGACCTGGATCGGAGCCATCCGCAGGATCCTACGGGCTTGCGAATCTCGCTCCGGCGGCGGTCCCGGTGGCACTCTGCGCAAGGACCATGCGAGGCTGTCGGCATGGACAACGCCGAAGAGTGGTTCTGGGACCTCGACCGCAAGCACGCAGTGCCCGCGAGCGACCGCGGCCCAGGTGACAACACGTTGGGACCGTACGCAACCAAAGGCGAGGCAGAAAACTGGAAAGCCACGTCGGAGCAGCGCAACGAGTCGTGGGACGATGCCGACGACGCTTGGAACGACTGGCCAGACGAGAAGGACGAGCCGGCAACCAAGCCCGATTAGCTCGTCGATCGCCTAGCTGCGAGCGGCCTCGGCCAGGGCCCGCAACTCGGAAACGGCCGCGGCTTGACCATCGGGGTGCCGGTACAGCCAGCTGCCTGAGATCAACACGTTGGCACCAGCGGCGGCGACCGAACCCACGGTGTCGGAACTGATGCCGCCGTCGACCTCCACGTGGACATCGGTGAGGCCACGCGCGTCGAGCATCGCCCTCACCTCGGTGACCTTGCGCTCCATGGTGGAGATGTAGCTCTGACCGCCGAATCCGGGGTTGACGGTCATCACGAGCACCATGTCGATCAGGTCGAGCACGTGCTCGACACCGGACGCCGGTGTGGCCGGGTTCAGCGCAACCGCAGCCGTGGCACCCATGGATGCGATGTTGGTCAGCGTGCGGTGCAAGTGCGTGCATGCTTCGGCGTGGACGATCAGCCGAGAGCACCCGGCGTCGACGTACTGCTGAGCCATGACATCTGGTGTGTAGACCATCAGGTGCGCCTCGAAGGGCAACGAGGTGTGCTTTCGAGCGGCAGCGATGACGTCAGGGCCGAACGTGAGGTTCGGCACGAACTGCCCATCCATCACATCCCACTGGATGTGATCGACACCTGCAGCTTCCAGCGCTGCGACCTCTTCACCCAACCGGGCGAAGTCGGCGGGAAGCACGGATGGCACGATCTGAATCGGCAAGGTCACAGGTCGCGAACCTATCGGACGGCGCGGTGTGCCACCTAGATCTGCCACGTAGATCTGCCACCTAGGTCTACTCGGCTGTGACGAGCAGTCAGCCCAGCGCCAGGCCGATCGCGAACGAGAGCCCGTAGACCATCTGTGCTCTGCCGGTGCCACCGAGCACGGGAATCAGCGCGGGACCCCGAGCTCCGCCCAGCACGAGACGCGCCGGCTGAATCGCTGCAACCACTGCGATCAAACCGGCGAACGCCCACGTCCGCCAGATCATGGACACCAGCACACACGCGAACGCGGCCCCGATGAGCGCCACGTAGAGCCTGCGCGTCGCCGCGTCACCGAGTCGTACGGCGAGTGTTCGCTTACCGACTTCGCGATCGGTCGGGATATCGCGCAAGTTGTTCACCACCAGCAATGAGCAGGCGAGGAAACCAACGCCGGCGGCCGCCACCCACGTGACGGCAGGCACCGACTCGATGGCCAAATACGTGGAGCCGACGGTGGCGACCAGCCCGAAGAACACGAACACGAACGCCTCACCCAACCCCAGGTAGCCGTATGGCTTCGGCCCGCCGGTGTAGCCCCACGCCGCGGCGATCGCCGCCGCGCCGACCGCCAGTAGCCACCACGACGTGGCCACTGCCAACACGAGACCGATCACGCCTGCCAACGCGAACGTTGCCAACGCAGCCGACTTGACCGCGCGTGGCGACGCAGTGCCACTGGCAACAAGCCGCATCGGGCCCACTCGAACGTCGTCGGTACCGCGCACTCCGTCGGAGTAGTCATTCGCGTAGTTCACCCCGACCTGCAGCAGTAGCGACACCGCCAGCGCCCCGGCCACGCGCCACCACACCGTGGCGTCGATGCCGTCACCCACGCTCGAAGCGGCACCGACGGCGCACCCTGCGCCAACGACGACGGGCACCACAGCGGCGGGGAGCGTGCGCGGACGTGCGCCGGCCAGCCAGTCGGACCGTGTTGGCGTTGGCCGGGTCGGCGAGGATCGGGCGGGGTTGGTCGGGCTTGTCATGTGTCGGCAATGATGGGCCGGTGAGCGAACTCTGGCAACTCTCGGCCCTCGAAATCGCTGCAGCCATTCGGTCGGGAACGACCGTCGGCGTTCAGGTGATCGGTGATCGGTTCACCGACCTTCGGTGCCTGGCGATCGCCGAGCAGATCCAGGGCGCCGAAGGGGTACACACTCCCATTCAGCCCGTGCTGGACTGAATCTCATGCCGCGCCTCGTTGCGATCGACCTGTCGGGTGGGCCCTCGTTCGTGGATGCGTTGCAGCGGGTCTGGGACGCTGGCGACGCGGTGCTGCCGCTCGATCAACGTCTGCCGCACGCAAGCCGACGACACCTCGCCACGTCGTTCGGTGCGTCAGCAGTCGTCGACGAACACGGGGAACACGTGATCCCTGGCGGCGCTCCGACCGAGACCGGCGACGCGCTCGTCGTCGCCACCAGCGGCTCCACGGGCACGCCGAAAGGGGTCGTGCTCACCCAACAAGCCGTCGCCGCGTCCGCGGCGGCGACTTCCCGGCGCCTCGGCGTGTCGTCCGACGATCATTGGTTGGCGTGTCTGCCGCTGAATCACGTAGGCGGTCTGTCGGTCGTCACTCGCGCGCTGCACGCCGGCACTCGCCTCACCGTCCACCCCAAGTTCGACGCGGCCGACGTGATGGCGAGCGGAGCAACGCATGTGTCGCTCGTCGCCACGGCGTTGGCGCGTGTGGATGCGAGCCGATTTCGGGTGATCGTGCTGGGTGGTTCGCGACCGCCACAGGTGCTTCCGACGAATGCGGTCACCACGTACGGAATGACCGAAACGGGGAGCGGCGTGGTGTACGACGGCGTGCCGCTAGACGGCGTGGAGGTTCGCTCGGTCGACGGCGAACTCCAGCTGCGCTGCCCGATGCTGATGCGTTGCTACCGCGATGGCACCAGCCCGGTCACATCAGACGGCTGGTATCCGACCGGAGACCTCGGCCACATCGACGCGTCGGGCCGGGTACACGTTCACGGGCGTGCCGACGACCTGATCATCACCGGAGGCGAGAACGTCTGGCCGGAGGCGGTGGAGCGCGCGCTCGCGAACACCCCTGGGGTCGCCGACCTCGCGATCACCGGTGCGGTCGACCCCGAGTGGGGGGAGGTGGTCGTCGCCCACGTCGTGCGCGATCCCACGGTGCCGCGCGTCACGCTGGAACTGCTGCGTGCACGGGTTCGCGAGACGCTCCCCTCGTTCGCCGCACCGCGACGCCTGGTGTTCCGAGACCGGATCCCGCGCACCGCAATCGGCAAAATTGCGCGCCAAGAGCTGAAAACGCCGCCAGACTCTCCCCCAACGTGACGGGCGACCACCAGAAACTTCCGGCCAGATACTGGCGACAATGGTCTGCGAGCGCAATCAGCAACCTCGGCGACGGCATCAACTTCGTCGCGATGCCACTGCTCGTGTTCTCGTTGACCACCGATGAGCGCGCTCTGGCGCTCACCACGTTCGCGCTGTTCGTCCCGTGGCTCGTCATCGGCCTACCGGTCGGCGTCGTGGTCGACCGGCTCGACCGCAAGCGGCTCATGGCCAGCTCGAGTCTGTTACGCAGCGGCCTGTTCGCGGCGATTGCATGGTTGGTGTCGTCCGACCACCTCACCGTGCTCGCGCTGGTGGCGCTGCTCATCGTCATCGGAAGCTGCGAGGTGGTGTTCGACAGCGCGGCGCAAGCATTCCTGCCTTCGCTCGTGCCCAAACACCAGTTGGCTCGCGCCAATGGCCTGCTGTTCGCTGCCGAAGTGATCGCCGGAAGCGTCGCAGGGCTGTCGGTCGGGGCACTGTTGTTCGAAGCCTCCCCCAGCTTGCCGTTCACAGTGAACGCCATCAGCTTCGTCATCGCCGCAGGTTTGATCGTCTCGATCTCCACACACCGCGATGCCGTGCGGCCCACGCAGAGCGATCGCAGGCTGTCGGTGGGTGTGAGTTGGTTGCGAACACATCGCACGCTGCGAACGCTCGCCATGATGTTCGTGGTGACGAACTTCGGTCTGATGTTCGGGCAAGGCATCTTCGTCAAGTACGCCATCGAGACCCTCGATCTCAGTCCGGTCGGCTACGGGCTGCTCCTCGCGATCACCGCGATGGGTGCCGCCACCGGTGGTCTCGTCGGCCATCGCGTGATCGGCCGCTTTGGACTCGCGAAGTCGGTCATCGGCCCGTACCTGGTGTTCGGCGTCGCCCAGGTGATCATCGGGATCGCACCATCGGCGTGGTTGGTCGGGATCGCCGGCTACTTCCTCGGAGCCGCAATCACGGTGTGGAACGTGGTCACCGTCACCATCCGTCAACAACTCATCCCCGTCGCGATCTTCGGTCGGGTCAACGCGGTCTACCGATGGCTGGGCGCGGCTGCGAGCGCGGCGGGCGTGGCCTGCGGTGGCTTCTTGGCGTACTGGACCAATCTGCACACTCCGTACCTCGTCGGTGGCGGCGTGACGCTCGTGGCCGCGCTGTTGTGCGGCGGGCCGGTGATCGCGGGTCTGCGGCACGACGCACACGCGGACGACGCGTCGCCAGGTGCGGCAACGTCAGACGATGACCAGGACGATCAGGCTCCGGAGCGAGCCATTGCGCCACCGTCGATCACGTAGGTCTGCCCGGTGATCCACGACGCCGCATCCGACGCCAAGAACACTGCGAGGTTGGCGATGTCTTCGGGGAGGCCAAGCCGTTTCGTGGGCAACGCCTTCGCCAACGATTCGCCGAAGTTGTCGACCAGCACCTGCGCGAAGTCGGTCTGGACCAAACCCGGGGCGATGCCGACCACACGTGTCGGACCGATCTCGGACGCGAGTTGCGTGGTGAAGTGCACGAGCGCCGCTTTCGTGAGGTTGTACACCCCCAAACCGATCTCGGTGCGCAGACCGCCCACCGACGCGATGTTGATGATGACTCCAGGCGTGGTGCCGAACGCCCGATTCGCCGCCCGCGCCCAATACAGCGGCCCGCGCAGGTTGACCTCGAAGGTCTTGTCGAACTTCGCCGGCTCGATGTCGAGCGACGGGCCGTAGTGTGGGTTCGTCGCCGCGTTGTTCACCAACACATCGAGCCGCCCGAACCGTTCGATCGTCGCCGCCACGCAGGCGTCAGCCACTTCGATGCTCCCCGCATTGCCAGCGAACACGGCGGTCTGCCCGGATGCACCCGAACGCTCGATGTCGGCAGCTGCCGCCTCGAGTTGGTCGATCTTGCGCGACGTGAGCATCACATCGGCACCGGAGGCGGCGAGCTGCGCTGCAATCGCCCTCCCGATCCCCTTCGACGCTCCGGTGACGAGCGCGACCTTGCCTTCCATCGTGATCTGCATCAGCGCGACCGTAGTCGGCCATTCTCGACGATGAAGAGGGCGAGCGACAGCTCAGGCCCTTGACGACCTGGACGACTTGACCGGCTCGTCGGCCTCGTCGTGGACTCCCGCGGGGATCGGACGCACCCGGACGCGGCGGACGCGGCGCCCTTCCACCTCTTCTGCGGTGAAGTGCCAACCCTCGAACTCGAACTCCTCGCCTGGAGATGGAACATGCTCGAGCGTGCTGAACACCAAGCCGCCGAGCGTGTCCCAGTCATCGTTGGGCAGGTTGCCCGTGAGGATGTCGTTGAGTTCGTCGATCGACATGCCGCCGTCGACGACGTAGTCACCGTTCGGCAGACGCTGCACGGCGTGTTCCTCCACGTCGTACTCGTCGACGATCTCGCCCACGAGCTCTTCCAGACAGTCTTCGAGCGTGATCAAACCGGCGATGTCGCCGTACTCGTCGGCGACGATGGCCAGGTGGAACTTGCCAGCCTGCATCTCGCGCATGAGCCGGCTCACCGGCTTGTTCTCGGGGATGAATCGCACCGGGCGAGTGAGATCCAGCACCGAGTCGGCTCCAGTCCCTTCCCGCTCGGCGCGAATGAGGTCCTTGGTGTAGGCGAGTCCGATCACGTCATTTTCGTCGGGCCCGAAGACCGGGAGTCGGCTGTACCCGTTCTCGATGGCAAGGTCGAGCGATGAAGTGATCGATGCGGTGTTCGGCACGATCACCATGTCGGGTCGCGGCACCATGACCTCCCGTGCCACCGTGTCGCCGAACTCGATGATGCTCTCGATGAGCTCACGTTCTTCGTGTTCGATGACTTCGGCGTCCGCGGCTGCCCCGACGATTCCCAGCAACTCGGACTCGCTCACGAACGGTCCCTTGGCGAGGCCTTTGCCACGCACGATGATGTTGGTGAGCCCGATCAACCCGCGCGACATGAACTGCAACGGTGCAAAGCCGGCCAGCGCTCGAATCGGTGTTGCGGTGATCGACGCAGCGCGTTCGGGATGCTGAATCGCATACGTCTTGGGCACCGCCTCGGCAAGCACGAAGAAGACCACGACGTTGAGGGCCACACCGACCGCCACGCCAGGACCTCCGAACAGACGTCCGGCGACGATTCCGGTGAGGGTTGCCTGCACCGTTTGGCAAATGTTGACGGTGAGCAACAACGG
Source organism: Ilumatobacter sp. (assembly GCA_035512975.1). GTDB lineage: Bacteria > Actinomycetota > Acidimicrobiia > Acidimicrobiales > Ilumatobacteraceae > Ilumatobacter. Next base: position 21,884 of record DATKCX010000228.1, read on the forward strand.
GTTCACCCACCGCTCGGGCTCGTCGACGAGTCGAACCAAGCTCGGTCCGGCTCGGCTGCCACTTTCGGCGATCGCAGCGGCCTTGGGTTTGGTCATCTGCGAGAGGCCCATCTCGGCGATTGCCAAGAAGATCAAGACCAACAGCAGGACGAACACCACGGCCAACATCAGCAACTCGGGACCACCCAACTCAGCGGCGACGATGGTCATGACACTTCCTCCTGTTGTTCCTCTTGTTCATGCACGAATCCGGAGGGCGGCGGCCCCTGCCAGTGCAGTCGTGTGAGGTGTTCGAGCTCGCGAGCACGCATGCGATGGGTTTCCTCGGGCTCGGAATGGTCGTGGCCGAGCACGTGCAGAATGCCGTGCACCACCAACAATGCGATCTCGTCGTCGACGGTGCCGGCATGCAAGGGGGCAGCTGCGGCGGCAACGCCGGGGCAGATCACCACATCGCCGAGGAGCACCGGGCCACCGTCGGGGAATGGTGCCGCGTCGCTGGCGTCGAACGCGTCGAGCGGAAACGACAGCACGTCGGTTGGCCCGTGCTTGCCCATGTGCTCGGCGTTCAGTTCTGCCATGTCGGCGTCGTCGACGAACGTCAGCGTGAGTTCGCCAACCTGGCCTTCGGCGACGAGTACTGCATGCGCGAGGCGTTCCCAGCGAGGGGCGTCGATCGCCACGTCGGTCTGCTCGTCGGTGACGACGATGTGGACCTCGGATGGCGTGTCGACGCCGGTGGGACTGTCAGGTTCGGACTTCATGATTCTCGTGAAGGTTCTCGCTCGTAGGCCGCGACGATGTCGGCCACGATCTTGTGACGCACGACATCGGTCGACGACAGTTTGACGAACTCGAGATTGTCGACGCCACCGAGGATCTTTTCCAGACCGTGAAGTCCAGAGCGTCCGTTGGGCACATCGACCTGTGTGGCGTCGCCCGTGACGACTACCTTCGACCCGAATCCGATACGCGTGAGGAACATCTTCATCTGTTCCGGCGTGGTGTTCTGCGCCTCGTCGAGAATGATGAACGAGTTGTTCAACGTGCGGCCACGCATGAAGGCGAGCGGTGCCACCTCGATCGTCCCTCGCTCGAGCAACTTCTGTGCGCCTTCCAGATCGACCATGTCGTAGAGCGCATCGTAGAGCGGCCGTAAGTACGGGTCGATTTTCGCCATGAGATCGCCCGGTAGGAAGCCGAGACGTTCCCCTGCTTCGACCGCAGGGCGGGTGAGGATGATGCGCTCGACTTGTTTGGCTTGCAGCGCCTGCACCGCCATCGCAACTGCAAGCCATGACTTGCCCGTACCGGCTGGGCCGATCCCGAACGTGATGACGTTGTGCTGGATGGCGTCGACGTAGCGCTTCTGACCTGCGGTCTTCGGGCGCACCTGTCGTCCCTTGGCAGATCGAAGCACTTGGTGGGTCAGCACCTCGGTGGGGCGTTCGTCGGAACGGACCATGCCGATCGATCGCTCGATGGTGCGGTCATCGAGGTCGTGGCCGCGCTCGAGCAAACCGACGAGTTCCTCGAAAAGGCGACCGACTTGTTCGGCGTCTGGGCCACGCACGCTGATCTCGTTGCCGCGCACGGAAACAACCGTGGTGGGGAACTGCTGCTCGATCAGCCGCAGGTTCTGATCGCGCTGACCCACGAGGGCGGCCATCAAGTGCGGGCCAGGCACAACAACGGTGGTCGAGTACGTGTCAGTGCTGGTCATGCGGCGAGCGGACGCCGGCGGCGTTCATCGGCACACGCTAGCGCCTTCGCGCAGCTCTCTGCTTGCCGAGTTCACGCCCCGGGGGCACCGCGCCGTCAAGAAGGGACCTGACCCTTCTGCCTGATTCCCCGTTTCAACAGCGGGCGGCGCATCGACCGTTCCCCGAGAACTCGCAAACAAATCAGAAGAAATGTCTACGGAATCTTGAATCTCGCGCCGATGAAGGTTTCGCGTGTCCCGCCGGACATGACCCTCGCGACCAGGAAGCCCAGAACCTTGGACGAACCAGCAACCGAACCACCAAACGACAGGCGCTGGCGATGTGCCGCGGCGTTGCTGGGGTTGTGTGCGCTGGCGGTGTTGTCTGCTGCGGCCATGTCGAACGACGGCGCAACGGTGAATGTGCTGTGGCGGTCTGGGATCGCGCTGGCATCGGCCGGCGCGGCAATCGTCGCGTGGCGCTCGTCGCGTCTCCATTCCGCCCTGATCATCGGGATCCTCGTCGTGGGGTTACGCCTTGCCACGGTCGACCACGGCACCACTGCGGGAACGCTCGACCACGCGAGTTGGTTGTCGTCGTCGGCCGACATTCTGATCGGTATCGGGATGATCACCGGAGTCTTGTGGCTCGTGCGCGGCCATCGGGGGCGTCTTGACCACCGCGCTGCGTTCGATGGTTTCATCGCTGCGGCGGGTGCCGGATTGATCACCTGGGTCTCTCTGGTCGTGCCCGCGCTCGACCGCGATCTCCATCCCATACTGGCAATCGTCGCCACCGCGCACCTGCCGATCGCAGCAGTGCTGTTCACCCTGACGATCGACCTGTGGCTCGACGGGTTGGTGGGAAACCGTGCGGTCAGATTGCTCGTGGCATCCGCTGCGTGCAACTTGCTCGCCTCGGTGTTGCGGGCACTCGTGCAAGTGGAACAGGTTGACCCAAGTGCGCTGCCGGTCATTGTTGCGCTGTACGTGACAGCGATGATGTTGCTGTATCTCGCGTTGTTCCACCCGCAACTCGGAGAACTGAGCCGAATCGGCGCGCACGGTGACTCCGGCCAGAACCGAGATGCGCTGCGACTTGCACCACTCATCTTGGCGATGCTCGTGCCGGTCTGCCTGATCGCTCTGGTCAGTCCGAGTTCCAACCTCGATCGAGCGGCCAGACTGGTTGGCGCGTCCACGGGCGCGGTGGCGCTGATCGTCCGTCTGCTCATGGCGTCAAAGGCGATCGCGAAGTCCGAGCGCACTCTTGCCGAACGGTTGAACCGCGACGAGCTGACGGGGCTACCCACCCGCACACGTTTCATCGTCGACGTCTCCGAATCGCTCGACCGCACGTGGCGCAGCAAGCATCTGCCTGCCGTCATTCACGTCAGTCTTGATCGGTTCAAGAACCTCAACGATTCGATGGGCCACGATCTGGCGAACGAAGCGCTCCTTGCGGTATCCGAGCGGCTCGGCGCAGCGGTTGCAGCGTTCGGTGGAGTTGCCTCACGCACCGCTGGCGACGAGTTCGCCGTGCTCGATGCATCGATCACCACGATCGAGGACGCACTGCATCGAGCTGATGAACTCGCGAGTCTCGTTCGGCTTCCGATCGTGGTCGCCGATTCGATGGTGTTCGTGACCGCGAGCATCGGGGTCGCAGTCGCCCCCCGCAACCGGACAGTCACTGCAACCGAGCTCATGCGTCGCGCCGACATCGCTGTCCACCGCGCCAAACAGCGCGGCCGCGACCGCGTCGCCCTGTTCGACGATTCGATGCAGGCCGAGATCGCCAACCGGATGGATGTGGAGCACGCTCTGCACGGTGCGATCGGCCGCAACGAGATGCGTTTGTACCAGCAACCGATCGTCGACATCTCCACCGGTCGGCTGAGCGGATTCGAAGCGCTCATCCGCTGGGAGCGATCGCCTGATGTGGTGCTGCCGCCCAGCGAATTCATTTCCATCGCGGAGGAGACCGGGCTGATCAACGAGTTGGGTTCGTGGGCACTCACCGAAGCCTTGTGCGACCTTCGCCGATGGATCGACGAAGGAATTGCAGCTCCCACCACGACGATGTCGGTCAACGTGTCCCCTCGACAGCTCGCCGATCCCGGGTTCCCGGCCGTGGTGCGTCAGGCGTTGCAACGATCTGGGGTCTCGCCTCACCTGTTGTGGATCGAAATGACCGAATCGATGATGATCAACGAGCCGGAACTGGCCAAGCGCACCCTCTCTGAAATTCGGGACATGGGTGTTCGCATCGCACTCGACGACTTCGGCACCGGGTATTCGTCGCTGTCGCTGCTGCAGCAGTTCCCGATTCAACGGATCAAGATCGACCGAGCGTTCGTCAGCGGGATCGCCGAACGTTCCAACGATCGTTCGCTGGTGCGCACCATCATCGCCATGGCTCAATCGATGGGCCTCGACCTGGTTGCCGAAGGCATCGAGACAATTCATCAATTGCAGTCGCTGAGGGAACTCGGCTGCGACAAGGCTCAAGGCTTCCTGATCAGCCGGCCGGTTCCGCCCGAGGCCGTACGCACCACGATCGCCGCGATCTACGAACTCGGGCAGTTGTCGATGTTCCAATCCGGCGGCGACGTCACGCGACCGATGACGCGGCCGAGCGAACCGTCGTACCCGGCGATGACCGAGCTGGCCTCTCACGGCGTGCGCCCTCTCGGTCGCCCGTTCGTCTGACCACCACGGGCACCGCCACACGGCGGCGAAACGAGTTCGGGTCGTGGAATGCGAACATCCCACGACCCGAACATCTCTGAGGCGACGGCGGGAATCGAACCCGCTCAAGCCCATGTTGGCTGATGTCACCTGATCCGCATCACTCCAGGTAGATGGCTATTTCCGAGTGCCTGGCGCTCCCCGTTGTATTGGCTAATCCGGTCCTGTGATCACGCGTTTGTGATCACGCTGTGATCACGGTCACCCGTCGATGAACGCCGCGACCGTGTCCGCCGCGGCCTCGTCATCGCCCGGCATGACGTGCGCGTAGATCTTCAACGTGACACCGACGTCAGCGTGACCGAGCCGTGCCGACAGCACCTTCACGGGCACGCCCGCAGCCAACGCCGCCGTTGCGTAGCTATGGCGGACGTCATGAAGCCTGATCGCTGGCAAGTCGGCGGCAACGCACAACGCCTTGAATCGACGCGACAGCGTGTTGGGATGAACGGGCGACCCGTCAGGTTCGGTCACCACTCGATCGTGTCCACCTTGCCAGCCCTCCCCCATCAGTAGCCGCTCAGCCTTCTGCGCTGTGCGCCACCGCTTGAGGGTCGCCACCGTCGCTGCGTCGAGCGAGATCGTACGAACGTCGGCCGATGACTTCG
>DATKCX010000229.1:0-5988 GCA_035512975.1 Ilumatobacter sp.
GGCCGTGATCGGATTCGCACGAAGCCTGGCCAAGGAGGTCGGGCCCATGGGAATCCGCGTCAATGTGATCGCGCCCGGAACCGTCGATACCGACATGGTGCAGAACGACGGCATCCGCAAGTTGTTCCGCCCCGACCTCGAAGCACCGACCAAAGCGGATGTCGCACCGATGTTCGCCCAGATGAGCATCCTGGGCATCCCGTGGGTCGAGTCGATCGATGTCTCGAACGCGCTCGTCTTCTTGTCGTCCGAAGACGCTCGCTACATCACCGGCGTGGTGCTTCCTGTCGATGCCGGCATGGCCGCGAACTAGGTCATCGCCGAGTCAGGCGACAGCCACTGGTGTGTGCTCGTCGATCAGGCGCTGCGACAGGGGGAATTTGAACAGTTCCTCGGCGTTGCTGCGAGTGATCTTCAACACCTCGTCGTCGGGCACACCGGCGAAAAGATCGGCAACCGCGGCCTGCGTGTCGGGCCACGGCGTGTCGGCATGAGGGTAGTCGCTCTCCCACAGGATTCGGTCGACCGTGAAGTCGTGACGGTACTGGAGCCCGACCGGCTCTTCGATCATGCAGAACCACATGTTGCGCAGGGCGATCTCGCTCGGCATGGTGTCGTCGAGGTGGGTCCACGCCTTGTGCCGCAGCCACTGCCGGTCGGCGCGTTCGATCGCCGCCGGGATCCAGCCGATGCCGCCCTCTGACCATACGAACTTGAGCCCGGGGAACTGACGCGGGATCGGGCTGCACATCATGTTCACGCTCGATCTGGCAGCTCCCGAAAACGCGGCTGCGATCTCCACGATCGGGATCAGGCCCGCCAGGGAGACGCTGGCCGAGGCCGAGCCGATGTGCATGCACACCGGCAGATCGGCTTCTTGGCACACGTCCCAGATCGGGTCCCAGAAGTCGGTGTGGTAGCCGGGCAGACCGATGTTCGCAGGATCCTCGATCCAGCACAGTGCCTTCGTGCCACGGTCGAGGCAGCGGCGAATCTCGGCAGCGGCGAGATCGGCATCCCACGTGGGCGCGATCGTCATCGGAACGAACACCTCCGGTGCAGCGCCGCACCATTCGTCGATGACGAAGTCGTTCCACGCGCGCACGCACTCGAGGGCAAGATCCTTGTCGTTGAACGTGGCGAACTTGCGTCCACCGAAGCCCGGCAGGGTGGGAAACGCCACGCTCGCGAAGATCCCGTTCGACAGCAGGTCTGCCGCACGCGCGGTCGGCTGGTAACAGCCGTCGATCATGTCGGAGAAGCGGGCCGGTTCCATACCCCACTCGTTGCGCGGCTTGCCGGCGACGGCGTTGAGCCCCATCGTTGCCTCGCGCGTGTTCTCCCAACTCCAGAACTCGCGTCCGTCCTCGCTGACAACATGCGGGGCGACATCGCGATATTTTGCCGACACGCGCGACGACCAGACGTCGGCGGGCTCGACGATGTGGTCATCAACACTGAAAAGGTTGTACATGATGGTCTCCTGTCGGGTGGGTGCGGGATGTTTGTCAGCGGGCAGCGCCATTGGCGCGAAGGTCTGCAATGCGGGCTTCGTCGTAGCCGAGCGTCGCCAGCACGTCACCGGTGTGCTCGCCGAGCTCTGGAGCGAGGCGGTGCACCGGCACTTCGGCGTCGCTGACGCGCACGAGTTGGTCGAGCTCGCGGACGTGGCCGTCGCGCGGATGGAGCAACTCGGCGACACGACCCGTTCGGCGATTCTCTGGATCGGCCATGAACGCGACGTTGTTCTGGGGCACGGGCTCGGCCGCCGGAACGCCGGCCGCGGTAAGCGTGGCAAGCCAGGAAGCCGTCGGCTCCTTGGCGAGCACGGCTCCGATCGCGTCCGACAGTTCCCAGTCGTTCGCAGCCCGCTGCTCCGCAGTGGCAAATCGTGGATCGTCGAGGATCTCGAGGCCGAGGGCTCGGCCGAGCGCTCCGATCTGTGAGTCGGTGACGGCGACTACGACGATCCAGCCGTCGGCCGTCTCGTACAGGCGATCGAGCGGTGACACTCCGTACTGCATCGTGTCGAGCTTCCCGGCACCGAGCGCCTCACCATCCGCGGTGCGAACGACGTGGGCGAGATGGGCCATCGTCGCGTTCAACTGCGGGTTCTCGATGTACTGCCCACGGCCCGTCCGCTGACGGTGGAACAGACCCATCAGGATCGCGACCGCTCCGAGCAACCCGTTTCCGGGATCTTCGTTACCCACCGGGAACAGTGGCTCGTTGAACGCCCCGGCGACCTCGAATCCCACGCCGACGTAGCCCGACATCTTCGGGGCAAAGCTCTGTCGAAGGCGATCGGGCCCGGTGGATCCCCAGCCGGGCGCATACAGGTAGACGACCTCGGGGTTGGTCTCGACCACGTCGTCGTAGGAGACACCCACGCGCTCGGCGGCACCCGGGCGCATGTTGTGGTGGACGACGTCGGCCCAGCGCAAGAGGCCGGATCGAGCCTGGTCGAGATCGGGGTCCTTCAGATTGAGTGCGATCGCTCGTTTGCCTGCCTGCGCGGCCCGAAACGGGCGGGACAGACCACGCAGTTGATCGCCGGCGAGCGGTTCGAGCTTGATCACATCGGCACCCAGGTCGGCGAGCAGACGCGACGAGTACGGGCCGGCGTAGTAGGCACCGAGGTCGAGGACCCGCACGTCGTGCAGCAATGGCCGCGTGTCGGCCTCGAAGCTGGACGTCGTGGATCGCAGGATGTCCTGCAGCGCAGGCGAAGGTGCGCCAAGACCTCCCGTGTCGCACAGCTGACGACCATCGTCGAGCACCGGGGCTGGGCCGGTGACCGCCCCCGGTGTGAGACGGAATTTGGCTGGCGGCGCGACCTGGTCGACCGGGCCGAGTACCGGGTCATCGACCCGAACGACCATCTCATTGTGGATCGCCTGGGGCTCGTCGAACACCTCGCCGGGGTGGAGGTGCGGGACGGCGCAGATGTCGGCATCGAGCAGCCGCTTGAGCCAGACGTCGCGTGGCGCCGATGCGAACGTGGGATGGATCTCGCGCTGGAGCAGATCGGCCTGCTCCGGCTCGAGCGGCACCCCGAGGTCCATCCCCGTGGCGCTCGGAGGGATGCGGTCGTCCAAGCCGAGCACGGTCATCAGTCGCCCGAACGCACCGACGGCACCCGTGTGCACCCCGATGTACTCGTCGTCACCGCAGCGGTACGTCCCGGCGATCAGACGGATCCGGCCCGGTACATGTGGCACCACACCGGCATCGGAGTCACCCCACATCATCGCGAGATAGCTCAGCGCGCCATCGAGCAACGACGTCTCCACATGTCGACCATGACCATCGAACTCGCGGCGGTACAGAGCGGCGATGACACCGACCGCGGCGAGGTACGACGCGCCGATCGCCGCGAACGGCAGCCCTGAGTAGATCGGCCCGGTGCGATGGCCGACCTGCTCGCCCATCGTGCCGGCGAGCGCGTGCACGATCGATTCGTATCCCGGAACGTCGGCCAACGGGCCGTCCGCGCCGAAGCCGGTGATCGAGCAGTGAACGACGTGAGGTGCACGCGCGTGCACCGACTCCCAATCGAGACCGAACTTGGCCGCAGTGCCCGGGCGCCATGCGTCGATGAAGACGTCGGCGTTCGCGATGAAATCGAGCACTTGCTCCTGGCCCGCAGCATCGGCGAGATCGACCACGATGCTGCGTTTCCCGCGGTTGAACGCGCTGTATTCGACTGCCAGCCGGGCGCGATCGGGCGAACCACCGGGTGGTTCGATCCAGATGACTTCTGCGCCGTAGTCGGCAAACAATCCAGACAAGCGCGGTCCGGCGGTACCCCTCGAGCAATCGATTACACGCACGCCCTGCAGCGGGCCACTCGACTCTTGACTCACACAGGACCCCCTCGATAAACATTCCCGTATAGTTAACGAAGTATACTGAACTATCGATTGCCGATCAACAGCAACGATCGACGACCCGTAGCGCGAGGTGTCTGACACCTTGCGTTACGCGCCAACCAAGCACGCAAACATGGGGGACTGATGTGATCAAATTGCTCGAAGGTGTTCGCGTCGTGGAATGCGCTGTGCTGTTCAACGGCGACCAGACAGGGCGGCTCCTCGGCGACCTCGGTGCCGACGTGATCAAGGTCGAGGCTCCTGGAGTCGGCGACTACCTGCGCGACATCCTGGGTCAGCTGAGCCCGCACAACAGTCCCGCCCACGTCTTCGCCAACCGCAACAAGCGCAGCATCACCGTCGACCTGCGCAGCGACGACGGCCGAGAGACATTCTTCGATCTGATCCGTACTGCCGACATCTTCGTCGACGGGTTCGCCGGCGACGCGTGCGACAAGCTCGGCATCGGCTACGAGGCCCAGCGAGCGGTGAAGCCCGACATCATCTACGCCCAGTGCTCGGGCTTCGGCAGCGTCGGTGAGTACGCCCAGATCCCCACCCACGGTCAGATGATGGGTGCCCTCGGTGGAGGCACGCCACTCCTGATGGGCGACGACGGGCTCGCTCACGAGCAGCCGGGTGGAATGGGAGACGGCACCATGGCCGCAGCCACGCATACTGCACTCACCGCCGTGGCAGCGCTGCACCAACGCGATCGCACCGGTGAGGGTTGCCGCATCGACGGTGCCGGTGGCGACGCCGTGCTCGCCACGCAATGGATCCGGCCGACCTATCTGTGGAACGACGCCCGGCTCACCGATCGGAGAGGTGCGATCGGGCGCGACAACGCGCTGATGGCTCGGTACCACTTCTACGAGACGAGCGATCAGCGGTTCGTACTGTTCTGCGGCATCGAGCCCAAGTTCTGGAAGAACTTCTGCCGCGCGATCGACCGCCCCGATCTCGCCGAACACGGCGACGCCGACGCTGCCGTCGACTTCGGAAAGGGGGAGCTCGAGTTGGCCCACATGATGCAGGAGATCTTCCACACCAAGACCCAGCGCGAATGGATCGACATCGCCCTCGAGTACGACATCGCGCTCGGACCAGCCCATCGTGTCGACGACCTGTACGACGACCCGCACCTCAATGCCCGCGAAATCATCATCGAACACCACCACCCGCACGTGGGCCCGGTCACCCTCGTTGGATGGGCCGCGCCGGTAGCCGGGCAGCCGTTCGAGGTGACCCGCCACGCTCCCTTGTTGGGCGAGCACACTGCGGAGATCTTGGCCGAACTCGGCCGCATCCCGGCCTGATCCTCAGGTGAACAAGGCCGCGACCGCTGGCCGGTCGACCTTGCCGTTCGGTGTGCGCGGTATGGCGTCGATGATGCGCATCTCGCGAGGAAGCTCGTACCCGCTCAGACGGGTACGCAACATCGAGCGCATCGGCTCCAGCTCGACGGTGGTACCCGGTGCGGCCACGATCACGACAACCGGCACCTCGCCAAGCCGCTCGTCGGCCCGACCGGCCACGGCGCAGTCGAGCACGCCAGGCACCTCGTTCACCGCCGCCTCTACTACCGCCGGATAGACGTTGAACCCGCCACAGATCAGTAGGTCACGCGAACGCCCGACGACCGCGACGAAGCCGTCGGAGTCGAGCGTGCCCAAGTCGCCCGTTGCGATCCAACCGTCGGCTTCGCGGCTGGACTTGGCTGTGCCGGCACCGAGGTAGCCAGCCATCGACGAGCCACCGCGCGCCCAGATCTCGCCAACTTCACCGAACGGCAGGTCGACGTCGCCTTCGCCGACGATGCGCACTTCCACCCCGTCAGCGACGCGACCGACCGACAGCGGTGGGCGGCGCCCCGCCTTGACGTCTTCGTAGCGTTCGAATGCAATCGCTCCGGTGAACTCGGTCTGGCCGTAGTTGCGCAGGATCGGTGCCCCGTATCGGCGCTCGAACGCCAGTCGGGTCGACTCGGGCAGCGGGGCCGTTCCGCACGCCACGCTCTTGACCGGTGCAATCGATCGCTCGCCGGAGGCGTAGGCGAGATCGAACACCATCGCCGGCGTCAGCGACAGCGTGGTCATCTGGAACCGCTCGACCA
>DATKCX010000230.1:0-2976 GCA_035512975.1 Ilumatobacter sp.
AAAGAGCTACGTCGATGCCAACAATCGCTTGCCGACAAACGTCCACGGTGCTCGTTCGTACCACTTCTGATGTCCGCTCTGTTCGTTGATCACGTCGGTGCTTTACCCGGTCAATTCGCGGCTACTCCGCGCCATGTGGAAAGAGTGTCGGCGATGTTGGCGATCCCCCACCTCATTTGTTCTGCCCCGTCGGGCATCCCGTCAGCGCCTCCTATGTGCCGCCGTTTGCCCACGATCAGCCACCCGACGGTACGTGGCATGGCGCGACGTCGCGAGCTGGCAGGATTGAGCGATGACTGATCACCAGGTGAAGTTCGGATGGCTCTCGCCTGTGGCCGGGCACGCGGGCAGCGACTTCCAGCCCATCGTGCAGTACCAGGAGGCGCACATCCTGCCGCACGCCCTGCCCCATTTCGATTCGGTGTGGATCGCCGACCACTTCTACGGCTTCGACGCCGACAAGCGCGAAGGGTTCCTCGAAGGATGGACGACGCTCACCTGGCTGGCGGCGAAGTTCCCCGACGTCATGCTGTGCCACCACGTGCTCGGGCACGGCTATCGCAATCCGGCGCTCACGGCCAAGATGGCCTCGACGCTCCAGGTGCTGTCGGGCGGGCGCTTCATGTTGGGCATCGGCGGCGGCTGGCGCGAAGACGAGTACCACTCCTACGGATACGAGTTTCCTTCGGCCGCAACGCGCCTGCGTCAGCTCGAAGAGGTCGTTCAGATATGTCGCCTGATGTGGACCGAGGAGCATCCGACGTTTGAGGGTTCCTACTTCTCGATTGAAGATGCCGCCGCCACGCCCCGACCGGACGTGGTGCCGCCGGTGTGCATCGGCAGTTCGGGCGAGCAGATCGGACTCCCCATCGTCGGACGCCAGGCCGACATCTGGAACACGTCGTACCGCTCCGACGATGACTGGAACCGCAAGCGCAGCATTGTCGATTCGGCCGCGACGGCTGCCGGACGCAAACCGACCGACGTCGAGTCGTGTGTCACCGTCGCGGGTGACCTCCCAACCATCGACTCGGAGTCGAGTGCATGGGTGGAGCGGTTGCTCCACCTCGTCGACCTCGGCGTCACGTATCTCGTCATGGATTTCGGCCATCCGCTCCACCACGAGCCGGCAGTCCGGTTCGCCGAGCAGGTCATCGCGCCCATCCGCTCATCGCGTTCGTGAGCGAGTTCCTCCCGCTGCCACCGTGGCGAGAACTCGTCGCTCCGCTGCGCACACCCTTCTTGTCGACCCGGCGGCCGGCCGATCACCGGTTGGGTCGGTCGGCCGTTCCTGGCGGTTGGTGTTTGTCGACTCGTCGGTGCCTGTTTCCCGCTGTTGCCAACTGATCTCTGAGATGCCGGGCTCTCTCTCGGAGAATTCTTCGCCTATCTGTTGTAATCGAACATCTGTTCGACTAATGTGTGTGGATGGGAATCGATCCCGTCGCCACAGCCCGCAGGTTGGCTTCAGAGCCAATCGACGCGGCCGACACTGATCGCTGTGCGCTGCTCCTCGACACCAGCCGCCGGATGCGCTGCTGGCTCGACGCACTCGACGCTTCCATCACCAATCGCCACAACGAACTCCGCACCCTCGCCGCAGCGGCCTCACAGCCGGTCGCCCCACCGGTCGAAGATGTCGTGTCGAAGCACTGCGGGGTGTCCGCCGCCGAAGGCCGCAAACGCGGACGACGCGGCAACACCATCACCGACGCGCCATTGTTCGGCGACGCCCTCGCCTCAGGCGACGTCGTCGCCGAACACATCGACGCCTTGGGCACGGTCACCGACCAACTCGACGACCAGACCAAGGCAGCGTTCCTCGAACGCGAAGCCGAACTTCTCGCCCAAGCCACGAACACCACACCCGCCCAGTTCGGCCGCAAGTGCCGCGATCTCGCACGTTCCCTCGAACGCAAAGCAGGCATCGAACGCAACAAGCAGCAGCGGCGCGACACCTTTCTCTCACATCGCATCAACCCCGAGACCGGTATGCACGAAGGCCGCTTCGCGTTCCACCCCGAACTCGGCAACCAGATCTTCAACGCCATCCAACACGAAGTCTCAGCGCTCGTCGCTGCCGGCAACGACCGAGGCGTCGACCGGCAGCAACTCGCTGCGGTCGCGCTCGGCAATCTGGTCACTGGCGGCCACCATGCAACTCGGGCACTCGAAGCCGACATCACGGTGATCATCGATGCCACCACCCTCACCACCGGCGAGTTGCACGAACACTCTGTCTGCGAAACCACCGACGGAGCCGTCCTGCCACCCGCTTCAATCCTGCGCTTGTTGTGCAACGGCAGCATCACCCCCGTCATCACCGGAGCCGACGGAGTGCCGATCAACGTCGGACGCACCCGCCGCCAAGCCACACGCGCACAACGGCGAGCCCTTCGCTCCATGTACCGAACCTGCGCCTTCAAGGGCTGCGAGATCGGGTTCGAGCGATGCGAAATCCACCACATCGTCCCCTGGGAAACCTCCAGCCACCCTGTTCACGCGGCACGTCGCCTGACCAGCCACAGGTCGAGCCACGCCCCGGTTCGCGTCGTGTGCTTCAGCACGGTCCGCAACGATTCAACGAAGGCGGTTCGTGTCAACCGCGGGGTAGCAGTGCGAGCTGTCTTGATTGGGCGACGAGAGTGCCGGCTGAGTCCCAGAGTTCGCCATCTTCGTCGAGCAGGCCGCCGTGCAGGAAGCGGCTGCGAAACAGACATTGCAACGGTCCGGGCACCGGCACACCCCGTATGTGCACCGTCAACTCCACCGTCGGTACCCAACCCGTGGCCACGTCGGTGTTGAACACCGGAGGGGGAAACGCATCGCATGCGAACAGCAAGCTGAGGGCGTCGAACGGAGCGCCGTCGGCCAAGGCCAACCAACCGGCCAGCTCGGCCCGTCCGGTCTTGTGCCCGAGACGGAAACCCGCATCCTCGGGGCGCATGCGCAGGTCGATCTGGTCGACGAGTGGAG
>DATKCX010000231.1:0-4536 GCA_035512975.1 Ilumatobacter sp.
TGAAGAGGAGCCGTCATGACTACTGACGAACGAATTGCCAAACAGCTGACCAAGACACTTGAGAACGGAAAGGTCGGCTTCGAGCAGGCCGCCGAAAGGTTGGGCGACGAACGCCCCGATGTCGCCGCCAGGTTTCTTCAGTTCTCCCAGGAGCGCGCCACCATGTCGAATGAGCTGGCTCAGATCGCCGCCGCCTACGGCGACGACGTCGATCAGCGGAGCACCGTTCCCGGCGCATTGCACCGCGGCTGGATGGCCGTGAAGGATGCCTTGACCTCGAGTGACGCACAGGCCGTCATCAACGCCGCCGAGTCTGGCGAAGATCATGCCGTCGAGGAATACCGCGATGCGCTCAACGAGGCCGACATCTCCGCCGAGTTCCGCGCCATCGTCGCCCGCCAGGCGACGTCGGTGCAGGCCGCACACGACTATGTGAGCAGCCTCAGCAGCTGAGTACTCACTGCGCGGTATGACTGCGTAGCGCGCTGGGGTCCGGAATCGCATGGTTCCGGACCCTTTGCGCGCACGTCGCTGGACCGGCGGCGACTTCGGCGGATGCATCGTGGCACTCACCGAACCGCGGCGCGCTCACCACCGGATGGCTGGTCACAAGCCGTCGACGGAGCAGTCGCCCTCCACCGGATGTGATCACGATTTCGTAGTAGACGATGTTGACTACGAAAATGTAGTGATCTAGGATGACTACGAAATCGTTCTGATTTGAACCGTTGATTGAACCGTAGGAGTCCAGAGTGAACGTGCAAGGACGAATCGCTGATGCCGAAACGCTGGGGTTGTTCCTGCAGCAAGGGCGGCTCGTCAAAGGACTCAGCCAACGCGAGCTCGCTGCACAGCTCGGGATCAGCCAACGGTGGGTCTCGGAGATGGAAGCCGGCAAGCCCGGCAAGCTGATGGACCGCCTCTTTGCGATGATGCGCGCCACCGGCGTCACCCTCGTTGGCGAGCTCGAGACGACGGATGCCTGACCTCGCCGTCGACCTCCACGGTGATCGTCTCGGAACACTCGCTGGCGATTGGAGAACGTTCGACTTCCGCTTCGACAGATCGGCCGTCGAGCGGTTCGGGCTCGGGTCCCGCGTGCTCTCGGAATCTGTGCCGGTGGCACTGTCGATGCCACGATCCGGAGCCGACCGTCGCAGGAACTTCTTCGCCGAGTTGCTGCCCGAGGGCGACGCGTTGGAGGTGCTCGCGCAACGAGCCGGACTCCGTGAGTACGACACCGTCAACATGTTGGCGCGATATGGCCGCGACGTCGCTGGTGCACTCCAGATCTGGGACCGCGACGACCCGCGCGAACCGCGCACAGCTCGCGCCGTTCCCACCGACGAACTCGAGATCGAACAGGCCCTCCTCACGATCGGCCAAGCGCCACTTGGCAACCGCACGGCCGACGGCAAGACATCCCTGAACGGGGTGCAACCGAAACTTGTGCTTGCACGAACCGGCACTTCGTGGTCGTTCGTGGAAGACGGCTGGCCTTCGAGCCACATCATCAAACCCCCATATCGAAGCTCGCTCGGCGATGCCCACCACAACACCATGATCTTCGACGAAGAGTATGGAGAACGCCTCGCCCGGTCGATCGGTCTCATCAGCTACGACGTCGCCATCGAACGGTTTGGCGAACTCGACGCGCTCGTCATCGAACGCTACGACCGCGACCTCCACTCCCCCGACGGGAGGATCCACCAAGAAGACATGTGCCAGGCGCTCGGCGTTCCCCGCACGCACAAGTACCAAGAGCACGGTGGGCGGCTCACCCTGCAACGAGTCGCTGGGCTTGCGGGCGCACGCTTCGGCCAGCGCGAACTTGTGGCACTCGCCCGCCGCGTCGCATTCGCGGTGGCAATCGGAGACCTCGACGTCCATGGCAAGAACATCTCGATTCTTCGACCAGCCGACGCCGACCCGACGTTCGCGCCGCCCTACGACTGCGTGCCGCTCCGCCATCAACCGAACGACCAACGCCTGGCGATGTCGATCAATGGCAAGTACCACCATGCCCACATCACGTTGGACGACCTCGTTGCGGAGATCGAGTCGTGGGGGGTTCGGTCAGGGGCGCGAGAGATCGTCGAGACAACGATCGCCGAGATACGTAGCGCTGCGAACCAAGAACAACAGCACGACAGCGCCTATCCCGCCCTCAGGGACGACATCATTCGCTTCGCCACCCGGTTGCTCGAAGGTCAACCGATCGGCTGAGCTCTCCCGGTTGCACGCATCTTCGGCGAGTGCGGTGATGCCGGCAAGCTGCTCGTCGGCGTTGAACGCTCCGTCACCGGCGCTTCCAGCAGAGAGATTCGAGAACGAGATGTCAATCGTCGCTGGGTCTCGATCAGCGGATGCCAGCCTGCGATGGAGATCGCCGATGAGTTCGATGAGCCGCTCGCGACTGTCGAGCACGATCGTTTGGCACGTACACGACATAGCGCCAGCGTGCCCCGCCGGCCTTGGCGTCGTTCCGTCAGTGTTCGATGTCGATGTCGTCCCGGAGAACCGGCGGCACTGCGTCAATCTCGTCGTCGTCGATCTCGTCGTCGCCAATCTCGTCGCCAGGGTCGCCGCCCACGTCAGGTTTGAGCATCGGTGGCGTGGCGTCGGGATCGACGATCGAGGCAACGTGGGCAACGGCGTCGCCACGGTTGACCAACGGCGATTCAGACCGCCCGATCAATACTCCGCTGAGTTGGGCACGAACTCCACCGAGCCTGTTGCCGAAGGAATCGAAGATCTCCCCCAGCAGGTCTCCGGTGGTCACCTGCGATCCGAGCGGAACATACACCTGCAGAATTCCGGATCGGCGAGCTCGCGCCCAGCTGGTCTTGCGAGACTCGAGCGGGTCCAAGCCCGACGTCATCGTGAGATCAGGGTCGATCATGCCGATGTGAGCGAGCACGCGACGGATGCCCGACACGCCGCTGGCGATCGACACCGGGTCCCAACGCCACGCTTCTCCGCCTTCCATCACCAGCACACGCGCCCCGACGTCGCTGGCGGCCTGGCGCAACGAGCCGTCGCGAAGCTGCGCGTGGACCATGACCGAGGTTCCGAACACTTCCGCGAGCTTGCGGGTCTCCGGATCGTCGAGGTCGGCGCGAATGTGCGGCAAGTTCGCCCGGTGATCAGAACCGGTGTGCAGATCGATGCCCACCTCACATCGAGCCACGACTTCAGTCATCATGAGATGAGCAATCTGGCTGGCCAACGACCCGCGCGGCGAACCGGGGAACGCCCGGTTGAGATCGCGGCGATCGGGCAGATACCGATCGCGGGTCATGAAGCCATGCACGTTGACGATGGGTACTGCGATGAGCGTGCCCCGAATCTGGCGTGCATGGAGGTCGGCCAACACCCGCCGCACGATCTCCACGCCGCATACTTCGTCGCCGTGGATCGCGGCGTCGATCCACACCGTCGGGCCGTCGGTTCGCCCGTGGAACACGACGATCGGCAACGTCACCTCGGCTCCGGTGACCAGCCTGGCAATCGGCAACCCGAGCTCGCGACGCTGACCGGGCTTCACACTGAGCCCGCCGATGTCGAACGGCCGACGCGCCATCAGGTGGCCCGCCCGCGATTCTTGAGGCGGACGTCTCTCGACGGTCTGCCACCGACGTACGACTTCCCCGAGTTCACGAGCAGCCGACCGCGCAATGCCTCGCGACCGATCAACATGCGAAAGCCCATGGAGTCGCGGTTCGTCAACGTGATCTCGGCTGGGATGAGCATGCCCACTACGGCGATGTCGCCGAGCACCACCGGGCGAGTTTCCACATGGCCGGTGGAACTGCGCACCGCACGTTCGTCGACGAGGGGCAGTTCTCCCCAGACCTCGCTCTCCGAGGAGCGTTGCCACGGGCGAACCGAGAAGCGCACGAATGTCACGCCGTCGCGATCGAAGATCGTCACGTGGTCGGCATGCAGCGACGACGATCTGGCACCGGTGTCGAGTTTCGCCTTCACTGCATCGATGCCGAGCTGCGGCAGGCCCACCCACTCCCTCCAACCCGCCACGTTCAGTTCGCGCCTCACCACGCCCGCAGTCTTACCAGCATCCGACCCGGTGTCGCGTTCTTGCTCGTGCTGCGCGCAGAATCGCGACGCGGTATGCCGGGGTGTTCGGGTTCGTACACTCTTGGGGTGAAACTCGGCATCCTGTCTCGCGCACCGCGGTCGTACAGCACTACTCGCTTGCGCAACGCCGCCGAGGAACGCGGGCACACGGTTCGGGTGCTGAACACCCTGCGCTTCTCCATCGACCTCACCGGCGATGACCCGGACCTGCAGTTCCGCGGCAGACCGTTGTCGCACTACGACGCGGTCCTCCCGCGCATCGGCAACTCGATCACCTATTTCGGTACCGCCGTGGTCCGTCAGTTCGAGCAGATGGACGTGTACACGCCCAACACCGCCAACGGCATCTCGAACTCGCGCGACAAGCTCCGGGCCATCCAGATTCTGTCGAAACACAACATCGCCATGCCCCGCACGACGTTCGTGCGGAACCGGGCC
>DATKCX010000232.1:0-6845 GCA_035512975.1 Ilumatobacter sp.
CTTCTCCCACTCCAGACGGATCTCCCAGTGGCTGTCGTCGGCCGGTCCTCCGACGCCGAGGTGGTTGCGGAACTCGCCGACCAGGTTGTCGCGCAGCCAGTCCCGCAGCTCGGCACGGAACTCGTCTTCCTCCGGAGTGAACTCGAAATCCATCGCGGAACTGTCAGATCCTTTCGATGATCGTCGCGGTGCCCATACCGCCGCCGGTGCACATCGTGATCAATGCTGTCGACAGGTCGCGCCGTTCGAGTTCGTCGAGAGCGGTCTGGATCAACATCGGCCCGGTGGCGCCGATCGGATGCCCCAACGCGATCGCACCTCCATTGACGTTGACCAGTTCAGGGTCGAGACCGAGGTCGCGGATGGTCTTCAGCGGCACGGCCGCGAAGGCCTCGTTGATCTCCCAGAGGTCGATGTCGCCGACCTCCATCCCGGCTTTGGCGAGGCACTTCAACGATGCGGGTCCGGGTGCGGTGAGCATGATCACGGGCTCCGCACCGGCTACGGCGCTCATGACGACTCGGGCCCGAGGCTTCAGCCCGTGGGCGCGTGCGAACTCCGGAGCGGCGACGAGGATCGCGCTCGCACCGTCCACGACACCCGACGAGTTGCCGGCATGGTGAACGTGTTCCACGCGCTCGACGCTTGGGTACGCCTGGCGAGCCATGTCGTCGAAGGACCGGTCGTATCCGTCGAACACGTCGGTGCCCATCTGGGCAAATGACGGCTGGAGCTTGGCCAGCCCTTCGGCAGTGGTGGATGGACGCGGGAACTCATCCGCCGCGAGCGCAACCGAGCCGTCGGTGTTGTGGATCGGGACGACGCTGCGATCGAAGCGCCCTTCGGCCATGGCCGCGGCGGCACGCTGTTGACTGGTGAGCGCGAAGGCATCCACGTCGTCGCGGCTGAAGCCCTCGACCGTGGCGATCAGGTCGGCACTGATCCCCTGTGGCACGAGCGGGAACATCTCGCGCAGCGCCGGATTGAACGACGTGAAATCCACCGGGCCATCGTCGACCGGCCAGCGGCTCATCATCTCGACCCCGCCACCCACCACGAGGTCCTGGTGCCCGGACTGTACGCCCATCGCCGCGAACGTGACCGCTTGCTGGCCGCTGCCGCAGAACCGGTTCAATGTCAGGCCCGGAGCCTCGACGGGCCATCCCGCCGCGAGCACGGCCATCCGGCCGATGCAGACGCCCTGATCCCCCGACGAGTTGCCATTGCCGACGACCACATCGTCGATGGCCGACGGATCGAAACCGACGCGGTCGCGCAGTGCGTTGAGCACCTGACCGAGCAGCTCTTGCGGATGGATGTGGTGCAACGAGCCGTTGCTCTTCCCCTTGCCGCGGGGCGATCTCACGCCATCAATGATCCACGCTTCGCTCATGGTCCAGTACCTTTCCAGCTGTTTGTACGGTGTACAATAGCGGCACACTGTCGAGTCAGAGAAGCCCGGCGCACCTCGCCGGGTGGATGGACCGAAGACCATCAACACCAAAGAGGGAGTTCCGATGCAGGTTGAGCGTTTTCCTGTCGAGTCGGCGCACATTGCGATGTTCGCCCGTTCGATCAACGACCCGAACCCGGTCTACTACGACCCGGACTACGCCGCGTCGACCGAGCTCGGTGGCATCCCTGCGCCGCCGACGTTCGTGCAGGCGAGCGCTCAGTTCGACCCCGACTACTTCCTGCGCCCGAAGTTCGACGAACCCTGGTTCGGTTCAGGGCGCGAGGCCACCGGCATCGTCCGCGAGCCCACTGCAGATGGCACCACGGGCGGCGGTCTGCATGCCGAGCAGCACTATGAGTATCACCTCCCGCTGCTCGCCGGCGACGTGCTCACCGCAACCACCCGCGAAGGCGATCAGTGGGAAAAGCAGGGCCGCCGCGGTGGAACCTTGCAGTTCAGCGAGATGATCACCGAGTACCGCAACGCGGCCGGCGACCTCGTCGTCACCGCTCGCGGGGTCGGCGTACGCACCGGACAAGTCGTCGAGCAGGACGGCTGACGGCGATGGCCCTCCAGGCGAGCACACTGAAGATCGGCGACACTCGGGAGCAGCTGTTGACCGACAACCTGACGCGCACCCAGATCGTCATGTACGCCGGCGCTTCCGGCGACTACAACCCTCTCCACAGCGATGAGATCTACACCACACAAGTCGCCGGCTACCCGAGCGTCTTCGCCCACGGCATGCTGACGATGGGGATGACCAGCCGGGCATTGACCGACTGGGTAGGTGACGGCCGCCTCACGCGATACGGCGTGCGCTTCTCCAAGCAGGTCTGGCCAGGCGACGCACTCACTGCGTTCGTCACGGTGGAAGCGATACGAGACGACAACGGCACCCCGATCGCCGACTTCTCGATCATCACTCGCAACCAGAAGGGCGAAGACGTCGTGGTCGGCTCGGCGTCGGCCCGACTCGATCCGTGACCACGGGCACCGACGACACGCTGCCATTCCGTGGACGGGTGGCGATCGTCACAGGTGGCACGCGGGGCATCGGCGCGGCCATCACATCGAGACTCGTCATCGAGGGCGCGCATGTTGCCGCCGTGTATGCGGGCAATCACGCCGCTGCGGAGGCCCTCGCCGATTCTCTCGGTGACGCGCCGGGTTCGGTGTCTTTGCACGTCGCCGACATCGGCGACGCGGCAGCATGCCAGGGCGTGGTGGCCGAGGTGCTCGCGGCGCAAGGTCGCATCGATCACCTCGTGAACAACGCTGGTCTGCTGATCGAGAACAGCCCGCGGGCGATGACGCTCGACGAGTGGGACCGGTCGATCTCGGTCAACCTGTCGGCGTCGTTCTACTTCGCTCAGGCGGTGCTGGAGCCGATGATCGCCCAGGGGTTCGGACGCATCGTGAACGTGTCGTCGGTGACCGCCAGCATGGGGAGCGCGTCAGAGGCCGGGTACGGCGCGGCGAAGGCCGGTCTGCTCGGTCTGTCGCGCTCGTTGGCACGCAGCGTTGCCCGGCGCGGCGTCACCGTCAATGTGGTCGTGCCCGGCATCTTCGAGACCGACATGACCCTGTCGATGTCGGCCGAGGCGCAGGACGCGATCCGGAAGATGATCCCGTCGGGTCGCCGCGGCGACCCTTCGGAGTTGGCTCACGCCGTGCTGTTCCTCCTCGACGAGCGGGCCGCCTACCTCACCGGCTCGGTCGTCACGGTCGACGGCGGCATCTCCATGGGTGCCTGACCCTCAGGAATCGCGCATTCGCTGCAGGCGTTGGCTGGTGCGCACGATCCAGGCGTCGTAGTCGTCGGCTTTGCGTCGAAACGAGTCACGCACCCGCTCGTGGGGGGTGATCAGGAACGGCTCGTCGGTTTCCATCGCAGCCAGCACTTGGGCGGCGACGTCCTCTGGCATCAACACCTCACCGAGCGGGCTGTCGGTTGGCAGCGGGGCCGCGTCGGTGGCGTCGAACGGTCGGCCGAACATACCGGTGTACACGGCGTTCGGACACAGGCACGAGACGCGCACGCCAAGGGTTCCGTAGTTCAACGCCAGCCATTCGGCGAAGCCGAGCGCACCGTGCTTCGTCAGCGTGTACCCCGGGCCGGACGGGCCGGTGATCAACCCGGCCGATGACACGGTCTGCAGCAGGTATCCACCGCCGCGCTGCACCATCGACGGCACGACCGCCTGCGCGGCCCAGACGTGAGCGAGCAGGTTCACATCCGTGATCCGCCGGAAGTCGTCGGGTGATCCGCTGAGATCGCCGGGCGCCGGGTCGGAATACCCGGCGTTCGAACAGAACACATCGATCGATCCGAACACGTCTTCGGTCCGGGCCACCAGTGCAGTGATCTGGGCAGGGTCGCCGACATCGCAGGCGACAGCCAGACCGCCGATGCCGGCGGCGACGCGCTCGGCCCATTCGATGTTGGTGTCTGCCACGACAACACCGCGCGCACCGCGTTCGGCGAAGCCCTCTGCCAAGTACCGACCGATGCCGCTGGCACCACCGGTGACGACGACGACTGTGTCGGCAAGTTCCATGTCACGCCTCCCCGGCGACGAAGCGGGTGATGATCCCAGCCAGTTCAACGGGCGTGTCGCCCTGCACGCTGTGCCCCGCATCGGGAACGTGCACCACCCGCGAATGCGGCGACCGGCGGAGGAACTCGGCTTCGTCGGCGTCGTCGACCACCGATTGCGGCAACATGCCGCGCACCAATAGCAACGGCACCGACATGTTGGACACTGCGTCCCACAGGAAGCCGAACTCGGGGTGGCTGGCTTCGCCCGCCGGTCGCAGCCGCGCGTATCGCCAGACCCAGGATCCGTCCTCGCGCTGCATCGCGTTGTGGAGGATGCCGCGCCGCAACGACGCAACGGTGCGCGTGGGGTTGTGCTCGATCGTGCGCGCCAGCAGCGCGCCGAAGTCCTCGAACGACTCCGGCCCGTTGACGAAGTTGCTGATCGCTGCCGACTTCGTGCCGTTCACACCGGGCGTGACGTCGACCAGGACTGCCGAGGGCACGAGGTGCGGTGCGTATGCGGCGAGGGCGAGCGTGGTCATCCCGCCCAAAGACATACCAACCACGACCTTGGTGTGCGGAGCCAACACCTTGATCGCCACGGCGATGTCGGCTGCATTGCTGGCGACGTCGAGCGAGCCGTTGGCCCCCTGATCGGAGTGTCCATGACCGGGCAGGTCGATAGCGACCAGTGGTCGCGCCAGGGCGAGCGCAACCGTGTCCCACGTGTGTGCGTTCTGCGCACCGCCGTGCAGGAACACCATCTCTGGCTCGCCATCGCCCCACACGAGCGCGCTGAGCTGACGACCGTCGGCGAGCGACACCGCCTCGCGACGGACCACCGGCGGGTTGTCGTAGGCGATGCCGAATTCGTGGGCGTTCTCGTGGAACATGCCGAACTCGTCGTATGGAACGGGGGTTTCTGGTGCCATGGGTGTCGACCCTTTCTGGTGGATCAGTTGGTTTGACGGTAGAGGCCACCGTCTAGGCGGAGCAATGTGCGGGTGATCCGTGTCGACTCCTCGGTGGGGCGGAACATCACTGTCGTCTGCCTTGATCGCCGCAGACGACGGCGCCGATCTGGAAGTCCATCGTTTCCACGAGGTCCGGCATTCCGGCTGCGATCGGGCCGAGCTGCTCGTTGCGTTGGTGCGCCTTGAGCGCGTCACGATCGCGATACAGCTCGATGAGCGAGAATGCGTTGGTGTCGCGGTCGGACCGCACGACCGAGTACAGATCACAACCCGGTTCGGCCGAGACCTCGGCGTGAAGCCGGCCGAGCAGCTCGGCGAGCTCCTCTGCCTTTCCCTCTTTGGCGATGATGCGGACAGTTGCACCGATCTGAGTCATTGACGTCGCTCCTTCTGGTTGCGCCGGGGTTGGCGACTGTGTTCGGATCACGTCATCGGACGGATCTTGGGTCGCTGGTGTCATGGTGGTCGATCTCGTTGGTGGATCAGCTTGTTTGACGGTAGAGGCCACCGTCGACGCGCAGCAATGTGCCGGTGATCCATGCCGATGCGTCGGTGGCGAAGAACATCGCGGCACCCACGAAGTCGTGTGGCTGGCCGGCGCGGCCCAACGGGTTCGATGCCGCTGAGGCTCGGTATTCCTCGGGCCAGCCGTCGGCGATATCGGTCATTACCGCTCCGGGCAGGATCGCGTTCGACCGCACGCTCGGCCCGAACGCGTCGGCGAGTCCGATCGTCAGCGCATTGAGCCCTGCCTTCGCGCACGCGTACACGAGTTCGTTCGCCGACGGACGTAACGAGCCGATGGTGGACACGTTGATGATCGACCCACCCGTGGTGGCCGCCATCTGCGCGCCGAACAGTGCGCCGAGCCGGAACGGGCCTTTGAGGTTCACGGCCGCCACCTTGTCGTAGTACGCCTCGGTCACCGATGGCAGATCTGGATAGAGCGGCGACATACCTGCGTTGTTCACCAGCACATCGCAACCGCCGAGCTCTGCGGACACCACGTCGTACAGCCGGTCGCAGTCGTCCCAACTGCCGACGTTGCAGGCAACAGCTATGGCGCGCCGCCCGCTGGTGGCGGTGATCTCGTCGGCCGCCGATTGGCAAGCATCGAGCTTGCGACTCGCGATGACGACCTCGGCACCGGCGGCCGCGTACGCCTTGGCGATGGCGAGGCCGATCCCGCGGCTGCCCCCGGTGACCACGGCGCGCTTGCCGGTGAGCGGCATCAGAACAGGTCTCCGCCCGTGGCCAAGGCCGTCGTCCCGTGGGTGGCGAACGTCTTGACGACGTGCGCGCCGACCCGCCACTTGTGCACCTCATCGGGACCGTCCACCAGACGCTGGGCGCGGGCTTCGGCGTACCACTCGGCGAGCGGAGTGTCGGTGGTGAAGCCCAACGCGCCGTGCAGCTGGATCGCGGTGTCGATCACGTCGTGAAGCATGTGCGCGATGTAGTTCTTCGCGATGGAGTTCTCCTGGCGCAGGTCGAGCCCCTTCTCCATCTTGTAGGCGATGTGCAGCACCATCAGTCGGGTGACGTACAGCTTCTCGGCGCAGTCGGCGAGCATCCACTGCACGCCCTGACGGTCGGCCACCCGCTCGCCGAATGTGACCCGCTGGCTGGCAAAGCCAACGGCCAGATCGAGCGCGTGCTGTGCCTTGGCGATGCTCCACATGCCGTGGCGCAGCCGCCCGTAGCCCAGGCGATGCTGCCCCATCGCGAACCCCTGCCCCTGCCCGCCGAGGATGTTCTCGTGGGGAACGACGAGGTTCTCGATGCTCACCTCGGCGTGCCCACCGCGATGCTCTCCCTGGAAGTTGTTGGTCAGCGCCTCGCCGAGCGTGGGGATGTCGCGGACGATGCGGTA
>DATKCX010000233.1:0-5445 GCA_035512975.1 Ilumatobacter sp.
GCACCCTGTGCGAAGTTCACCGTCTGGGTGGCTTTGAACACGAGGACGAACCCGAGCGCAACCACGGCGTACAACGAACCAAGGGCCAGAGCCTTCGATGTGGTCTGTATGAAGCTTTCCCCGGCCGAGATGGCCAACAGTGCTGAGAACATCATCGGTCGAGCGACTCCACCAAGTCGCCGAACAGGTCCATCATGGCGCTCCGCGTCAATTTCTGGGTGGCGGTGAGCTCACCGTCTTCGTGGTCGAGCTGCTTCGGGATCATGGCGAACCGGCGAATGCTCTCGACGGTGGCGAACTTGGAGTTGGTTTCGTCGACGACCTTCTGGATGAGTTCGATCACTTCGGGCTTCTCGGACAGGTCGCGGTACGTGGTGTACGGAATGCCCCGCCGCAATGCCCAGTCGCCCACGGTGTCGAGTTCGATGCCGATGAGTGCGGCGAGGTACTTGCGGCCTTCGCCGATGACCATCGCTTCGTTGACGTAGGGCGAGGTCTTCAGGCTGTTCTCGATCTCCGACGGTGAGATGTTCTTGCCGCCCGACGTGATGATGATCGCCTTGATGCGATCGACGATGCGAATGTGCGTGCCGTCGACCCATTCACCCACGTCACCGGTCATCAGCCAGCCGTCGTCGGTGAACGTCTCGGCGGTCTTGTCTGGCTTGTTCCAATAGCCCTTGAACACGCCGGGGTGACGCACCTGAATTTCGTTGGTGTCGGGCGCGAGGCGCAGTTCGATGTTCGGCCACGGCTCTCCGACAGTGCCGAGTTTCATGCGACCGACGAAGTTGGCCGTGGCGATGGCCGAGTTCTCGGTCATGCCATACAACTCGAAGACCGGCACCCCCAGACCAATGAAGAACTGGAGCACTTCGGGAGCGATGGCGGCTGCGCCAGATGCTGCGTAGCGGCAGCGCCTCAGCCCGAGCCGTTCGCGCATGGGACGGAAGACGAGCACCCAACCGATGCCGGCGAGCACTCGCGATTGCGCCGTGTGGTTGCCGTCGTTGGCGACCTTGATCTTGCCGATCCTGTTGGCCAGCTTCATGCCGAACCCGAGCATCATGCGCTTGAAGCGCGTGGCGTCGTTCGCCTTGATCAACGAGACCGCATGCAACTTTTCCCAGATGCGGGGCACCGCGAAGAAGATCGTGGGCTGGATCTCTCTCAGGTTCTCGTTGACCGTCTCGATGGATTCGGCGAAGTTCAGAACTGGCCCGGCACCCACCATGGTCCATGTGGAGAAGATCCGCTCTGCCACGTGGCACAGCGGGAGGTAGGTGACGATTTGATCGTGGCTGTTCGGAGCGCCGCCGGGTACGCGGTCTTCGCCGTTGACGATCTGATCGATGCAGTACTGGGCGTTGGCGTTGGTGAGCATGGCGCCCTTCGGCGGCCCCGTGGTTCCCGAGGTGTACACCAGCGTCATCACGTCGTCACCGGTGGCTGCGGCCATGCGATCCGCCACCGCATCGGGAGACTCAGCGCGATGCTTGCGACCGAGTTCGAGGAAGTTCTCCCAGAAGATCAGGCGCTCGTCGGTCTTGCCGACCATGCCGCGCGGTTCGACGAACACGATCGTGCGCAAGTCGGCAATGCGATCGGCACTGATGGCGTCGACCTTGTCGTATTGTTCTTCGTCTTCAGCGAAATGGATGCAGGCACCGCAGTCGGTGAGGAGGTATTCCACCTCGGCTGCCGGATTGGTGGGATAGAAACCCACCGAGATGCCGCGCACCGCAACAGTGGCGAGGTCGAGGATGACCCACTCGGGGCGGTCCTCAGAATGGATCGACACCCGGTCGCCCGGCTCCACACCGAGCGCGATCAGCGCGTGAGCTGCATCGTGAATGGTCTCCCACAGGTTGGACCACGTGATCTCGTGCCAGATGCCGAAATCCTTCTCGCGCATCGCCACTTGGCGTGGCGCTTTGGCCGCCCAGTCGCGCGCCCGTGAGGCAACAGTCGATACCCCATGCGCATGCGCAGAACCTGGCGCAGCGGATTCCGTCAACGTCATGACTCTCCCCCTGATGACTTGATCGATCCCCATGTATCGAACGATTCCGTCCCCCCGGACGACACTCCGACTTCGTTGCGCAGATTAGCAGCCGTGTCACATTTGGTCGTACCGAGCGCCCTTTGCGTCTGACGATGAAGGGCTCGGGTGCGACATCACCGCTCGGAGGACCGGTCTTCACAGTGTGGAGGACCGGTGGCGGGGTGCGTAGCATGGTTACCGATGAGTAACTACACGCCTCCGCTGCTCGACATTCGATTCGTGATGGACCGGGTGGCCGAGCTCGGCGACATCGTGAGCACCGAACGGTTCAGCCACGTCGACGCAGGCACGATCCACGACGTGTTGGCCGAGGTGGGCCGCCTGATGGCCGAGGTCGTCGCCCCCACCAACCGCGACGGTGATCTCATCGGCGCGCAGTGGCAACCAGACGGCTCGGTCGTCACGCCGCCGTCGTTCAAGGGCGCGTACGCCAAGTGGGTGGAATCGGGCTTCAACGCCATGCCGTTCGACCCGGACTTCGGCGGGGCCGACTTCCCGTGGATTTCTGCCATCGCCGTGCAAGAGCTGTTCACGTCGGCGAACATGGCGCTGTCGCTGTGCCCGTTGCTCACCCAGGGTGCCATCGACGCCATTCACGCTCACGGGTCAGACGAGCAGAAGGCGGCATATCTGCCCAAGATGCTCACCGGGGAGTGGACGGGCACGATGAACCTCACCGAGCCGCAGGCCGGGTCCGACGTGGGTGCGGTCGCCACCAAGGCCGAACCCGACGCCGACGCATCGGCGAAGTGGGGCGAGGGTGCGCATCGCATCACGGGTCAGAAGATCTTCATCACGTATGGCGAACAAGATCTCACCGAGAACATTCTGCACCTCGTGCTGGCGCGAACCCCTGGGTCGCCTCCGGGAACGAAGGGCATTTCGATGTTCCTGGTTCCGAAGTTCCTGGTGAACGCCGACGGTTCCATCGGCGAGCGCAACACCGCCACGTGTGTGTCGATCGAGCACAAGCTCGGCATCCACGGTTCACCTACGTGCGTCATGTCGTACGAGAACGCCATCGGTTGGCTGGTAGGCGGCGAGCACGAGGGCATGCGCAACATGTTCACAATGATGAACAACGCCCGCCTGTCGGTGGGCCTCCAGGGCCTCAGCATCAGCGACCGGTCGTACCAACTCGCGCTGCAGTACGCGCAAGATCGTCAACAAGGTCGGGCCATCGGTGCGGCCGCAGGTGTGTCGAGCCCGATCATCGACCACCCCGACGTGCGTCGCATGCTCATGACCATGCGGGCCTGGATCGACGGCATGCGTTGTCTCGTCTACACCAACGCCGCCGCGCTCGATCGCGCCGAGGCCTCCGTTGACCCAGACGAACGTCGCACCTGGAAAGAATTGGCTGACCTCCTCATTCCCATGTCGAAGGGCCTGTGCACCGATGTCGCCAACGAGGTCACCTCGCTCGGGGTGCAGATTCACGGCGGCATGGGGTACGTCGAGGAGACGGGTGCCGCTCAGCACTACCGCGACGCGCGCATCGCAGCCATCTACGAGGGAACCAACGGCATTCAGGCCGCCGATCTTGTGGGACGCAAGCTCGGCATGCGCGGCGGCGGCGTGCTCGCCGACCTGCTCGCCGAGTTCGAACAGCGCGCGAACGAGCTGGCCAAGGTCGACTCCCTGGCCGGGTTCGCCGATCGGCTGAACGAAGCGATCGCAGTGTCGCGTGAAGCATCACTGCACATGGGGTCGGTCGCTGCCACCGATCCGGCGTCGCTGCTGGCGGGTTCGGTGCCGTATCTACGGTTGATCGGCACCACGGTGTGCGCTGGCCTCCTGGCCAAGGCCGCGCTGGTGGCAACCGAACTGCTGGGCACCGGCGAGTACCCCGATGAGTTCCTCTCGGCCAAGATCGCCACCGCACGATTCTTCGGTGAGCAGATCGTGCCCACAGTTCTGGGCCTCCTCCCGGTCATCACAGCGAACTCGGACGCACTGTTCGAACTCACCGCTGAACAGCTCGCCTGACTCAGCCGCACGCTGGTCAGGCGACACGTTGGGTGGGCATGCTGATGTGATGGCCGATCCTTCTGAGATCTCCACAGTCGTCGCGCACGCGCTCGACGTCGATGTGGTCGCCGCGGTGCGGCTGGGTGGCGGTGACGTCGCCGAGTCGTTCCGAGTGGAACTCGCCGACGGCCGCTCGGTGTTCGCCAAAACCCACCGTGATCCGCCACCACACTTTTTCACCACGGAGGCGGCCGGCCTCGAGTGGCTGCGGGCCGCCGACGCAGCACTCGTCGCGGAGGTGCTCGCAGTCGGCGACGACCCAGCCCATCTCGTCCTCGGCTGGATTGACGAGACCCGCCATTCGCGCGCCGACGATGAAGTGTTCGGCCGCCAGCTCGCCGCCGTGCACCGCGCCGGAGCACCGTCGTTCGGTCGTGCCGATCGTCGTACCACCGGCAGCCTGGGTGTGCCCAACGACCCGTGTGACACGTGGGCCGAGTTCTACGCAGAGCGGCGTCTGCTACCGCTCGCGCAACTTGCTATGGATCGTCACGTCCTTCCCGCCGCCACGGTGAGGGAGCTGGAGGCGGTTGCCGCACGCCTCGATCAGTTCGGCGCGGCCGACGAGCCTCCGTCACGACTGCACGGCGACCTGTGGGCCGGCAACCGCGTCGTCGACACGGAGGGCCGGTCGTGGCTGATCGACCCGGCCGCTCACGGCGGCCACCGCGAGTTCGATCTGGCGATGATGCAATTGTTCGGCGGGTTCGCTCCCGAGACTTTCGTCGGCTACCAAGACGCACATCCGCTCGCTGACGGCTGGCGTGATCGGGTGCCGCTGCATCAACTGGCACCTTTGACGGTGCACGCCATCAAGTTCGGTGGTGGATACGTCGCGGCGACGCAACGGGCGCTGCACGCCACGCTGTCACTCTGAACTGTGCTCGGGACGCGAGAATGCCCGGTCGGGCGAACCGACCGGGCATTCTCATTGGTTCCGCCGTCGCATTGACCCGCTGTTCGGCGCTGGGGGAGGGCGTGTGCCGTTCCGGCAGGTCAGGTTTCGACTGACTGATCAGCCGGGCATCAGGACTTCGCCGATGATGTGCACGGTGCCGTTGGCGACCTGCACGTCTTGGCAGCCTGCGGCGACGCCGTTGACTGTGAGGGTGCCGCCGTCGTCAGCGAACTCGAGCTCGCCACCGTTGACCGTGACAGCTGTTCCGGCATCGACCAGGTCAGCGGAGCTGAGTGACTCGCCGGCGATCACGTGGTAGGTGAGGATGCTGGTGAGCAGCTCGGTGTCGGCCAGGACTGCGTCGAGGTCGTCGGCCGGGATGGCTCCGAAGGCGTCGTTGGTGGGGGCGAAGATCGTGAACGGGCCTTCGCTGTTCAACGTGTCGCCCAGA
>DATKCX010000234.1:0-3018 GCA_035512975.1 Ilumatobacter sp.
GTGAACCAGACGACCAGGGCCGAGAGATAGCCCAGATGCCACCAGGGCGTCGTCGTGTCGAACCCGCTCACTGCAAGACTGCACTCGAACCCGTCTGGAGTACAGCCCGACCACTCCCCGTTGACGACACCGGTGTTCAACGGATACAACCAACGCACACCATCGGTCGTCAAGCCGTGATAGAACCCGGCGAACAGGCCCTGAACCATCAGCAGGAATCCAAGTGGCAGCAGCACGAGCCACGTTGGAACCCATCGCACACAGGCGATCACGAACGCAGCCACCGCGACGACGGCCGCAGGGCCCTGCAACAGTTGGGCGACATTTGGCCGGGGTATGGTGACGATCCGTCTCGTCCCAGGGTCCCATGCGCCGAGGTCTCTGGAAGGAGACAATGCCAGGTAGATCGCAATCGTCGCCACGAGGCCGATCGCACCACAGAAGATCGTTGACGCAACGTGTCCGATCGATCGACGATCGGGGCCGACCGCCAGCGTGTTCAGCAACTCGTCGCTGCGCTCGAGCCGCGACCGCAACGTTGCCAGCACCACCGCCACCACCATCACGAAGCCCGGCAGCAGCAAGCCATACCCGACCAAGAGGAAGAGTTGATCCTCTGCCTGCCCAACTCGACGATCCGAACGCACCCACAACGCGGTCGGAACCAACGACACCCAGATAGCCGGGTTGCGCGCCAACCGCTCCCCCTCGTTTCGTGCCAGCACGAGTACGGGGCTCACGCCACGGACTCCTCGATGATTCCGCCGTTGAGCACGAGGTACCCGTCCTGCACGGTCGGCTCGGCGAGGTCGGCCCGGTCGGGTGCGATGCCCACGTTGCGATGACGCCCATCCCCGGTGCGCCACGACATCAGTGCATGCGGGTCCGACGCCGCCGCGAGCCAGACCCTCCCCGCAGCCAGGGCTGCGAGCGACGCCGGCGTGCCGTCGAACAGAATCGACCCGTGGTCCATCACGACCACCCGTTCACACAGTGCTTCCACGTCTTCTGTCATGTGGGTGGACAGCACAACACACCGCCGCTCAGCATGTTGAGACACGATTTGGCGAAACCGCAGCCGCTGTTCCGGGTCGAGGCCAACGGTTGGCTCGTCGAGTACCAGCAGATCGGGATCTCCCAGCAGCGACTGCGCGAGCGTGACACGTCGGCGCATCCCGCCCGACAGCTTTCTGATCCTCTTCGAACGCAGATCGTCGAGGTCCACCGCCGCCAGCACGCGGCGAACCTCAGCACGGCGAGACGCCCGATCGGTGTGCTCTTTCAGGATCGCGATGTAGTCGACGAAGTCGTAGACGGTGAAGTTGTCGTAGAGACCGACTTCCTGTGGCACGTATCCGAGCCGGCGGCGAATTTCGAGGCGATCGGTCGGATCGGCGGGGTTCCGCCCGAGGACTCGCAGCGAGCCGGCGGTCGGTGCCAGAGCGGTGGCGAGCAGCCTCAGCAGTGTGGTCTTGCCAGCGCCGTTCGGCCCGAGCAGCCCGATGACGCCGTTGTCGAGCTCCAAGTCGATGCACCGCAACACCTCGGTCCGACCGTAATTCTTCACCAGCTGCGAGCACACCACCCGTGGGCCAAAACCGTCTGTCGTCACGAGAACCCCCTGTAGTCGAATGTGGTGCGTTGCGTTGCGACGGTCACGGCCCCCACGAGCAACACGGCGACCGACACGAACTGTGCTTCGTGTGCCATCGCGTCGATCAACACGTCGCCGCGCAGCCGTACCACCACCGGGATCACGAGCCATGCGAACGTGACGACCACGGTTGCACGCTGTACGCCGAGCCACTTCGAGAGCGCGAACGCAGCCACGCTCAGAGCCATGGACGGCAGCATCCATGCCAACGCCAGCCATCCCCGCTCACTCAGTATCGGCACGCTGAGGGCGGTCAGCAAGATCGACGGCACGACGGCAGAAATCGACCGAATCAGCGCGATTCGCCACAGTGAGGTCGGCACGGTGCGCAACAGATCCTCGACCGGCTCGGCGAAGCGCTCGAACGCGGCGGCCGTGGCGGCCAGCGGGCCAATTGGGGCGAAGAGCAGAAAGAGTAGGAATGCCCCATCGTTGCCGGACTGTGATGCGAAGACCGCCAACCCAACGCTCAGTGCCACCGCAGAGAGGCACGACCACTGGGCTCGTGCGGTGGCCGCAACGACGCGAGACGTCGCCTCCGGACACCCGACCGCACGGACCGCACGCTCGAAGATGCCAAGGCGCGGCGCATCCAGCTCCCGGTCGATCTCGCTCCACACGTCCATCAACAGATCGCCATGCAACCGTTCCGTGGCAGCCGACACCGCCGTGGCGCAGGTGGAGCATGCAGCGATGTGTGATTCCACCGATGCAGAGGTGGTGGGGTCGGTGGCTCGCTCTGCATAGCGTTGTGCCGACACCGTGTCGACGTGCCAACTCGAAGACGAGTTCATGTGAGTGCCCCTCTCAGTTCGGCCCGCGCCCGCATCATGCGGGTCTTCACGGTGCCGGCAGGAATGTTCAACAGATGGCTTGCCTCGCGGGTGGTGAGCCCGTCGAGCACGGTCGCCTGCACGACCGCTCGCAACTCGGGCGACAGCGAACGCATCGCACCCGCCAGCTCGCCATGTTCGGTGCCGGCCAACACCAACTCTTCGGCGCTGACCATTCGCTCGCCATCGTCACGTGCGGCGACAGGCTGGGGTCGGCGCTTGCGAAGCAGACCGATGAGTCGCCGAATCGCGATTCCCCACATCCAGGCACCGACAGCGCCGCGGCCGTCGTAGCTGCGAGCGCCGCGCCATACGGCGACGAAGCTGTCTTGCAGCGCCTCGGCCACGATGCCGTCGTCGGCGCATCGAAATCGAAGGCGAGCGACCAGCCAACCGGCGTGTCGCCGGTACAACTCGGCCAGCGCGTCACGATGTTCATCGGCGATGAGCGACACCAATTCGGCATCGCTGCACTCCGTGAGGTCGCGGCGCATATACGTACTGTCGCGCCGATCCGCTCGTTCGGTTCAC
>DATKCX010000235.1:0-30229 GCA_035512975.1 Ilumatobacter sp.
GGTTGTTCCGACTGGCGAGCAGCGCCAGGGCACCAGCCGCGTGCGGGGAGGCCATCGAGGTGCCCGAGATCGTGCCGTAGCTGCCCTGGCCGACGGGGTAGGTGGACAAAATGCACACCCCGGGGGCGGCGATGTCGACCACAGAGCCCCAGTTCGAGAAGTCGGCCAGCGTGTCGTCCTGGTCGGTGCGACACGTCGGCGACCCCAGGCCGCCGGGCTTGCCGTCGAAGTCGGCGAGCGCCGACACCGTCAGCACATTGTTGAAGCCGGCCGGGCTGTAGTTCTTGGCGTCGGCATCGCTGTTCCCGGCCGCTACTGCGAAGGCGACTCCCGCGTTCACGGCACCTTGAATGGCGTCGTACTCGGCCTGACTGAACCCGCTGCCGCCGAGGCTCATGTTGGCGACCTCGATCGTGCCGGCGTTGGCGGCGACCCAGTCGATGCCGGCGACCACCATCGCCTCGCTGCCGCTGCCACTCGACGAGAGCACCTTGATGGCCCAGATACGCGCCCCCGGGGCGACGCCGACCACACCGATGTCGTTGTCGAGTGCGGCGATCGTGCCGGCGACGTGGGTGCCGTGGTAGTGGTCGTCGTCGCCACCAGTGCTGCACGTCGCGGTGCGCGCCCACGGTGGCCCACCACCCGACTCGGCGCAGGTGACCCCGCCGACGACATTCAGATCGGGGTGGTCGAGATCGACCCCCGTGTCGATCACCGCCACGTCGACGTCGACCCGAAAATCATCCGTGCCGTCGATGTCGAGCTTCGCGTTGCCGGGGGCGAAGATCCGCTGGATGCCGGTCGGCACCGTGTGGGCGTCGATCGACACCGGGTCGTCGGTCTCGACGTAGGCGACGCGCGGGGTGCGGGCGAGCGCGGCCGCGGCCTGCGGCGACATGCGCATCGAAAAGCCCTGTAGGGCGTGCTCGTAGACGAAGCCGACCTGGCCGCCGTGCGCCCGCGCGGCGCGGGCGGCCATCCCCGCCACGTCGGGTGTGCCGCGCTCGAGCACGACGATGTACGACTGCACCTGCGCGGCACCCGCCGAACCGGAGCTGATTGCGGCGATACCGAGACTGAGCGCGAGCGCTGTGCTGGCGGCGATGGCGGAGAACCTGCGGAACATGATCCCTCCTACGACTGGAGATCGGCGTCCGCGCACCGCGGGTGCCAGTGTCAACGTATCACGAGCGCAACTTGTGGCTCCCAAATTCCGCGAGTCGGAACTCGGATCACAGGGTCGGGCTGGGCGATCGACGGGCCGGGTGTCTGGTGCGTCTCGTCGACCCCTTATCGGCACGATTCTTGACAACCAGTCATCACCGTCCTAGGTTCGCCGCACCTACCTGGGGGTGGTTCCGATGTCCCTGACAGCCTTGGTTGACTTTGTGTGCGAATCGGGGAAGAGTGCAGAGTTCCTGCACCCACTGCGCAGCAACCACGAGGCTCACCTCGCCTGGCGGTTGGAGACGGGCGTCGAGATTCGATGAGTACCGGGACACAGGCGACATCGACGCTGGTTCTCGCCACTCGTCTGACCTCACACTGGGAGTCCCATGGCCAATTCCTGGCCGGGCGTCAGACACTCGAGAGCGCACTTGCCGAATCGGACGACCCACCCCCTGACCGAGCCGCTGCGCATCGAGCGATTGCCACGTTGGCCATGGCCCAGGGTGATTTGATGGCCGCCCGTGGGC
Organism: Ilumatobacter sp.; assembly: GCA_035512975.1. GTDB lineage: Bacteria > Actinomycetota > Acidimicrobiia > Acidimicrobiales > Ilumatobacteraceae > Ilumatobacter. The sequence continues at coordinate 1,701 of DATKCX010000235.1, forward strand.
ATCTCGAAGCTGCGATCGCGATCCACGAAGCGATCGGCGACGAGAGGTCGGCGGCCTCGGCCACCGCTGCCCTCGCCATCGCTCTGCTTCACGCCGGCGATCTCGGTGCCGCTGAGCGGGTGGCGCGATCGGCCCTGGTGGCCGCCAGCCTGGTCGATGACAAGCGGGGACGCGGGTTCGCGCTCACTTCGCTCGGGCTGATTGCCTCTGCCGACGGACGACCCGCTGATGCCTTCGATCGTCTGCTCGAGGCACTCCAGATATTTCGAGGAGATGGTGCCCGAAAGGAGGCCGCCAGCGTGCTGACCAACCTTGGCAACGTGGCCCACGATGGCGGTGACGACCATCGCTCGGTTCGGTTCTACGACGGTGCCAGGCAGCTCTTCGACGCGCTCGGTGACCGTCGCGGAGCCGCTATGTGCTTGAACAACCTTGCGCTGCTGGCCGCAGCGCACAGCGACCTCGATCACGCCATCGAACTCGGACGGCAGGCGCACGATCACTTCATCGCGGTGGGCGACCTGCACGGTGAAGCCGCGATGCTGAACAATCTGGCCGGTTGGTGGGGGACACATGATGCATGTGAGGCAACGGCGCTCTACGGGCAGGCAATCGCCCTCTTCGAGAAGCTCGGTGACACGGCCGGTCGGCACACTGCACGAGCAAACCTCGACGATCTGCGGTTGGAGCCGACCGAAGTCTCCAAGCGTGAGGCCCAGGTAGCGGGCCTCGTGGCATCAGGGCTTTCCAATCGCGAGATCGCCGCGCAACTCTTCATCTCCGAACGAACCGTGCACAGCCACCTGTCGCACATCTTCACCAAACTCGGCCTCACGTCGCGCACACAGCTCGCGACGTGGGCGGACCGACAGGGGTTGTCGGAGGACGCGGTTCAGGGCGTCAGATCGAGTGCTTCAGTCACTCGTGTGTAGGGAATGCCGGCCTCGTCGTTGAGGTCCGCCACGTCCTGAGCGGTCGGTGCCTCGAACAAGCACATGCAGTGTGATTCGCCGGGCACAAATGTGCTGCGAATGTAGCGAACATCGCGCCCATTGCGCTGGTACTTGCCGGCGGTCTCGATCGCCTTGGCCTGTGCCTGCCCGAGCGCGCCGAGCGTGATGCCCGGAAGATCCCGATCAACCATGAATACGGTCATCTGTGACGTCTCCTCTGTGATTGGCCGCCGAATGCGGTCTCTCTGCGAGAGTACGGAAGGAGCTGTTCAAGCGCATCGGTAAAAGCGCGGATCCGCGTGACCGACCCGCTCCACGCATGCAGAGTCGGCAGCTCACAGGAGTCAGGCTGCAGGTGGGGGTTGCCAGCTGAGGTATTTGAAGTTGCAGCGTTCGCCGCTGGGGCGCTGGTACCTGGGAGGGGATGGCAGGTCGGCGAGGTTGGGTGGGCGGGGAGTGGGGTGGCTTCGGAGTGAGCGACCGTGACGGTCGGACACGGTGAGGGCACCAGGGCTGCCCCGCTCGAGATCCGGGTTACCGACGATCGTGATCTCGCCGGCGTGGTGTTGGTGGTGGTGGGCGTCACAGATCAAGACGAGGTTCGTCATTTCTGATGTACCGCCCTGCGACCAGGGGATCAGATGATGCACCTGCAGACCCAGCGTGTTGGTGCACCCGGGGATGCAACAGCCCTGGTCGCGGAGCTCGATCAGGCGACGAAGCCGGTTGGGTACGGCTCGGGTGGTGCGCCCGACCCCGATGGGCTGATTCCCCTGCTGCCACACGATCTGGATGAGGCTGTCGCAGGTGAGGTAGTCGCGGATGGACGGTGGCACCGGGACGCCGTTCGTGAGAACCGCTTCCTCGCTGACCGGCGTACGTGCACCATCGACCTGAGCGGTGCGCTCGGGAACGTTGATGTGGAGGTAGGTCTTGAACCGTTCCGCCCGTTGCGTGCCGGCACCCTCGAGAGACCGGCGCGCCATCTCGACAAGCGCATCAGTCCACGTGACCTGCGGATGCCCGCTACGGAACAGGTGATCGCGAGCTTCGGCGAGGGCGGCTTCGATGACCATGCCCTGCTCGGTGGTGAGCTTGCTGCCATGGATCCAGAACTGCGACCACTCGTCGAAGCCGAACGACACCGATGCTGCCCCACGCGACTGCCGAGGCGCTGCACCGTCGCCCTCGGTGTCGTCGCCATCCGCAGCATCGGCCGACGTGCCGGGTTCCTCGTCGTCGAATGGATCGTCGCCGACCGGCACACCAGACTCCTCGTCGCCCACCGCAGGTGGGACATCGGCTGAGCTGGCGTCGGCTCCATGATGACCGTCGGCTTGCTCGGGCGGCCCTGCGTCGGCATGGGTGGCACCGGGTGATTCGTCGCCGCGGATGGTGCGAACGAACTTGCGGATCTGAGACACCGTGGCGAGCTCCGCAAAATCGGCGACCCGCCGATCGGCCGAGGGCGCAGCGCCTATGGCCGCCACCGTCTGGTCGAGCGACAGTTTTCCGGCTCGGAGCAGTGCCATCACGCAAGGAAAGTCGTGCGCCTGTTCGGCGACGCGGACGATGTCGTTGGCGTGACCGCCGGTGACACCCACATGGACCGTGAGCCAATGCGCCGGGCTGACATATCCGGCACCGGAACACACCCCGGTACGCAGCGCACGCACGATGACGTCGACGAGTTGCGCATGCCCCAGGTTCAAGAAGCCAGCCGCGTCGGCGACGGCATCTTCGACCTCCAGCCACTCCGGCCGATCGGGAACCGCCACCAACGTCATGCACCCATTCTCGCAGCGGGGTGTTGCACAGTTCCCGGAACCGGAACCGGAACCGGTGGTGGTGGCGGCGGACGGCTACGTACGCTGGCCGCATGTTCATCGCTCGGATGCCACACTCCGCTCCCAACTCGGTCGGCGGTGGGCTGGGTCGGTGGAGGCGAGGACGATCCCGGCCACGGCCACGGCGAGCAGCACCAGCAGGTGTCGGGTCGGGTTGGGCGCGCCATCTGCTGGCAATGGGAGCCAGCGGCGGTGGGGCAGGAACGTCGTGGCGAAACACGCCATCGTGGTGACGGCCCCGGCGATGCCTCCGCCGGTGCGGTCACCGAGGCGGCACGCCGTCGCGGAGACGGCCAGCGCAATGGCGACGAATACGCCGACCTCGAGAGTCGCATCGACGACCGACATGCCGCTCAAATCGCCCGCTCGCCGGCGTGCCAGGAGCACTGCAGGAACCCACCAGATTCCGACTCCCAAGAGTGCGATGGTGGCGCGCTGCAGGCGGCGGCGCGGCAGCGAGCACGGCGAGGCGGCCAGCGTCTCCGCCGCCGGATCGTCGAACACGAACGCTGTGGTCGCGGCCACTGCTGCCGCGGCGACCGACAGCCACAACAGCGCGCCCGAGCGGCCTCCGATGATCACTAGCACCCAGCCAGCCAGCATCATCTGTGCGAGCGGTTGCCAGCTGGTGATGCGAGCCGTCGGCTTCGTCAGCACCCACGCTGAGCTTCGGGTCGGTCGGCGGTAGACGTCGGAGTCGATCATGGACAGGTCGAAGCGGTCGCCGTTCCAGAGCGTTCGATGGCGAACTGCTCGGCCAGTTCCGACGTCGAGGTGTGCGGGTCGATCCAGTGGTTCCAGTCTCGGCCAAGTACGGCTTGGACTTCGGCCGCGGGCCGTTCGAGCAGCGTCAGAGCGAGTTGCGCGTCGGCGACGGCGTAGTCGACACCCCACATCGGCGGGTCGTCCCACTCCGCGAACACGATCGATGGACCCACGGACCCCTCCGCGACGACGTCACCGAGGGTTCTCCCGCCGTCGGGTACGGCCGCCGCCCCTGCCCAGAGCGCGATCACGGAGCGGGCTTGACCATCGGCCGTGCAGCGCTGGTTGTCGCCGTGCGGCGCGGGCGGCAGCCCGACAGCCCACGCACTGGTCTGAACGGCCAGGAAGTAGCCGTGCACTTCCCGTTCCGAGCAGGGAAACGACTCCTCGGAGAAGGCTGGGTGGACGAGGCCATCCACCGGCCACAGCGCGGCCGGCGACACGCGCTCTAGAACGCCCGGCGGCAACGACCCGTCGAACCGAACTGGAACACAGTCCTCGTTGCTGACGATGATCGCGGGACGCTGGCGGACCGTCAACGGCGCTCGCCTGTCGACCGCGGGCGGTGGCAGCATGGCGAGGGTTGGTTCCACCGCCTTGCGCCAAGTGGCGATGTCGGCAACGAAACCGGGATAGGCGCAATAGCTCACGCCGGCCCACTCCTCGCAGAGTTGATGCGACTCCGGATCGGTGAGGTACGAAACCATCTCGGCCTCCTGAGCCGCCGACGCCGGCCGGGTCTGCTGCCACCCGGCAACGACGACGGTCAGCGAGGCGAAGGCCAACAGCACTGCCGCCTGGCGACGCACGCCGTCTCGGGCGAGGGCCACACCTGCCATCAGCACGACGAGGCCGACGAGGTACAGGAGATGCCACGCCGCCGGGCGGATCTCGAGGTAGGAATCTTCGACGCTCGCTCGGTCCGCAAGGAACCCCAGGAACCGCAGCGGGTCGCCTTCACCTCGATCCCACGGCCAGGTCGTCACGTCGAGGAATCGTGCCTGGATGACGATCGTCGCCACCGCCGCCACCACACCGAACCCAGGGCTCGGCAGCCAGCGCGCCACGGCCACGCCGACACACACGCTGCCAGCCACGATCGCCAACCCGGCTGCGATCTCTGCCCACTCCGGGGACCCCGTTGGCGAGTCGTCCTTTGTTGCGAGATAGGAGACCCAGCCGGCTGTGATCACAGCGGCCACGATCACCGGTGCGGCACCGGCGGCAAGCAAGGCGGCGGTGCGTACCGGCCCGGGAGCCGGCAGCGCGGCGAACAGTTCTTCGGAATCGGTGCGACGCGGACGCCATGCGACAAGGTTGGTGGCGACGATCGTGAACCAGCCGAGTGGTACCAGAGCGAGGGCGGTTCCGGTGGACGCCTCGCGCCAGTCGGTCGCTGTGCTCGTTGACCAGTAGAGCATCAGTGGCGTCAACACCACCCCGACCACGAAGGCGGGATGCGTCAGTACGAAGCGAGCGTCGGCTCTTGCCAACGGCATGACCACGCCCCAGTCGGTTCCAACGCTCCAGCCGACAGGCCCGTGAAGCGCGCCGGGGTCGGCCCCGCGACGGCGGCTCAACCGGACGAAGATCAGTACTCCCACCACCGCGATGACGATCAGCTCCATCGGTTCGCTCCCGTCCCTCGGTCTTCAGCGGCGGAGTCTGGCTCGCGGCCATGGCCGCCGATGAGGAGCAGATAGGCGTCCTCCAACGCCGGCTCAGCGAGGGTCGCGCCGGGCGGTGGGTCGCCGATGAGGCGGTGTTGGCCCGTACCCGTACGCCATGACACATGAGCACCCGGATCGGCCGCGTCTGCCAACCAGACGCGCCCGCGGGCGCGTTCGACCAGCGCCTCCGGTGTTTCGTCGTGAAGAATCCTTCCGTCATCGATCACGACGACTCGTTGACACAGCGCGCTCACGTCGTCGGTTTGATGCGTCGACAGCAGCACGGTGTGGTGTTCGGCAACGGCGGACACGGTCTCGCGGAACCGCATCCGTTGTTCCGGGTCGAGACCGGATGCCGGCTCGTCGAGCACGAGCAGCTCCGGATCACCGAGGAGGGCCTGAGCGAGAATGACGCGGCGACGCATGCCGCCCGACAACGATTTGATCCGCTGGTGCATCTCGGCTTCGAGGCCCACCTGGGTGAGCACGCGGCGCACCTCATCGCGGCGCGCTCGCCGTCTGGTCATGTGCTTGAGGATGGCGACGTAATCGACGAAATCGAAGGGGGTGAGGTTGGCGTAGCAGCCCGGCTCCTGCGGGAAGTAGCCGAGTCGCATTCTGATCGACAGTCGCCCACGAACCTCAGCCGGGTCCTCGCTCAACACGCGCACCGTGCCTGCGTCGGGCGCTAGCACCGTCGCGACGATGCGCAACAGCGATGTCTTGCCGGCACCGTTCGGGCCAAGCAAGCCGGTGACGCCGCGTTCGAACGAGGCACTGATGCCGTCGAGGGCACGTGTGGAGCCGTACGACTTGCTGACGTTCGACAGCTCGACCGTTGCACCCGTCACCGGCATGTGTTGCTCCTCGCTCCGGCAGATCGATGCGACCCGCTCTACCCCTCTGTAGCCGCAAGCAGCCGAATCGGTTCACCGCGAGTTGCAGGATCCTTTTGCATGTGAGATCACCGATCGTCGCGTCCGCAGACCGCGCCGTCAACTTGCTGAGTGGACGGTTTGTCGTGCTTCGGCGCTGCGAGACTGCCGTGGTGGATGACGACCTGGTGCACGGTGAAGCTTCGAACAACCAAGGGTCGGTCCGCCCATGAGCAACGAGCATTTCCAGGCACCCGGTCCAGGATCGACCGCCAACACGCGGGCATATGTGCGCGGCGAACTGATCGCCGAGGACTTTCCGCTCGACCAGATGCTGCAGCACCTCGGGGCGGACCCCGACACTGCCGTGTGGATCGACCTGTGCAATCCGCACGACGGCGAGCTGACACAGATTGCAGAGCTACTCGATTTGCATGAACTGGCTGTCGAGGATGCGCTCGGGGAGCATCAGCGTCCGAAGCTCGACGAGTACCACGGTCACCAGTTCCTGGTGCTTCGACCGGTGTGGCTCGACACCGACACCGGCAAGCTGAGCGAAGCCGAGGTCGACGCGTTCGTGAGTGAACGGGTGATGATCACCGTCCGCAAAGACCAACGATTCCCGATCGAGGCGGTCGAGGGTCGCTGGGACACGTCCGCGGCACTCGCGCAGCACGGTGTGAGCTTCCTCCTGTACGGCTTGCTCGACCACGTGGTCGACGACTACCTCTCGGTGGCCAAGATATTCGAAGACATCTACGACGCGATCGGCGAAGGGCTCTTCGACGAGAAGCCGCTCGACGCGGCGGAACAAGAACACTGGTTCCAGATCCGCAAGTCGATGCTGCGATTCGACCAACTGGTGAGATCGACGGTCGAAGCGGTCGAAGCGCTGATCGGCAACGACGGCGGAAGCGTCAACGACGACATGCACCCGTATTACCAAGATGTCCGTGATCACGTGATCCACGTGAGTCAACGCACCGAGGTGCTACGCGTGATCGGAGCGACGATCGTCGAGACCAAGATGGCGTTCCGTGACTACCAGCAGAACTTGGCGATGAAAAAGGTCACCAGCTGGGCGGGCATCATCGCCGTGCCCACCCTGGTCACGGGCTATTACGGCATGAACGTGCCGTTTCCCGGGGACGGTCAGACATCAGGCGTGGTCGTGTCCGCCGTGCTTGCCACGGTTGCGCCGGCATTGCTGTACCTCTACTTCAAACGGCGTGACTGGCTGTAGGCCTGTGCCTAGATCTCGACGTGGGTTCCGACTTCGAACACCTGCTCGGCCGGCAGTTTGAAGAACCTGCTGGCGTTGGCCGCGCCGCGGTTGAGCAGCATGAACAACTCTTCGCGCCACGGATGCATGCCGGGCACCTTGCCGGCCGTGACCGACTCGCGACCGAGGAAGTACGTGGCTGTCGCGATGTCGACGTCGATCTTTTCGATCGCCGCGAGGGCAGCGGGAATGTCGGGGTCGTCCATGAATCCGTAGTTCAACCTCACCTGAACGATGCCGTCACCGAGATCGATCACGGTAGCGCGCTCAGCGTCGTCGACCCGCGGCGCGTCGGCGGTGTGTACCGACACCAGCAGCACCGAATGGTGCAGGATCTTGTTGTGGCGCAGGTTCGACATGAGCGCCGGTGGTGCCGCCCCTTCATCTTTGAACATGTACACGGCGACACCGGGAACGCGAGCGACGTGCGCTTCGATCGCTTCCTGGACGACCTCTTGCATGGGCCGTTCACCACGTCGGATGCGAGCGGCGACGAGCTGGCGGCCCTTGCGCCACGTGGTCATCTGGATGACCAGCCCGAAGCCGACCAGCAACGGGAACCAACCGCCACTCGGGATCTTGGGAACGTTCGCCGCGAGGAATGCGAGGTCCACCACCATGAAGGGGACGAGGACCACCAGAGCCTTGCCCACCGACCACCGCCACTTGTCGCGGACGAACCGGTAGAAGATCAGCGTGGTGATGAGCATCGTGGTCGTCACGGCGATGCCATAGGCCGAAGCGAGCGCGCTCGACGTCTGGAACGCGATGACCAAGCCGACGCATCCGATCATCAACAGCCAGTTCACGAGCGGCACGTACACCTGGCCGATGTGCTTCTCCGACGTGTGCAGGATGGCCAGGCGGGGCAGATAGTCGAGTTGCACGGCCTGCACGGTGAGTGAGAACGCCCCGGAGATGAGCGCCTGGGAAGCGATCACCGTGGCCATCGTTGCGAGAATCGCGAGCGGGGTGATCGCCCAGTCGGGAGCCATCGCGTAGAACGGTTTGACGTCGCCGATCTCTTCTGACGGCATCGTTGCCAACAGCGCCGCTTGCCCGAAGTAGTTCAGCAGCAACCCAGGGAGCACGAGGCCGTACCAGGCGTACTGGATGGGAACCCGGCCGAAGTGACCCATGTCGGCGTAGAGCGCCTCGCCGCCGGTGACCACGAGGAAGATCGAACCCAGTGCGATGAAGGCCTTCCACGGATGCTCGATGAACAAATCGATGGCGTACGTCGGTGACACGGCCCGTAGCACTCCTGGGTGCTGGCGAACCTCGTTGGCACCCATCAAGCCGAGCACGCTGAACCACACGATCATGATCGGGCTGAACACCTTGGCGATGCCGGCGGTTCCTCGCTGCTGCACGGCAAACAGGGCGACCAGGATTGCGCCCGCGATCGGAATCACCCAATCGGCGAACGCCGGTGTGGCCACCTCGAAACCTTCTACTGCCGACAGCACCGAGATGGCTGGCGTGATCAAGCCATCGCCGTAGAGCAGTGCGGTGCCGAACACGCCGAGCGTCACCACGCCTGCGGCGACACGGGAGACCGCCTGGCCCTCGGGGGGGATCACCAATGACGTCAGTGCCAAGATGCCGCCTTCTCCGTGGTTGTCGGCACGCATGACGATCAGGAGGTACTTCAGCGAGATCACGATCACCAGTGCCCAGAACGCCACCGAGGCCGCCCCGTAGGAGGTGACCTGCGACACCTCGAGTTCGGCGTGGTGGAACGTCTCACGGAAGGCGTAGATCGGGCTGGTACCGATGTCACCGAAGACGATCCCGAGTGTGCCGAACGCGAGCATGGCTGTCCCGCCATGTTGGGAATGCTCTTTGCTCACAGGTCGCAAACGGTAGCGGCTGGTCGAGCATCATTCGGGCCCGCTCCGTGGAGGGCGGTCGGCCGGTTTCCTCACGCGCCAACATGAAACGCGCGGGCACATACAAGTTCACATTCTCGAAACATTTCCCGAACTTGGCCGACATCCGGGAGTTTCAAGCTGTGGCCACTTCGGTCAGGCAGAGCTAGATCCGCCTGAACTAGATCACGGATTGCCGTGCCACAGCTGCACCTCGGTGCCGAATCAGGAGTACTACCCAATGACCTCTGGAATCCCTGCCCGTGCGGTCTCGCGCGACCACACCTGTTTGTCTGCCGCATTGACGGCCGGGGAGGTGTGACGATGGACAGCGGAAACCTTGCTTGGGTGTTGATCTCAGCGGCGCTGGTGCTCTTCATGACTCCCGGTCTCGCGCTTTTCTACGGCGGGATGGATCGCAGCCGCAACGTCCTCAACATGTTGATGATGAACTTCTGGTGTGTGCTCATCGTTCCAGTGATCTGGATGATCGTCGGGTACTCGATCGCCTACGGCGACGCAGGAGCGGACTATTTCGGTGGCTTCGACCTCGCCTTCCTCGACGGCGTCGGCATCATGGAAGACAACGGTGGAACCATCGCAACGATCGCCTTTCTCGGCATGTTCGCAGCCATCACCCCCGCCTTGATCTCTGGAGCGGTGGCCGACCGCATGAAGTTCGCCGCCTGGGCGGTCTTCGTACCCGTGTGGACGTTGCTGGTGTTCTGCCCCGTGTTCAAGTGGGTGTACGGCGGCTTTCTGGGCCAGCGCGGTTCGATCGACTTCGCGGGCGGTACGGCGATTCACGTGAACGCGGGCATTGCCGCACTCGCCATGGTGTTCGTGTTGGGCAAGCGCAAGGGATGGCCACAAGAAGGGCACCCGCCGCACTCGATGCCGCTCGTCATGATCGGCACGGGCATCTTGTGGTTCGGCTGGTTCGGTTTCAACGCCGGGTCGGCGCTGGGGGCCACCGGCCAGGCGGCGCAGGCGTTCATGAACACGTTCCTCGCAGCGGCCGCCGCGGGTTTGGCGTGGGTGCTCGTCGAGTGGTTGCGTGACGGACACCCCACCAACCTCGGTGCAGCTTCCGGCATCGTCGCTGGTCTCGTTGCCATCACACCAGCAGCTGGATTCGTGTCTGGTCCCGCCCCGCTGGCGATCGGCGCGGTTGCCGGAATCATGTGCTGCTACGCCGTGCGTCTGAAGAACAAGTTCGGTTACGACGACGCGCTCGATGTGGTCGGGGTGCACTTCGTCGGTGGGCTCGTGGGGTCGCTCCTCATCGGCTTCTTCGCCAACCCGGAGTTCTTTGGCGGCGAATTCATGGAAGGGATCTTCTATGGGGGCAACATCGATCTCTTGGTCGAGCAGGCCTTCGCCAACGGTGTCACCATCGTGTACTCGGGTGTTGTCACGACGTTGATCGCGCTGGCGCTGAAAGCAACGATCGGCCTGCGCGCCGACGCCGAATCCGAGGCCAGCGGCCTCGACCTCGCCGAACACGGCGAGACGGCGTATCACTCCGGCACCGCCGCGAGCATGTGACAACGATTGATGGTGTCGCCCGGTCGGTCGGTCGAAGCTTGTACCGTCGTTTGAATGCTTGATGGTCTTACCGGCTGGGTCACCGACGTCGTCGATGCTCTCGGTTACGTGGGCGTCGCGTTTCTCGTGGCGCTCGAGAGTGTGTTTCCGCCGATTCCCTCGGAGATCGTGCTCCCCCTTGCCGGGTTCGTCGCTGGACGTGGCGACGCCTCGCTGATCGGCATGATTGCGGCGGCCACCGTCGGTTCAGTCGTCGGTGCTTGGGTCTTGTACGGAGTGTCCGCATGGATCGGCCACGATCGGCTCCATCGCTTCGTCGACAAGCACGGCAAGTGGTTCGGCGTCAGCACCGACGAGGTCGCGCGTGCCGAAGCGTGGTTCGATCGGCGCTCGACCGTGGCGGTCATGGCTGGCCGTTGCGTGCCGCTCATTCGTTCGCTGGTGTCGATCCCGGCCGGCTTTCGCAGGATGGAGCCGGTTCGATTCACGGTACTCACGGCCATCGGCAGCGCCGTGTGGAACACGGCGCTGATTGGAGCCGGTGCGGCACTCGGCGACAACTGGGAGGAAGTCGGCGACTACGTGAGCCTGCTGCAGTACGCCGTGATCGCACTGATTCTCGCCGCCTTCGGCTATTTCGTGTGGAGTCGGCTCAAAGCCCGGCGCGCCCGCAGCGCCCCAGCAGACGGGGTCTGACGACCGCGAGGAGCCGCATCCATCGCAAGGTCGAGCAAGCAGTCTCGGCAGAGCCTTGCCGATCCGCTCGACCTCCTACGGCGTGGTGTCGACCGGAACCGTGGTCCCGGGAGGCTCGGTGGTTGTGGTCGCCGGTGTTGTGGTCGTCGTGGTCGCCGGTGCTGTGGTGGTCGTGGTGGTCGCAGCCGGAACCGTCGTGGTCGTCGTCGTGGTCGATGTTGTCGTTGTGGTGGTGGTTGCCGGTGGCGTGGTGGGAGGCAGAGGCGGTGAACCCACCGCCACGGTGTCGTCGTCCACCGGTGGGAGTTCCTGCGGAACGCCGTCGTCGACCGGTGGTTGTTCCGCGCCGACGCCGCTGTCGTCTTGGCTCGGTGGCGCGGGGTTCGACGAATCGTCGGCGACCGGGACCGAGGCGATCGGGGGGACCACTGCATCGCCAACGGCCACTGTGTCGGTGTCGATGGGGACGACGGGTGTCACCAAGCTGACATCGGTGTTGTTCGCACTCCCGCCGGTGTTCGAACCCCCGGTGCTGCCAGACGTCGGCCCACCAGAGTCGCCAGAGTTGACCAGCGGGGGAGATCCAGAGTTGACCAGCGGGGGAGATGGGGCGATATCGACGACCACGATGGCAGCTGGTTGGTCGGCACCCACGTCGCCGACCACCACGGTGGAGGTGCGCTCGACCGCACGAGCCGGGGATGAACCGAGCGATGGGTTCGGGGTGGGCTCGGGCACACGGGCTTCCGCCGGGCCGTTCGTGGGCGAGCTGTCGATGGTGGCAGCGGCTGGCGGTGGTATGGCTTCGGCTGCCGACACCAAGTTGGTGTCGGCGGTGGACGACGTTGCCGCCACCGAACCGGCCAAACCGAAGAGGAGCGCGCCTGACGCAAAGGCGGCCAACATCGTGGTGCGCTGGGTGCGTGACGACCCCATCAACGTGGCCAGGCGATTCAGCACATGTTCTGCAGTGACCCCGAGATACTCGGAGATCGCTTCGACGTCTTCGCGCCGCAACGAGATCTCTGGTGCCCGCTGCTGCGATCGCGCCCGGCGGATGAGCCGGAGATAGTTCCGGAACAGCGTTTCCGGTTGGTCACTGTCGAACGCGGCAGTTTGCGTACCGGCGCGCATGATCCCGTCGTCGATCGCTACCGGCTTGCGAGATACGGCAACAGGGAATGTCACGGCTGGTGTTGTCACGGCATGTGCTCCTAGCACCACTCTAGGTGATTTCATCTGTATCGGCAAGTGCCAGTTCTGACTGAAGTGTTCGTTCAAAGATCACGAAACACTCAAGAATCAGAGGAAGTGCAGAGGAACTGGCACGACGCGTGAGCACATTTCCCAGTCGCGGAATCGGGGTGATTCTCCCCGATGCGCATGAATGGGTGGTCATTTGGATAGCGTTGTCGCAAGGTCGATCATCACCGTGGTGATCGGCGCTACAAGAAAGCAGTAACACGCAATGGCTACCGGCACAGTGAAGTTCTTCAACGATCAGAAGGGCTTCGGTTTTATCAGCCGAGACGACGGAGACGATGTCTTCGTGCACTTCTCGAATATCGAAGGTTCGGGTCGTCGTACCCTCCTCGATGGACAGAATGTCGAATTCGACATCGCTCCGGGCCGCAAGGGTCCTGAGGCTGTCGGCGTTCGCGTCGTCTGACACCTAACCTCAGAGAACGAGTTCTCAAACAAAACGCCCGCCTCTCGGCGGGCGTTTTGCGTTGGGTCTCTAGCCGCTGTTTCGCAGCCCGGTCGCGATGGTGTTCAACGTCAGTTGAATGCCGCGCTCCACTCGCTCGTCGTGATCGCCCGAACGATGCCGCCGAAGCAACTCCACCTGCACCACGTGCAACGGGTCGAGGTACGGAAACCGGTTCACGATGCTGCGGGCCAACGCCGGGTTGTCGTGCAGCGGGTCGTCGCTCCCAGTGAGGCGTGCGTGCCAGGTTGCCGCCAGGGCGTATTCCTGTTCGATGCGCCCGAAGAACTCCGAGCGCAACGCGGGGTCGGCGACCAACGTCTCGGCGTACTGCCGTCCGATCGCCAGATCGGTCTTTGCCAGCACCATCCCCATGTTGTTGAGGACCGCCCTGAAGAACGGCCACGTGGCATGCATTCGACCGAGCATGTCGCGGCCCGAGGCCAACGCCCCGAACTGTTCGAATGCACTTCCCGCGCCGTACCAGCCGGGAACGTTCAGTCGACACTGGCTCCACCCGAACACCCACGGGATCGCCCGCAGATCCTGAATGCGGTTCGTGTTCTTGCGTGCGGCCGGGCGACTGCCCACGTTGAGGCTGGCAATCTCGCCGATCGGCGTGATGCCTCGGAAGAACTCCACGAACCGTTCCGAGCCCGAGCGGCCGTCAGGTCCGGTGGGCCCATCGATCAACTGGCGATAGTGATTGAATGCGAACTCGCTCAACGACGTCATGGCCTGCGCGAACTCGCCGGACTGAGGCGAATCAACGGTGGCATCGAGGCATGTGGCTTCAAGCGTCGCCGCCACCAGAGTCTCGAGGTTGCGGCGGGCCGACGTGGGTTGGGCGTACTTCGCGGCGACCATCTCGCCCTGCTCGGTGATCCGTAACGCTCCGTGCACCGACCCCGGCGGTTGCGCCAGAATCGCCTGGTACGCAGGTCCGCCACCGCGACCGACGGTTCCGCCACGCCCATGGAACAACCGGATGCGCACCCCGGCCCGCTCGGCCGCGCCGACCAGCGCTTGTTGGGCTCGATACAACTCCCATTGCGACGTGAGATAGCCACCGTCCTTGTTGGAATCGGAGTAGCCGACCATCACTTCTTGCCAACCGGCCCGGCTGGCAACGATGTCTCGGTAGCGGTCGTGCGCGAGCAGTGCTTCGAGCGTCTGATCTGCCTGGCGGAGATCTTCGATGGTTTCGAACAGCGGCACGATGTCGACCGAGGACGCGAGTGCTCCGTTGGCCGGATCGACCCGCACGAGGCCCACCTCCTTCAGCAGCACGGCCACCTCGAGCACATCGCTCACCGACTCCGCCTGCGAGATCACGTAATGCGGGATCGAACGGGGGCCGAACCGGGCGTGCGCCCGAGCTGCTTCCCGGAGCACGTCGACTTCGTTGGCGGTCTGTTCGGTATAGGTGGCAAACGGTGTGACGAGGGGACGTTGGCCGCGCAGCTCGTGGGTGAGAAGGGCGACGCGAGCGGCCTCGTCGAGATCGAGGTAGTCGGGAGCGACACCCGCTACCCGGAACAGTTCTGCGAGCACACGGTCGTGCACCTGCGAATTCTGTCGCAGGTCGAGGCCGCAGAGGTGGGTGCCGAAGATGCGAACCGCCCGGCGGATCGGGTCGACGCGGCGATCCGCGAGATCGGCGGCACCATGGGTCTTCAGCGAGGCAATGACGATGTCGAGGTCGGCGACCAGTTCAGCGGGCGACTCATATGGAGGGAGTTGAGCGTGTGGCACCAGACCGGGCACCACGTCGAGCACCGTGAGTGCCATGGCCCACGTGCGGGCGTACATGCCGCGCAGCGCCCGGCGGTACGGCTCGTCGGCGCGGAACGGGGAGTCATCGGCCGAGGAGTCGGCCAAGGCCTGCAACTCGGGGGTGACGTCGATCAGGCGCGCCGACATCGACAGCTCTCGCGACAACGCGAACAGCGCCGCCAGGTGCTCACGCAAGGCCGCTTCGGCGTGAGCCTCCACCGCGATGCGCAGAACCGGCGCGGTGACGTACGGGTTGCCGTCGCGGTCACCACCGATCCATGAACCCATCGACACTGCTCGCGGATTGTCGACGGTGACCCCGAAGCGCTCGGCCGCGAGCCGTTCCAAGTCGCGCTCGAGCGCCGGAACGGTGGCGAAGATGCTCGACTGGTAGTAGCGCAACGCCTCGTTGATCTCGTCACGCACACGCAGCTTCGACAGCCGAACCTCTGCGGTTTGCCACAGCATCAGTATCTCGAGGCGCAGGCTCTCGTCGAGTTCGGCGACCTCGGTGGGGCTGGCGGCAGCTCGACTTCGCTGTGACAGAACCTTCGCGATGGCGTCGACATGGTCCAGCACCGTCTGGCGCCGCACTTCGGTGGGGTGCGCCGTGATCACCGGCGACACGTACAGCTCGGCGAGTTCCCGAGCCACCACGTCGTTGGGGACGCCTCGCGCCGCCAGCTTGTCGAGACTCGCAACGAGGCTGCCTTCGCGGGCCTGCGACCCGGCGTCGCGGTGATACCGACGGCGTCGCTCGGTGTGCAGATCTTCGGCGGTGTTCGCGAGCAGAGAGAGCCAACCGAACGCACGAATGAGGTCGAGCGCGGCGTCGATATCGACGTCGACGAACTCGGAGCGAAGCCCCGGAATCGGATCGATGCCCATGCGTCGGTTGCGGACCGCCGTGGAGCGAACGGTCTCCACGAGTTCGAACGCCTCCTGTCCGGCCTGCTCGCGCAGCACCTCACCGATGACGCGCCCGAGCAATCGAATGTCTGAACTGGCGTCGTGTGCCGTTGGTTCGTCAGTGGGTGCCGGGGGGAGCGCGGTCATGACGTCAGGTTCCTGCGAGCTCGGCGACCACCGGAGCGAACGCCTCGACGTCTTGTTGCCCCACGACGACGTAGCTGAAACCCCAACGTTCGCGACGTGCGCGCAAGTCGTCGATGAGTTTCGATGGCGGGCCGACGAGCGCGAACGGGGTGCGCCGCACCAGATCTTCGGGTGCGCTGATGAAGGAGGCCATCATCGCGATGGCACCGTCTGCGTCGTCGGTGACCGACACGATGAACGCACGCACGTTCATTTCGATCGCGTCGAGCCGCCCCGCCGCTGAGGCGGCCGAATGCACCCACGACACCTTGTCGTCAACCGATTCAGCGGTCATCGATTCGTATGTCGTCGAATCGATCGCGCCGGACTTGAGGTTGCCGTTGATGCCGACGATGTCTGCCTGTTCGGCCGCGAACTTCAGCACTCGGGGTGCCCCGCCACCGATCAGCCACGGGGGCGAAGACTGCACCGGTTTGGGCAGCCCCTGGTAGCCGGTGATCTGATAGTGGTGGCCATCGAACGAGAACGGCTCGGCCCCGAGCGCACCTTTGATCACGGCGACCCCTTCGATCATGCGACTCACCCGCACGCCAGGTGGATCGTATGGAATTCCGGCCTGCTCGTAGTCGGTGGCCATCCATCCGGCACCGAGCCCGATTTCCACGCGACCATCCGACAACACGTCCATCGTGGCCAGTTCCTTCGCCAACACGATGGGATGCTTGTAGTCGTTGTCGTACACGAGCGCACCCAACCGCAACGTCGTCGTGGCATCAGCAGCACATTGCAGCGCGGGTACGGGGGCGAGTTGTTCGTTGAAGTGGTCGGGCATCGTGATCGTCGAGTAGCCGAAGGCTTCGATCTTCCGTGCCAGGTCGACCCACTCGGCGCGGGTGCCCGTGGCGCTGACCTGGACCCCGAACCGAAAGGGACGAACTGGGAACGGTGCAGCGTCAGGCATGGTGGCAAACCGTAGTGTCAACAAGCGATGGGCCGCGCCAGTTGGATCTTCCGAGTGTTTCTGGTGATCGGTGCCGGAGCGCTGCTGCTCAGCGCCACCACGGTCGCCGTCGCCCTGCGCCTGTGGCGAATGGCGAACGCCCACGAGGAACTCCCCGTCGACCTGCCCGAGTTCGCCGATCTTGCGGCCCGATCGTACGTGTACGACACGAGTGGTGCCGAGATCGCAGCGTACGAAGTGCAGAACAGCCAGCCGATCGAACTGGCCGACGTGCCCCAACACGTGATCGATGCCTTTCTCGCCGTTGAAGACAACGAGTTCTACGTGCACCACGGCGTCAACGTGCGCAGTCTGCTGCGTGCCACGTTGTCGAACTTCGCGTCCGAAGGCCCGGTGCAGGGTGCTTCCACGATCACCATGCAGGTGGTGAAGAACGACTATCTCGCCGGGTTCGAACGTGACGGCCGCTACAAGATGTTGCAGATCGTCTATGCGGTGCGGCTCGAGAAGGAGCGCACCAAAGACGAGATCCTCGAGCGGTACCTGAACACGGTGTTCTTCGGTCAGAACTCCTACGGGCTCGGCGCTGCGTCGGAGACCTACTTCGGCAAGTCGGTCGCCGAGCTCTCGTTCATCGAGGCGGTGTTTCTCGCCGGCCTCGTCCAGGCACCCTCCAGCTACGACCCGATCAACCGACCGGAACGCAGCCGGGTGCGGTTCCAGGCGGTGTTGAACCGATTGGTGGAGGTGGAACTCCTCAGCCAGGTCGATCGCGAGACCGCGGATCGAACCTTCGTCTTGCCCGAACGCGTTCGTCGCCGGGCGGAGCGCACAGGCGAACGCACGTATTTCACCGAGGCGCTCCGCGACTACTTGCTGAACCGCAGCGACATCTTGGGCACCACGTACGAAGAGCGCTACACGGTGCTGAACCGCGGCGGGTTGCGCATCCACACCACGCTCGACCCTGACGTCCAGGAGCGGGCCGAGATCGCGCGCAACGAGTTGCCGGCGAACGTGGCCGGTATCGACGCCGCGTTGACCTCGATCGAGACCTCCACCGGTGCCATCCGCGCGATGGTCGGTGGTTCGGGGTTCGTCAGCGGTCAGAACGAGGTGAACCTGGCGCTGGCACCCAGCCAGACCGGATCGAGCATCAAGTTGTTCATCCTCGCGGCGGCATTGCAGGCGGGTGCCAACCCGGAAGACCTCATCGACGGCACGCACCCGTGCACGTTGCCGATTCCCGACAACCCGAGTGAGCCGTTCTTCACCACCAGTGGGGGAGTGAACGGCGGGCTCGCCACACTCCGCCAGCAGACGACCCGCTCGATCAACTGCGCTTTCTTGCGGTTGTCGCAAATCGTCGGTCTCAATCGAGTCTCAGACACCGTGTACCGCATGGCGTCGTCGTCGTACCTGTATCCCGGACAGCCGGCGAGCGAACGGCTGCCCATCGATCCGCTGGCATCGTTCGCCACCGGTGCCAACGAACTGAGCACGCTCGACATGGCGGCTGGCATCCAAACGATCGCAAACGGAGGCGTACACCTCGAGCCCTATTACGTCGAGTACATCGACAACGCCCAGGGCGAGCGTGTGTACACCCACGTCGCCAACGGAGTTCAGGTGCTCGACCGAGAGGTGGCGTTGCGAACCATCGACGTTCTCAAAGGCGTGCTCACCGGCGGCACGGCGCGCCAGGCCTTGGCCGACTTCGCCAGCCGACGCCCTGCATTCGGCAAGACCGGCACCCAAGACAAGAACAACACGGCGGTCTTCGTCGGGGCCACGCCGTATCTGTCCACCGCGGTGCTCGTCCGCGACCCCGATCGGTACACACCGATGGTGGAAATCCCAGAGTTCGAGGCGGTCGGGGTGAGGAGCGTCCAGGGTGGAACCTTTCCGGCGCGCATCTGGGGGGCGTTCATGGAGACCGTCGGTCTCGAGCGATTCGACAACGACTGGCCGGCGCCTGCAGCACCGCCGAGACCGCCCATGAGGCTCTACCTGCCCGGCAACGAGTGCCTGTACCAGGTGGTCGGCTTCGAACCCGCTGCAGTCACCGACACCACTGCTCCGGAGGGCGAGGGTGCGCCGGCCACGGCGGCCATCGAGGGCTTCCGAACGCCAGCCACACCATCGCCGACCACCGTTCCCGAAGAACCCGAAGCACCCCCGACAGCGACCACCGTGCCACCCGAAGAACCGACCGAGGAACCCACCGAAGAACCCCCGGTGGCCACCGCCCCGCCGGTCCCGATATTCGCTGCGGTACCCAGCGGCACTACGATCCCACCAAATGTGCTCGATCCGAACGCCCCGATGCCGTCGGCGCCACTCGGTGTGGTCACCGAGCGTTGCTGACGCCGCCAATGCCCGAGGAGGCGCAACATGACTCACCCGTTGATCGAACTGCAAGCGGCCGACACGATGTCCGACCAGCTCAGGCACCGACGCGAGAACCTCGCGGAGCGTGATGCCCTCCAGAACGCCCGGAACGCGTTGGTGCGCTGGGATCAGGCGCGAACGCTCATCCGCAAACGCATCGACGAGCTGAGCAGCATCGTCGAGGCGTCCGAGCACGAGTCGGCCGATATCGACAAACACCGCACGAAGTTGCAAGCCCAGCTGCGTACGGTCATCGCTCCCCGCGAAGCCGAAGCGCTGCAGCGTGAAATCGCAGGCCTCAACGAACGACGCAGCCAGTCCGACGATGCGGAACTCGCGGCGATGGAGGAACAGGCTCGCCTCGAAGCGGACCTGGCAGAGCTGTTGTTGCAAGAGCCGGCCTTGCGTCAGGGCTATTTGGCGGCCGACGCAGTACTTGCCGCGGCCACCCGCGACATCGAGGGCGAACTGACCCGCATTGCAGACCGGCTCGCCAGTTTGCGGGCGGCAGTCGACAAGCCGTCGCTCACCAAGTATGACCGACTGCGCGAACACCACGTGGTCGCTGCGGCCGTGCTGGTTGGCTCCAGATGCGATGGCTGCCACATGGACCTTTCTGCAGCGGAAGTCGACACGGTGCGCGACGACACCAAAGTCGGCAAGGTCGCCGAGTGTCCCCAGTGCGGCCGAATGCTGGTTGCCTGAGGCGGTCGCCTCGGCCCATGTTGTTCTGGCTCGTCGGCACTGCGGTGTTGACTGTTTGGTTCGTTTTTCGCGACCCGCGTTTCGACTATCGGTTGCTGATCGTCGGCTCGCTGATGCCGGCGATTGTCGACGCCTTGTTCGGCGGTGCGCGAGTGCTGCACAGCGTCACCTTCAGCGTGGCGCTGCTGGTACTCCTGATGGCGGTGACCGCCGGTCGCAAACCCATCCGCAAGACATTGCTCGGGCTGCCCGTCGGAACGATGCTGTACCTCGTCTTCAGCGGCGCGTGGACGAACACGACCGTGTTCTGGTGGCCCTTTTTCGGGCTCGATTTCGGCGGCGCACCACACCCGATCGCCGAGCGAGGATGGTGGAACGTGCTCTTGGAGATCATCGGGCTGGGTGTGTGCTGGTGGATCGTGCAACACGCCAACCTTCGAACCGCCGACCGTCGTCGCCACTTCTGGCGTACGGGTCAGCTCGCGTTCGTGTGATTCACTGGTCTCGTGCTCTACCTCGTCAGACACGGTCGCACCGCGGCCAACGCCGAAGGTCGATTCCAGGGCCGCCTCGACCTGCCGCTCGACGAGGTCGGTGAGCGCCAGGCTGCGGCAATGGCCGAGCACGTGCGGTCGATCAGCGTTGGCATCGACGAGGTGTGGTGCAGTTCATCGCTGCGTGCCCGACAGACAGCTTCCTATTACGGCGTCGAGCCGACGATCGATGACCGTTGGCTCGAAGTGAACTTCGGGATCTACGAGGGGCTTCCCGTCGCCGACATGCCTCGGTCGGTGTGGACCTCCTGGCGCGACGACGTCGACTTCGCGCCAGAAGGTGGTGAGAGCTTCGGGTCTGTCGAGGGCCGTGTGCGTGCCGCATGCGCTGATCTCTTCGCACGTGCCGAGGACTGCGACATCGTGGTGGTGAGCCACATGACACCCATCAAGACCGCAGTGTCGTGGGCGCTCGACACCACGCTGGCGATCTTCTTCCACACCCAGCTGTCGCAAGCGGCGCTGTGTCGAATCGGCGTCGGCAGATTTGGGCCAACGTTGCACAGCTTCAACGAGACGATCCCGATTCGTGACGTCTGACTCCCCGTTTCGTGTTGCAGACAAGCGGATCGAGTGTCGAAGAACACTCCTCGACCGTGCCTAGCGGTGTAATTTCACGGAAATGAGTCGCACGTTGGATCAACGCCGTTCGCCGCGGCTTGCTGAAGACGTCGCGATGACGCTCCGTCAGCGAATCCTGTCGGGCCAGATTGCCGACAACGAGTTCCTTCCGAAGCAGGAAGATCTCGTCGCCGAGTTTCGGGTGAGTCTGCCGTCGGTGCGCGAGGCGTTGCGGATCCTCGAAACCGAGGGTCTCATCACTGTGCAACGCGGGAAAATCGGCGGATCAGTCGTGCATGTACCTCAGACGGAAAAGGTCGCCTACATGCTCGGATTGGTGCTTGAATCGCGCGACACCGATGTCGACGAAGTGGTGCACGTGATGTCGCAGATCGAACCGCTCTGCGTCCGGGCCTGCGCCGCGCGAGCAGATCGGGCGAGCGCCGTCGTGCCCGAACTCGAAGAGATCCACGCAGCCTCGGAAGCGTCAGTTGACGATGCGCCGACGTTTGCCCGCCTGGCTCGCCAGTTTCACGAAGTGATCATCACCACCTGCGGCAGCCAGCCGTTGATCGTGTTGGTCGGCGCGTTGGAGGCGCTGTGGTGGGGACAGGTGAGTGCCGCCGCCGAAGAGATCGAGTTCGGCGCGCTACCAGAACTGGTGATGCGTGAGCAGTCGGTCGCAGAGCACCGCGAGCTGATCGACCGCATCATCGCAGGAGACGCTGACGGTGCCGAACGTGTCGCTCGGCTCCACCAAGCCAATCCGCAGCGTCACAGTCTGCTCGGCAAGTCCCTGAAGATCTCAGCGGCACCGCTGCGCGCCAACTGAGCCAGAGCCCGCGATCTGGTCGCGCAGCACGTGCTTTTGAATCTTGCCTGAGGCCGTTGCCGGCAGCTCGGCCACTACATGCAACGACTGGGGCAGCTTGTAGGTTGCGAGCTGGTCGGCCCGAAGTCGTCGGATCATCTCGTCGAACGACAGTTCCGAGCCTTCTCGCAACGTGACACACGCGCAGACCTTTTCGCCGAGCCGCGGGTCGGGCAAACCGATGACGGCGCATCGTTCGACCTCGTCGAACGCGAGCACCAACTCCTCGATCTCCCGAGGAGTGATGTTCAGGCCGCCTCGAATGATGATCTCCTTCTTGCGGCCCACGATCGACAACGACCCGTCGGTGCCGATGACCCCGAGGTCTCCGCTGCGCACCCAGTTGTCGTCGAGGAACGTGTCTGCCGTGCGTTCGGGCTCGTCGAAATAGCCCAGCGCGTTCTGCCAACTCTGCACTTCGATCTCGCCTGGTTCGCCGACGGCACACAAACTCCCGTCGTCGGCCCGAGTACGAATGGTCACTCCGGGAAGAGGAACGCCATCGGTATGCAGCCGTACGTCGCTGGGCAGGCCAGGGTGGTTGCAGGTCGCCACGAGCACCTCGGTCGACCCATACAAGCGCAAGACGCCGATACCGCGTTCGCCAGCGGCCTGAACCAGGTCTGGTGGTACCGCGGCTCCGCCACAGGCAAAGCGTGACAGCCCGTCGAGTCGCTCGTCTCGTTCGGTCAGCTCGCGCACCAGGTCTTGCAGGAATGTGGTCGCCGCAAGCGTGTACGTGGCACCGAACGCACGCACGAGTTCGATGGCGATCGCTGGGTCCCACCTGTCCTGCAGCACCAACGCCAGACCGTGGTAGAGCGCGAACCGCAGCCCGAAGTTGAAGCCCGTGGAGTGTCCCACCGGGGAGGGCATCCAGACCACATCAGTGGTGCGCAACTGGAGAAACTCGTGGACCGAGCGGACGCCGGCGTTGGTGGTCTGCTCGCTGTGCATCACACCCTTGGGAGTGGCCTCGGTACCAGAGCTGAAGATCAGTTCGGACCAGGCCGCGGCACCGGGCGGTGGTGATTGGACCGTGCCTTCGCCGCCGACCGCTCGAATGCTGTTGATGAAATCGTCGGCGTCGTCGACGACGTACACGTGGCAGTTCGCAGGAAGGACCGATCGCAGTGACTCCACCATGGCCACGTGGTCGTGGCCGCGGTACTCACGCGGCACGGCAACGGCTGTTGGAGCAGCGGTACCGAAGATGTGTTTGAGTTCGCGGGCTCGGTAGTTGGGGAGCACCGTGTTGATGACCAGGCCGAGTCGCAACGACGCGAGCGCGACGACGACGGTTTCGTACCGATTCGGGAGCTGGACCGAGATGACGTCACCACGGGTGAGGCCGTCGGCTTCGAACTGAACTGCCAACGCTGTCGCATCGGCGAGGAGGTCACCTCGGCTCATCGACCGTTGGCCGTCACGGTCGACCACCGCCAGCGCTGACGGTGCCGCCGCGGCGTGACGTTCGAACTCGCCCCACAGCGTGACATCGTCCCACCCCTCGCGATGGGCAGCGCTCCGATGGGCAGCGTCCTGATGGGCAGCGTTGGGGAGTGGAGCCGGCTCGGTCATCGGCCGGTCCAGTTCGGGGTGCGGCGGTCACCGAACGCGTGCAGCCCTTCGACTGCGTCATGTGAGGTGGTGGCGTAGGTGGCCACGATGTCGAGCTCTCGTGCGAGCGCATCGGCACGGGTGACGTCTTGCGACACGAGAATCAGCTCCTTCATGCGACGGATCGCGAGTGGGCTGTGTCGAGACGTCGACGCCGCGATCTCGATGACACGAGCGAGCAATCCATCCGCTGGCACGGCCTCCGTGGCGAGACCGATTGCGACTGCCTCGACGCCGGTGAGCAGCCGGCCGGTCAGCAGCAAGTCCTTGGCGTGTTGCAGACCGACGGCTCGGCACAGTCGCTGGCTGCCGCCCGCCCCGGGGAGTTGCCCGAAGTTCAGGTGCCCGTCACCGATCTTGGCGTGTTCGGCAACGATGATGAAGTCACACGCCAACGCCACCTCGATGCCTCCTGCAACGCACGCCCCGTTGACCATCGCAATGCTGGCGAACGCTCCGGACTCCAACAGCGCGCACACTTCCGAGAAGTCTTCGAGAAACGCTCGAAACGCTCTGGGGTCTTGATACAACTCGACATATCCGCGCAGGTCTCCGCCAGCGGAAAACGCGTCGCCAGCGCCCGTGATGATGACCGTTCGGATGTCTGATTCGGCGTCCGCCCGTTCGAGTTCGGCGCGCAACGCATTCAGCGTGACCTTGTCGATCGGGTTCTTGTGCTCGGGGCGGTTCAGGGTGATCATGCTCGCGGCACCGACCTCGAGATCGATGCGTTCCACCAGCAAGGTGCTGCTCTCGGTCATGCCGAGTCCCCGGCGCGATCGTGTCCTGCTGGCACGAACACCAGGTGAGGAGCCCTGCCGGTATCGGGGCCGGTACTGGGATAGGTGGCGACCAACGCCAAATCGGTGCTGAGCTGGTCGGCATCGCATTCGATGCGAGCAACCAGGCGCGCACCTTCTGGCACGTCGACCAGTCCCACGACGTATGGCACTTCTGCGGCGAGGCTCGGATCGAGCGCCACATGGCAGACGGTCCACGAGTACAGCCGACCCGAGCCGTCTGATTCGACGATCTCACCACGCTCGCCGCCGCAGTGCGGGCATCCAGGCATGGGCGGAAAGGCTCCTTGTCGGCACGATGAGCAGACCCGAATGAGCAGCTTGCCGGCGGTGATGCCATCATCGAAGAACGACACGTCGCTCATTTCGACACCATGACCAACGCCGAGCCGTCTTGCAATGCACCAGAGGTGACCACGGCGATCTCGGCGTCTGGTACCTGGCGATCGCCGCATCGACCCTGCAGTTGCATCACGGCTTCTGCCACCGTGTTCATACCGTGCAAATACCCTTCGTTCAGCAGTCCACCATTGGTGTTCACCGGGATCGTCCCACCCGGGCGGGTGGCTCCCGAGCGAACGAGGTCGCCAGCACCGCCGCGTTCGGCAAAGCCAAGCCCCTCGAGTGCGAAAAACACCACGCTCGAGAAGCAGTCGTACAGCTCCGCGACATCGACGTCGGCGGGCGTGAGCCCGGCAGTTTTCCAGAGCCGATCGGCGAGCAACGACGTGTAGTTGCGGCTGAGGTCTGGCCAGCTCGCCATGTCGGCCATATCGAGCCCGCTGCCTCGCCCGAGGGCGTAGGCGGCCGACTCGATGCCGATGCCGCGGTGCGGCGCGTCCTTGGCCCGTTCGGGAGTGGTGAGCACGACCGCGCAGGCACCGTCGACTTCGGTGGTGCAGTCGACGGCACGCAGCGGCGAAGCAACGTACGGCGAACTGCGGTGATCCTCCACCGTCAGCGGCTGGCGGCGGAGCGCCCTCGGGTTCATCAGGGCCCATTCGCGTTGGGCCACTGCCACCGCCGCGAGATCGTCTTCGGTGGCACCGGTTTCGATCATGAAACGTTGCGCCCAGAGTGCGATCGTCTGCGGATACGCCGTCAATCCTGCGTCGTGACGTAAACGGGCGGCGTCACCCGGTGCCTTGGCGCTTCCCACTCGCTGGCCGCTGCGTCCGTTGAGTGCGCGGTACACGACGACATTGCGGGCAACGCCCGAGCCGATCATGTGCGCTGCCTGACCGACGACGTAGCACGGTGCCTGCCCGGCCAACCCCGAGTCGAGCGTGTACGACAGGTCGCCCATGCCCAGCACGGTGGCCACGGCTTGCGCTGGTACCGAGTCGTTGAGGTATTGGTACGTGACGACGCCATCGATGTCCGCTGGCGTGAGGCCGGCGTCAGCGATGGCGTTGCGGCAGGCTTCTGCGGCAAGGGACAATACCGACCGTCCCGACGCTTTGGTGAGTTCGGTGTAGCCGACGCCGGTGATCGCGGCCTGTCGGTACGTTGGTTGAACGGCCACGTGGGCTCCTCGTCATTGGTGGGCACCGTCGGTAGACGACGCATCTGCTCGGTGTAGCTGCAATCTGCCGGCCCCGTCAACGCGGCGCTGGCCGGTACGGAGGGTTCAGCCGACCTTCACATATCCAGATTTCTCGGCGAGCAATCCCGCCTCGACTCGGAAGAGGTCGACGCCGCGCACTGGCGGGCCGTTGGGACGTTCATAGGTCCACGGTTGTGCCACATGCTGATCGCTCCCGATCGGCTCGTCGAACGAGAACGTGCCCGATGGAGCGGCAAACCCGGGGGACCACGCGGCGCGGAGGGCGTCGCGGCCGACGATACGTCCGGCTGGCGTGGCCGAACGCGACGAGTCGTACACACAGTCGTCGCTCACGAGCGCGAGGACGGCCTCGAGGTCATGAGCGTTCCAAGCGGCGTTGAACGCTCGAACGACATCGATCGGGCTCATCTGTTCTTGTTTCATCTGGCTCCAGCTGTTTGACAATCACCTAAGAATATAATAATTTGAAATCAAGCCTATCGGGGAGTCGGGTGTGGGTTCAAGGCCTGCGGGCAGTGCTGAGTGAGGAGTCGCAGTTGCTATCGCCGTCGTTGTGCTCGCGGATCGACGCACCCGAACACACACCCGCAACAACTTCGTCCAGGGAGCAACCCATGACTACGTCTGCCAGCCGTTCACCGCAGGCGGCAACCGCCACCGCACGTGACTACACGTTGATCTCGGCCGATGGGCACGTCATGGTGCCGCCGACATACTGGCTCGAAGAAGCACCGGCGAAGTATCGAGACATCGTGCCGCGCGTCGAGCGCTTCCCGGAAGGTGACGCGTGGGTGCACCCCGGTCAGACCGAAGCCCCTGGCGGCTTCAACTGGGGTGCGTGCGCTGGTGGCCGCCCCGACCAGCTCGGCAAGTGGTGTCGCATCGAGGAGATCAACCAAGGTGTGTTCGAGCCGCACGCCCGACTTGCCGAACTCGACCTCGATGGCGTCGACGCCGAGGTGTTGTACCCGAATGGCAGCTTGGAGTGGGCGGGCCCCGATGTGGATCCTGAACTCCACCGCCGTGTGGTGCAGTTGTACAACGACTTTCTCACCGGGTTTTGTGCCGTCGCTCCCGACCGTTTCGGTGGCTGCGCATTGCTGCCGTCCACCGGCGTGGACGACGCGCTCGCCGAGATCGAGCGTTTGAGCGACCAACCCGGCATCGTTGCCTGGCTGCTCCACACGTTTCCGCACGGCACGTCGGACGCGATCGCACCGGACGACGACCCGGTGTGGAAGGCGATCGAGGAATCTGGCAAGCCGGCAACCATCCACGTCAGCCTGCGCAAGGCATCGTCGTTCAAACAAGCGGCGACCGCGCTGCCCGGGACGTTTCACTTCTACGACGCGCCGGCGCGCATGCTCGACTTCATCTTCAGCGGTGTGCTCGATCGATTCCCCGAACTCACCGTGTTCTTCGCAGAGATCGACTGTGGTTGGTTGCCGTACTTCGCCCAACAGGCTGACGACAACTACGTGCGGCACTCGAAGTCGGAACTCAAAGACGTCGTGCTCAGCCGGTCGCCGAGCCAGTACATGAAAGAGCGATTCCCGGCGTCGTTCATCTCCGACGCGTACGCCATCGACAATCGGCACATCATCGGCGTGGATCGCATGCTGTGGTCGAGCGACTACCCGCACATCACGTCAGACTGGCCCTACTCGGCGCGCACCATCAACGCCACCTTCGCCGACGTACCCGATGCCGAGCGCCACGCGATCCTCGCAGGGAACGCAATGAGACTCTTCGGCTTCGGCAACCACCGCTCACGGTGAACCGTGTCTGACGGCGCGCCGCTGCCAGCGCTGCTGCACGAATCGCTTGTGCAGCAGCGCTGGCTTGTTCGCCGGATATTTCGCCCAGATCAGCCTTCCGCCGGCACCTTGCCGGCCGTGATGTACACGTCCCGGAAGAAGTTCTGTGGCGCGAAGCATGCGGAGACAGCTTCGGTGACTCCACCGACGTAGTTCTGTGATGCCGTTGCCGACACCTCGAAGAACAACGGCACACCGTGGTACACGCCCTCGACCCCGATTCGGTTGGCCTCTTGGTAGAGCGCCGCCCGCTGCGCTGGGTCGTTCTCGCCTGCACCCTCGTCGAGCAGCTCGATCAAACCTTCCGGCACGTTGCGGCCAGCGTTGAACGAACCGGTTGCCGAGTAGATGTTGCGGAACCCAGAGTCCGGATCGGCAGTGGCGGCACCACCGAACGGGCTCGACGGAATCGTGCCGGAACCGTCGGGACCGTCAGAGAACAACCCGGGCACCATGGCGGCCGCGTCGAGCAGCTGCAGGTTCATCTCGATGCCGACAGCAGCGAGCTGTGACTGCACCAGCTCACCGGTCTGGATGTACGTGTTCGCCGACGAGCCAATTGCCGACTCGATCTGCAGGCCGTCTGGGTAGCCGGCCTCGGCGAGCAGTTCGCGCGCCTTGTCGGGGTCGTATGG
>DATKCX010000236.1:0-6868 GCA_035512975.1 Ilumatobacter sp.
TGGTGTTCACCTCCCCCACCGGCAAACCCTCCGATCCCAAAGCCGTCCGCACCGAACTCAACCGAACCATCACCGCCGCCGGCATCGACGGCCACTGGACACCCAACCTGCTCCGCCACACCTCCGCCACACCTCCGCCAGCCTCATGGCCGGCGCCGGACTTCCCATCGAACAAGCGGCCGACCAACTCGGCCACAAAGACCTCCGGGTGCTGCAAAAGCACTACCGCCGCCGCATCAAACCCACCATCAACGGCGCCCACATCCTCAGCGCCGTACTCGACGATCCGGCACGACATGAGCGGGCTCCATCATGCGCGAGGAGCGTGACCCCACGTCACGGCTGAGGCCTGGCGCCGGTCGGTGGCCATTGCGAATGCGATCCGAACGGCGAAGCCGCTCTACATCCGGCTGGTACTCTTCGAAAATGAACCAGGTCACCTACGCGGTGCGTGACGGCCACGCTGAGTGGGCTGGTCGATCGCTGCAGGACTGGGTGCCCGATCTCGTGGCCACGATCGTCGCCGCGTTCGATCCTGCAAAGATCGTGCTGTTCGGATCCGTGGCGCACGGTACCGATGGGCCCGATTCCGACATCGATCTTCTCGTCGTTCTCGATGAGGCACCCCTGACCGACCGGCGACGTCTGATGGTGGAACTACGGCGCGCTACACGGGCAATCACCGCACCCCACGACGTGCTCGTCACGAGTCTCGACGACTTCGAACGAAACCAGGCCTCGCCGGGTACAACAGAATTCGAGCCCGCCCAGCGGGGCGTCTTGATCCATGAGCGATCAGCTGCCTGAACCGGAAATGACTCCGGCTCAACGCTGGTTCCGACTGGCCGAACAAGACCTTGCTGCTGCGGGCGTGCTCCTTCGAGATGGATCCGCGGCGCTTCGAATCGTGGGATTCCTTGCCCAGCAAGCCGCCGAGAAGGCCCTCAAGTCTGGGCTTCTCGCAATCGGCGCGAGTGCTCCACGAATCCACGACCTCCGCCAGTTGAACGCCCAATACCCCACGACCAACTCGCCGAACATCTCCGCCGACGACCTCGACCTGCTCGACCCATGGGCAATCGACGGCCGATACGCGGCCGACCTCCCTGATCTCGGGCCGACCGAAGCCGGGGAGCTTCTCAACGCGGCAACAAAGATCGTCGATCGCATTCGCCCGCTGATCAACTGAACGGGCGCAGACATCCCCCCAGACGCCACCCTCGCGAGCGGCTGGTCGAAGCGCGACACTCCGGCGCTACTTACCCAATCTGAGGGAATACGACCCATTTGCCGTAACTATTGATTTTGTCTGCACTCCTGACATTCCCGCTCGCTCTACGCTGCGTGTCGTGGAGTGGGACGCTGGCTTCGACGACGACTCCATTGAGGCGTTGGCCGGGCCAGGCGCGTTCCGGCGGGGCTTGAAGTACTACGCCGAGAACCGAGTTCAGATCCTCGTGGCCAGCGATTCGGTGATCGAGGCGATTGTCGACGGAACACACGTCTACCGCGTGGAACTCTCGCGGGCTAAGGATCGCCTTCGATGGCAGTGCACATGCCCCGCCGCCGAGGACGGATCGTTCTGCAAGCACGCCGTCGCCACCGCGATCCAGATTCGCGAGGGCGGCGCAGACCAAGGTGGGACGTCGGCGCTCGCGAAGACGCAGAAACCTGACGGGCGTTCCCGGTCGTCATCGACCGACGTCCGGTCCTACGTCGAATCACTGACAACTGAGTCGCTCGTCGAGCTCGTCCTCGAGCGCACGGGAAGCGATGCAGTCTTTCAACGGAGGCTCGTCGACACGATGCGCTCCGCCCGCGGGTTGGGTCCCGACATGGCGGAGTGGAAAACGCGCCTCAACGATGCGTTCGCGCCGCTCGACGGTTTCATCGACTACCGCGAAGCCGAAGCTTGGGCATCCGATGTGCACGCCACGATGGATGAGATCGCGACGCTGAACGCCGCCGGACACCACGATGCTGCGATAGAACTGTGCGAGCACGCCCTCGCCCGAGCAGAAGCGGCGATCCAATACGTCGACGACTCAGACGGATGGATCACAACAATTGCGAACGAGATCGGCGATATACACCTCGACGCCTGTCTCGCCGCCCGCCCGGATCCAACCGGGTTGGCACGCCGACTACTCCAGCTCGAACTCACCAGCGAACTCGACACCTTCCACCACGCCGCGAACACCTACGCCGAAGTGCTCGGCGAGGCGGGCCTCGCCGAGTTACGGCAGGCACTGCTCCCGCGCTGGGAGTCGAACCCGACCCGCACGGACGCGCTGTCGGATCGCCGATGGGGCGAGGCATACGCTGTCTCAGAAGCGATGATCGGATGGGCGCTCGGAACGGGCGATCCCGACGCGCTGATCGAGGTACGCAGCAGAGACCTCTCGACCCCTCACGACTACATGACGATCTCACAATCACTCCTCGACGCGGGACGAGTCCACGACGCGCTTGCCTGGGCTCGGCTCGGCATCACCGAGCACCCCGGGCGTGGAGCCGACGACCTGCGCAATCTCGCCATCGAACTACTCGGCCAACCCGACGCCGAGATGTCACCCGATGAAGCGAGAATCGAGATCGAGCAGATCCGCTGGGAGGCATTCGAGCAAACCCCGACCCGAGCACACTTCCTCGCCCTGTGCGACCTCGACCCCGATCGCCGCGCCGACTTCTACCGACGCTGCACCACACATCTCCGCGACCTGCTGGACAACGGCCACGACAGTGATCAACCGTCACCATGGCGCACTGGTCGTTGGCCTGCGGCGGTGCTGATCGAGATCCTCGTCACAGAGAACGACATCGAGGAAGCCTGGCAAGTCGCCCAAACCCATGGCTGCGCCGACGCGACGCGCCTCGACCTCGCCGAGCGCCGCGAAACCGTCGCACCTGTCGATGCCATCAATGTCTACGAAGCGATCGCTGTGGCCGCCATCAATAGCAAGACAACACCCGGCTACCAAAGAGCCGTTGAACTGATGGAGCGGGTCGAACGCCTCGCACCCCTCGCCGGTACACCCGAACGATGGGACTCCCTCCTGTCTCGCGTGCACACCGAACACAAGGCGAAGCGCAACCTCCGCAAACTGCTCGACCAACACGGCTGGTAGTGCGGCACTCGAACTTGCCGACTCGGTGACCGCCGCGCGGGAAAGGCTCGTCAACATCTCGTACGACGCTGAAGAGGTCACGCTTCGATTGACACGGGGGACCGCCGACACGCTGGCCCAACGTGCCCGGAATCAAGTGAAATCGATCATACCTCGGCATCAAATCAGGCGCCGTAAGGTGTCAGCCGACTGGGCACGGTCGTCACCGAAACATCGAACGCACCTGTGACCAGGACTTTCGTGTGGAGCTAAAGGGAATCGAACCCTTGACCTCTTCCATGCCATGGAAGCGCTCTACCAACTGAGCTATAGCCCCGTATGGGACATCGGAACGTTACCGACGCCACGGGTTGAATCACAACAGCGTGATCACGCTTCCGCGTCGGCTTCGGGCTGCCATTCAAGCTTCGGGACGTCTTTGTACAGCCGCTCGATCTCGTAGAACTCGCGCGTCTCGGTTTGGAACACGTGCACGATCACATCGCCGTAGTCGATGAGCACCCACGACTGCTCGGCGGCACCCTCCACCCGCAGGGGCGACTGGCCGGTGAGCTCACGCGTCTCTTCTTCGATCGTCTCGACCAAGGCCCGCACGAGGCGGCGGTTGCTCGCTCCCATCACCACGAAGTACTCGGCGACGCCCAGCACCTCGCCCACACGAAACGCGACGATGTCGGAGCCGTGGTGAGCCTCGGCCACGCGGGCGGTCGTGATCGCCAAGGACTTGGCGGCCTCGTTCTCCACGTATGGAACGGCGGTAGGAAGATCCTCGGTGGGCTCGTCGGGGTCGTTGTCGGTGTAGGTCATTCGTCGTCCGGATCTGTGGTGTCGGTCGTGTCGGATTCGTCATCCGGAACGGTGGTGGAGGCGGTGGGCGTGGTGAGCGACTCGGCGTCGGCTCGGATCGCGTCGATGTCGAGTTGGTCGAGGAACTCTCGACCGAGTGTGATCTCGACGTCGATCCCGCTGATTTCGATCTCGCGCGCTCGCAGGTCGACGGGACCGAACAGTCCGACGTACCCCTCCTCCAAGGTGGGCAGCACGTCGCCTTGGGGTACCGCAACGATGGTTCGGTCGGGAACGACTGACGGGTCGATTCGGGCCACCGAGATGATGTTGCCGCCGACGAACAGCAGACGGCGAATGGCTTGAATGGTGGCGTCGGCACCGTTGATGCCGAGTTCCTCCAAGTCTGCTTCGGAGAAGCCCCACAACACGCGGAAGCGTTCTCCTTCGCGTGGCGATCCCACGCGCCCTGGCGCAACGGTGGCAAACACCAACGCTGCCTCGCCCCGGCTGTGCAACACCACCGAATCGATCGACGGGATGCCGAACGCTTGCCACAGGTCTTCGGGGAGCTGCTCGTGGATGACTTCAGGGGAGTACGGCTGCAGCGCAAGGCTGCGGAACTCGACCGGGCCGGCGAACAACCGATCGAGGAATGCGTCGAGGTCGGTGATCAACGGTAGTTGGTCGTCGGACGCAACTGGATCAGCGGTGCCGATACCGGCTCCGACACGATCAGCAACCGCCGACCAGACCGCTTGACGGGTTGAGTCGTAGTACCAGTCGTCGAGTTGGGTGCTCGAGGCCGTGACGAGTGCGGCTGCCTCTGCGGGTGCCAGGCGGGCAACCCCGGCGGCCCAGTTCTGTCCGGTCTCCTCGTCTGCCACGTCGACCGGCACATCGACCGTCAGCTCGCCCAACGGCGCAGTCAGTTCCGCGAACCGACCGGCGTCGACGATCTCCACCACGTCGAACGCCAGTGTCGTCAAGCTGGTGACGCCAGTGAGGAACGCCTCAGGCCCTTCCATCTCGTACGTCGCCGCCAATGGGCGGCGCTCGTCAGACAATCCCAGGTTCGTGTCGGCGCTGGCCGACAGTTCCACGAGCGAACCGCCGGTGCCATCCGGCTCGATCACAGCCACCACGACCGATGTGAGTCGACCATCTTCGTTGGCGGTCCCGATCACCGCTGTCGGCGTATATGGAAGTCGTTGGTTGGCGTTGACGAACTGATCCACGGTGACGCGCTTACCCGCCGTAGACGTAGAGAGTGTGCGCCAGCCGGCAAATGCCAGTGCACCGCTTCCGGCAACCGCGACAAGTGCCACCAGCAGACCGAGAACGACGCTTCGGGAACGCCGCTGGCGTATGGCGGTCACGAGTGTCCCACCCCGTACAACCCGCGCTCGTTCACGACTCGCAACACATCCTCAGTCACCAGGTAGTCGAGAGGTCGGCCATCGGCCCAGCGATCGCGCAGATCGGTGCTCGACACCTCGAGTCGTGGCACTTCCACACGAATCCAGTCGATCGAGTCGTCGAGCGCTGTCGACCTTCCAGGCCGGTCGACCACCACCAGTCGGGCGTTGGCGATGACTTCAGCCGCTCGAGTCCACGAGTGAATTCCCGCAGCCGCATCGTCGCCCAGGATCACGAACCATTCGACATCGGGTTCTTCGGCCGCGAGCGCGGCAAGCGTGTCGGCGGTGTAGGACTCACCACCGCTGCGAATCTCGTGGTCGCCAGCCACCAAACGAGGAACGTCGGCAACTGCGGCTTCCACCATGGCGAGACGGTCGGCCGCAGGGGTGATCGCGCGCACGCCGACCTTCTGCCAGGGCACGTTGTTGACCATCAAGATCACCCGGTCGAGCTGCAGTTCATGCAGAATGTTCACCGCTGTGACGAGGTGCCCCACGTGCGGCGGATCGAACGTGCCGCCGAACACACCAACGCGTGGGTGTGTGGGAGGGTGAGTAGGCACGACGCGGCAGCTTACGGCGTAGAGGTTGCGAACACGACTCGCGTTAGGTACGCGCTTGACACATCTGGTACAGTGGCAAGCCGGTTACAGCATCGCTCGCGTTGCTTCGACTCAACTGCCTCTCAGCGGGAACATCCGTGATGGTATCAACGTTCCAACGCATATCGGCCAGTTGCCAAAATCGAGAAATCCCCCCAAACCCAAATCCCCCCGGAACTTACAGCTGTGTCGTTTGTCACACTGGTCCCCGGGAATGATCACGACGAAGAACGGTTGTAAGAATCACCATGAATGACTCCATCGGTCTGTACCTCAACGACATCGGCAAGGTGCCCTTGCTCACTGCAGAAGACGAGCGCGAACTGTCGCGCATCATCGAGCAGGGCCGCGAGGCCGCTGAACTGCTCGAGAACGGCAAGCGCAGCGCCGATCTGAAGGCACAGGTCGCGGCCGCCGCAGAAGCGAAGGATCGCTTCATTCGCGCCAACCTTCGTTTGGTCGTCTCGATCGCTCGCCGGTACCCACTCCCCCAGGGCATGGACCTGCTCGACCTCATCCAAGAAGGCAACCTCGGGCTCGAGCACGCCGTCGACAAGTTCGACTGGCGTCGTGGCTTCAAGTTCTCCACCTACGCAACCTTCTGGATCCGTCAGGCCATCGGTCGCGCCCTCGACCAGAAGGCCAGCCTCATCCGTATCCCCGGCGACCGTTCGGCCAGCCTCCGCGCTGCTCTGCGTCAGGCCTCGGGCGATGGCGAAACACTCGACACCACCAACGCCGAACTGCACCGACTCACCACGCCGGTGAGCCTCGACAAGACCGTCGGCGACGACGGCGATGCCACGCTCGGCGACCTGATGGCCAACGGTGACGGAACCCCCGAAGAGCACGTCATGGCGCTCGTCGAAGGCGACCTCCTCGACGAACTGCTCGGCACGCTCGACGCCCGGGCCCGTTACGCCGTGGAAGC
>DATKCX010000237.1:0-5035 GCA_035512975.1 Ilumatobacter sp.
AGCACGCCGGCCACGACAAGCACGCCGGCCACGACCCGGAGACATTCCGACGCCGGTTCTGGCTGAGCCTGCTCCTCACGATTCCGCTCGTCGTCACCAGCCACATGGTGATGGATTGGTTCAACTACTCCGTCGACCTGC
Organism: Ilumatobacter sp.; assembly: GCA_035512975.1. Taxonomy (GTDB): domain Bacteria; phylum Actinomycetota; class Acidimicrobiia; order Acidimicrobiales; family Ilumatobacteraceae; genus Ilumatobacter. The sequence goes on from DATKCX010000237.1 coordinate 142, forward strand.
CCCTCATGACGTGGTACGGCCCGGTGCTCGGGTCGATCGTGTTCTGGTGGGGAGGGTGGCCGTTCCTTGCCGGAGGGGTGGCGGAGATTCGAGACCGCCAGCCCGGGATGATGCTGCTCATCACGATGGCGATCACCGTCGCCTACCTGGCGTCGATGGCGACGAGCCTCGACTGGCTCGACCTCGAGTTCTGGTGGGAGCTCGCCGCCTTGGTCACGATCATGCTGCTCGGCCATTGGCAAGAGATGAAGGCGATCGGCCACGCTCAGAACGCGCTCGCTGCTCTTGCGGCGTTGCTTCCCGACGAAGCCGACCTCGTCGACGGGAATGTGATTCGTCCGGTGCCGGCATCCGAGCTGCAGGTTGGAGATGTCGTGTTGGTCCGCCCAGGTGCTCGGGTTCCTGCCGATGGAACCATCGTCGACGGCGCAGCCGAGCTCGACGAGTCGATGATCACGGGCGAATCCAAGCCGGTGAGCCGATCGCTCGGCGACCGAGTGGTGGCCAGCACAGTGAGTACCGACAGTTCGATTCGAGTCCGTGTCGACGCCGTCGGCGATGACACCGCGCTGGCCGGAATTCAACGTTTGGTCGCCGATGCCCAGGCGAGCCAGAGTCGGGCCCAGGTGCTCGCCGACCGTTTCGCAGCCCTGCTGTTCTACGTCGCCGTGGCGGCCGGGATCGTGACGTTCGCGGCTTGGTGGGCGGTCAGCGATCTCGAAGAAGCGATCGTACGCACCGTCACCGTTCTGGTGATCGCTTGCCCGCATGCATTGGGGCTGGCGATCCCGCTCGTGATCGCGTTGTCGACTGCGGTGTCGGCGAAAGCAGGAATCCTGGTCAAGGACCGGCTCGCACTCGAGCGGATGCGGTCGATCGAGACCGTCTTGTTCGACAAGACCGGGACGTTGACCAAAGGTGCCCACGTCGTCACCGGCGTCGCGGCCACCGCCGACTTCGACGGTGACCGTGTACTCCGCACCGCTGCGGCCGTTGAAGCCGAGAGCGAACATCCATTGGCCCGCGCGATCATCGGTGCCGCGGGTGGGGTAGGGGTGCCGAACGCAACGGGCTTCCGGTCGATATCTGGTCGTGGTGTCACCGCCGACATCGACGGAGTCACCTACGCAGTCGGCGGTCCGGCACTCTTGCGTCAACAAGAGTTGGCGGTGCCCGACTCGCTACAGCCTGACGTTGCCGACTGGGAGCGTCGCGGTGCTGCGGTCCTGTACCTCACCACTGGCGACAAGATCGTCGGTGCGATGTCGCTCGAAGACGAAGTCCGTCCCGAGGCGCGGCAGGCCGTCTCCGAGCTGCGCGACATGGGCATCGACGTTGCAATGATCACCGGCGATGCCCAGCAGGTCGCCGACGCCGTCGCGCGCGACCTCGGCATCAACAACGTGTTTGCTGAGGTGCTCCCGGAAGACAAGGACCAGGCGGTGATTGCCCTCCAACGACGCGGTACGACCGTGGCGATGGTCGGCGACGGGGTCAACGACGCACCGGCGTTGGCGCGCGCCGACGTCGGCCTGGCGATCGGGGCGGGCACCGACGTGGCCATCGAGTCGGCCGGCGTCGTGCTGGCATCGAGCGACCCGCGAGGTGTGGCCAGCGTGATTCGCCTCTCCCGAGCCAGCTATCGCAAGATGGTCCAGAACCTCGCCTGGGCGGCTGGCTACAACGTGCTCGCGATCCCGCTCGCCGCTGGTGCGTTCGCGTGGGCGGGCATCACGCTCTCTCCCGCCGTCGGTGCCGTGCTGATGAGCCTCTCGACGATCGTGGTCGCGCTCAATGCCCAGCTGCTGAGGAGGGTGGAACTCAAGCCGGTTGCGGGTTGAGCGGTCACGCCGCCGATTCAACTCAACCGACGAAGTGACCGCGCATGACGAGTTGTTCCGATTCGGTGAACACTGCGAAGCGTTCGTCCAACTCCTCGTACTCGTCACGTACGGATTCGATGAACGCGTCGGCGGCGGCCGCGGCGACCCAACGGTCGATCGTGAGATACGTGGTGGATCCGGGTTCGGAGACCAGCTCGGTGCCGAAGAACTCCGGTGAACGGGAAAACAGTTGAGCCCACTCCCCGTCGGAGCGGTAGGCCGCCCGGAACTCCTGGGCGGCGTCGGGCCGAACGACGTACTTCCAGACGATCACGAACACCAGCGGTACCTCGCATGGACCCACGCCTGGGTCATCAGCAGGCGGTTGTGGCGGACCGAGCAGAGCGCAGAAGTCTTCACAACGCCATCATGCATGGGTGACCCGGTGTGCGCCAGGGCATCCATTCGCGAATGCCGGCCAATGAACCGCGCGAGTTGTGCTGGAATGCTCACCATGGATGCGAACGGCCTGCTGTCGATTCAGGTGCTCGGGCCGATACGGGCGGTCGATGGGGTCGGGCGCGATGTAACGCCGGACGGGTTGCTCCAGCGCAGGCTGTTTGCGTTGCTGGTCTTGCATCGGGGCCGGATCGTTTCGGCCGACGCAGCTGTCGATGCGCTGTGGCCGGGCAATCCGCCACGCGACCCGCGGGCCGCCCTGCACAACCATCTCTCCCGCCTCCGGCGAGGTCTGCCTGACGGTGTCGTCAGCTCGGTCGGCGACGGGTATCGGCTCGACCCAGACCTCGTGGACGTCGACGCTGACCGCCTTGCCGAGTCCCTCGGCGGAGGCTGGCCCAGCGAGGCAGTGGCGGATCGTCTCGGAACGTTGCTGCAGCGGTGGCAGGGACCGGCCTACCCCGAGCTCGGCGATGTCGACGACGGCCTGGTCGAGTCTGCCCGGTTGGAGGAGCTACGGATCCGAGCGAGCGAGGCTCGAGCCGAAGCGCGCTTGGCGCTGGGTGAAACTGCCGACGTGATCGCGGAGCTCACCGCTCTGACAGGCATCGTGCCGCTGAGAGAGCGCCCCCGTTCGCTCCTGATGGAGGTTCTGGCCAGAACCGGTCGTCGGGTCGAGGCGATGCGGGTCTACGACGACTTCCGACGGCTGCTCGGCGACGAGTTGGGCATCGACCCGTCGCCAGCGTTGGCGGCGCAACACGTCGCCCTGTTGGACGGCGGCCCGGTGTCAACGCCTCCGTTGTCAGTGGCGCAACCTGCGGTGTGGTCGCCGACATCGGTGTTGGCGGTGCCGCCGACGTCGCTGCTCGGCCGGGACACACTGCTGGCGGAGGTGACTGCAAGGGCCGAAGCCCATCGCCTGGTGACCCTGGTCGGTCCGGCCGGAGTGGGGAAGACGCGGTTGCTGGTCGAGGTTGGCCGACTCTTGCTTGCCGCCCGCCACAACCGGCCGGTGGTGCTGTGTGAACTCGCGCCGGCCGACTCCGGGTCCGTCGCCGACACCCTGGCGGCAGCCCTGGGCATCGACGGTCGTCCGGGAATCTCGACGATCGACCGTGTGGTCGACGTCGTCGAAGGTCAGGTGCTCGTCATCCTCGTCGACAATTGCGAGCATGTCATCGACGCTGCCGCCGAAACGTTGGAGCGAATCCTCGCCCGCTGCCCAGGGGTGCGGTTCGTGGCCACCAGCCGGGAACGTTTGCGGCTGCCCGGTGAACAGGTGCTCCCCGTGCCGACCCTCCCCGTCGGCCAGGCCGACCCGGCGGTGCAGTTGTTCGTGGAGCGAGCTCAGGCGGTGGCACCGCACTTCACTCCCGGCCCTGCGGAGTTGGAGGACGTGGCCGAGATCGTTCGCCGCCTCGATGGTTTGCCGCTGGCGATCGAGCTGGCCGCTGCTCGGCTGCATACCCACGACCTCGGCGAGGTGGCCGCCGGGCTCGACCAGCGCTTCGCATTGCTCTCGTCTGGCTATCGCACATCGAGCCGACACGCGTCGCTCGGAGCGGCCGTCACCTGGTCCTTCCGTCTGCTCGACGAACGCCAGCAGCGAAACTTTGCTGACCTGTCGGTGTTCGTCGGATCGTTTGACGCCCATGATGTCGCGGCGGTGTGCGAGATCGACGTCGTCGAGGCCACCAACGCCGTCGCGCAACTCGTAGAGCGATCACTCGTGCTTCGTGCGCCGGAAGGCCGCTACGTGTTGCTGGAGACGCTTCGTGCGTTCGGAGCCGACCAGCTCGTGGAAACGGGCCGCGATCGAGAGGTAGCCAGGCACCACGCGCTGCACCAGGTGCGTCGAGTCGAACATGAAAGCCGATCGATGCACGAGTCGGGGAGGCTGGTGTTGGTCGACATCGACGCCGCGTTGCCCGAGATGCGCGGAGCGTTCGGTTGGTTGCTCACCGAGGGCGAGATAGATCTCGCCGGCCGACTGGTCGCAGGGCTGATCCACTATGGCTTTCTTCGGCTTCGCCCCGATGTGTTGGCCTGGTCAGAGCGGGTGATCCGGGCCGATCCTGACGGTGTCAGCCCGTCGGCGCCACGGGTGTGGGTGGCGGCCGCATACGCATCTTGGATGGCTGGAGACATGGCCGAGGCCGTCGTTCGCAGCGACCGAGCTCTGCAGTTGGCAGAGCAGAGCGGTGGCGTGTGCCCGCCCGAGGTGTCGCTGTTCAAGGGCAACATCGAGCTGTTCGAGGGTCGGCTGGACGAGGCGGCTTCCTGGTATCGCCGGTCGGCGGATGATGCCCGGAATGCCGCGGATTCGGAGCGCTTTCTGATGGCGGAAGCTTGTGAGTTGTTGGCGCTGGGATACGCCGGCGACGCCGCGGTGTCGAATCGGGCAGACGAGCTCCTGGACGTTGGCGGCGCGACCGAGACGCCGTACGCCGCCTACCTCTGGTATTGCGCCGGAGAGGCCGACCTGGCTGTGGATCTCGAGCGAGCGGGCGAACGCCATGCGGAGGCGGTGCGATTGGCCGAGCTGACACACACCACTTCGGTGATCGGTCTGTCTGGTGCCTCCAAGGCATCGATCGATGCTCGCCTCG